>NZ_JBOZWO010000002.1:0-395872 GCF_050864975.1 Paenibacillus sp. GXUN7292 | reverse complement strand
CACATTCCGCTATACGTCTTCAAATGGGGCACTTTCTGCGATTTATGGATCAATAACGGAACGTCTGTCACTTTGCCGCCACAAAACTACGCTTTTGGACGTAATAACGGAACGACTGACCATCTAGCGAAGCTGTCGATTACTTATAATTATACTATGAAACGCGTCTATCGGCGTAAATTACAAAAGGAGCAGCCGCGGCATGCTCCTCGTTACTATTTTAATAGACTTGAATTGTCAGAAGAATTCCTTTATTCCAAAGTAACCGGTTCCGCCAAGTTACGGCCTACATTCGTGAGACTGCCGCTGTAGCTATCCACAACATATACCTTAACCTTATAGTTAGATCCGTTAGTATTGAAGTGTGCCGTTACCTTTTCTTGTTGATTGATTTCTTTTTCCACAGCGATGATGCCGGTTGGCTTTTTCCCTTTCCATAACTGAAACACAATAACAACCTTCCCTGCAGATTGATTCACGGTTGGCGCGACTATAACAGAAGCCTTTATGCCATTTTGCCGGGATAATTGACCACCTGTAATCACGTATGGCTTCTCGTCGCTGCCCGGCAAGACATCTCGAAGCGATATATCTTTTGCTTTCACAACGGTATAAGTTCCCCATGGCAATTGTCCAGTCGTCCCTGTCTCTGCTGTGATCTCCTTAGCAGCCGCTTTATTGCCGCTTGATATAGAAATTGTATAAGCTCCTTGCGGGACATCGAAATAATATTGCAGCCTGCCGTCGACAGGATTGTTATAAGCATCCACTACATCCATGACACCTTTTCGTCCCATCGCTGTTTGTCCTGACATATTGCCATAAACGGCTGTATAAGCTTCACTGTTATCCGCATTTGAAAGCACTACCTTTACGTCTTCTTTGTCAGCGCCATTCAGAATGATTTCACCAAATAAGTGTACGGCTCCTGTTCGCTTCCCCAATTGAAAAGCGGCAAGCGCTGTTTCGAGCGCACTCAAAGCTTCATCTATCTGGCCGCTAGCAGCCTGAATGTTTTCTTCAACGATGACCGCTTCTCGAATCGATTGCTGCAAAATCGCCTTGGAGCCAGGCTTGTATTGTCCAACTGCTTCCCCTTCTATGGCCTCTTCAACTAGCCCTATGGCCTCCGCTATTCTGTCAGTCAATGCTTGTCTAGGCGTCAAGCTGGTTATAAACAGGACCTTGCGTGTTTGCTTGCCCGCCGCTTCAGCCTCTATAATGACACGATTGATCCCCGGTACAAGAGCCTGGGTAACCGAAAAGCGCCCTGCTTCATCCCCTTTGCCAACAGCTATTCTATTGATTTTTACAGTTGCCCTCGCCTCGGTCTGCCCCGCTATGTCAATCGAGCTCTCGAATACCGTGAAATCTGCCGACAAAGGCTCATCGATCGTTAAAGCTGGTCCTTTCAAGCTGTCGATTAATATATCATCCAAAACAGTCCCCGTCGCTCCTGCTGGTCCATCAAAACCTAAAACTCTAGCTATCGTTGGAGCAATATCGATATTGTGTATTTGATTCTCATACACAATTCCCTTCTGGACAGCCTCTCCGGAAATCATAGTAAATATATGCTGGGAAGATTCATCAAGCGAATCATGCTGCCCTCTTATTACGCGAACCCGGTTAGGGTCACCAGTTTTGAAATTATAAGGCGGCTTTGGCGAAATCAACAAATCTGCAAAATGTGCCGGCGCTCCTCTCTTTATTAATTCCTCTTGAAATAAATGGGCACCGTAAAACTCTTTTTCCATCACGTCCTCGATGATTTGATGAACTGCGACTTTCTCTAGTGGAATTAAAAACTTAATCTGAGCTTGCAGCCCTACGGTTGTGATTACAATTTCAGTATCCGTCTTCGCACCTCTGCCTTCCTGGAATACGGTTTCTACCTTAAACGGTTCGCCCCTGTACGCATACCCTGCATTAGCAATCACCGCTTCAAGCTCCGGAAGACTGCTCAATGCTGGAGGGCTTGCCGCAGCGCTAGCTTCATCATCCGCCCCTAGAAGACTCATGCCATGGTCTGCAGTTAAAAAAATAGTCGTTTTTTCGTATATTCCTCTATCTTTTAAAGCTTGAACCAGCCGTCCCAATTCTCTGTCCATATGAATCACTGTGCTAGCCATGCTCCGCATCAATTCTTCCCGCGAATGCGATACAATTGAAACATCACGGACATTTTCTTCGTTATGGCCTGCCCCGTCGATTTCATCGCCATAAATGCTGAGAAATTTGGGCACCTCTGCGAATGTGACCATCTTTCCCCCGGTTTGGACCGGCTCGCCTTTAATGACTTTGATCATTTCATCTACACGCTGCGTAAACCCGCCCAACCCTGCCGCTTCTATATATGGTTGGGAGAGATTTCCCGCAAATAAGCCCCGTTCTTCAAAAAACCATGCATTGACTCCCACGATCGTTATGCCGCGTTTGGCGGCGGCTTCAGCTATATTTTCAAGAACATTCTCTCTGCCATACTGAATTATACGGTTTAATTCTTGGTCGTAATACCGATAGCTGTTTCCGGTATCCGCAGGCCACGCGCCCGAAGCGACTGCCTGCATCATAGACCCAGTAATAGACGGCACACCGGTCCGCGCATCGCTAAACAGGACGCCGTTTTGCAGCAATCCATTAATCGTTGGCGTGCCTTCATATTCGACGGAGTTAGCGAGCTCATACCAATTGTAGGCAAAGCCATCCCAATTTACATATAAAACATAACGGTCCTCTGTTTCTAATGCCAGAAGATTTTTCCCCTCTGCATGAATAGGAGCCGGAATATTCAATAAGCTTGCAATCGTTGGCGCCAGATCAGCAATGCTTGTTTCAACAGATACTCTGCCTGTTTTATTCAATGCCTGTATCGGTGCGCCGGCAATGACTCCAAATATAAATCTGGCCGAGTCTTCAAAGGAATCGGGTCTGCTTACCCCTACACTGGCCGGACAAAAGCTGTAACCGCTCTTCGGAATGATGATTATGTCTGCAAACATTGGATGTACGCCTAGCAAATCTAAATCGCTTCTGACAAGCACCTCCTCAACATAGCTTTCATTTTTCAGCAGCGCAACGAGCTCATTTTCCCGCTCTGCATCCAGCATGTTGTAACGCAATTGCAAATATTTGGCTTCGTAGTTTTTAATAAGAACCAGTTCATGCGGACCTGCTGCATTCCCCGCACTTACTTCCTTAAATGTAAATCCCCCACTAGTCAAAGCGCTATGAATATCGGTAATTTTTTTAGTTTCTGTCACAGCATCTCCACTGTGAGAGCTTAAGATATATACCGTATTCATAGGCTCACCGTACTGGTTGACTGCACTTAGGAGAGAACCCAAATGGCTGTCCAGCTGAACTAGCGTGGCAAGCAGCTCATTCAAATAGGTTTCCCTGTCTGTTATAGGGGTGTTCCGTTTGAGCATATACAAATCGTTAGCATAAATATTCAAATAATCCGGTTGTCCAGCATCAGCAAGCTGCTGCACGGCAATTGCGGCACTGTCCGCAAACTTCTTTGTGCTTGTAAAATAAATATACGTATCAGCAGCCTCGCCGCTTACAGCTGCTTCATCAATCACAACCGCTTTTTTCAAATTTTGCATAGCTTGTGTAATCGTCTGAGCCAAATTGACGCTGCTCTCCAGTCCCTTCACTTCACTGCCATCGAAATATTTATAAGTATTACCTGTCGTTTTGGGAAAAGCGCCTGTCATTGTGCTATACTTGGCAGCTTCCACGCTGGGTACAGTCGTCGAATGATTAGCAAGCCTCATACCCGAATGTACAAGGCTGTCCAAATTCGGTGTTGCTATTCCTTTCGTTTTTGCCAGCTCATAAAGCTCATTGTAAAACCCGTCCCATGTAATATGAACAACCTTGGAAGGTGATTCGCTTCCTTCTGCATAGATAAAAGTAGCGTCCTGTTTCCCATTAAGCGGCATAAAGCTGCCTGCTGCCATTGTTGCCATGATCAAAAAAATGATTAAAGTTTTTCCGGAGGTTTTCATAGATTTATCTCTCCCATCGTTTCATTTCAAAAACGATACAGCAAATAGCTATTTAGAGGCTATCCGTGAAACAAATCAGCTGGAATGCCCCTGAGCTTAACTGGCAGATCGGCTTTGTGCAAATGCGAGGTTGCTCCCAGCTCAATACAGCGCGGAACTGCCCATTTCTCCGTTCTTTGGTCCATTAGTACAACCGTTACAGAGCTTGGTGCCAGCCAAAAAGAAGACCAGGCAATCGAAATCGGAATTTGAAGCAAATGTGCAAGCCAGGTTAAACCGAGCCCGCCATGGCAAAATACTGCAACTTTATGCTTATTGGGCCTCAAGCATTTATATCGCCCGCCCTCTCGCTTATAGCCGTGAGTTTCCAGCAAGTCATCCGAGCCTTGCCTGATTTGAGCAATTTTGGCCATCAGCTGTTCATTATTGCGGAAAAAATGATTTTGCGACCAATTATCATGCGTTGGAAAAGGCTCATCATTTAAAATAAATTCTCCCGGCACATTAAAAGGCGCCACTGTTCCGATTTCTTCTATATCCTGATACATACCGGTAATTTCTTGCATCCAATCAAGCAGCTCGTATGGCTTGTTTAACCGCTTTGCCGTATATTCCATCGTATGAACGGCGCGTCCGAGCGGAGAAGAGTAAATATTATCCAGTCCCTGCTTTTCAAGTAAAGCAGCCAAAGCTTCGGCTTCCAAATGCCCGTCCGGTGTAATTGTCCCGTTATCATAGTCCGGATCGGCATGGCGAATAATGTATAGCAGCATGTTTATATCCCCCTTAACTCAAAGCTTCTATTTATTTGCATTTTTGCATGTCACATAAATTGTTTTTTTGCTCGTTTTATCTTCGAAAGCGGTCTCAACTACATATCGGTTTACCCCAGTCGTACAGGTCGCAATAAACGAAAATTCCCCATTCTCATCTGAATAACCGGCATATTTATTATTAATCGTTATAGAAGCACTAGCTGCTGTCTTGCCGGATATAGAAACATTAACGCCATACACAATTTCAGCAAGCGGATGAATAGTCAAGTGCGGGCCGCGCAAATGCTCTGCCAGAATATCATCGAGCGCTGTTCCAACCGCATGAGAAGGACCTTCAAAGCCGAGCAGCCTTGCCAGTGTCGGCGCGATGTCAACGATTGCTACAGGCTTTTCATAAACAGCTCCTTTGACAATATTGGCACCAGACAGCAGAGTAAAAGTATGCTGCACTTGCGGATCAAGCGAATCGTGATTCCCTCCTACGGCGCTCATCCCCTCTGGATCTGGCCTAAAATGATAGGGAGGTCGAGCAGAAATAAGCAGATCGGCATAATTGGCAGGCAACCCCGCTTTTATCAGCTCTTCTTTTGTCAGATGCGCCCCGTAGTATTTCTTAACTTTTATTTCACCCACAAAATCATGAATAGCCTTATGGCACAGAGGATTAACAAATGTAATCTGTGCTTGTAATGTAACAGGTACAATGACGATATCCGTAAGTTGATGTGCTTTCATCCCGGCAACAGGCAATATCTCAACAAGAAACTTTTTTCCAATATGCTTAAGTCCAATCTCAGCGATAGATGCGGCCAGATCAGCCAAGCTGGTTATTGCACCTGGCTGTCCATTATTCACCGTCTCCTTCGATTCGGCTCCATAATGCACCATTCCGTGATCTGTCGTTAAAAGAATGGTAGTACGCTCAAAAATGCCTTTATTTTTCAAGGCGCTTATAATCCGCCCCAAATCCTGATCCATTCTCATAATCGTCCTGGCTATATTGTCATACCATTCCTGTCTGCTACTTGCGATGCTAAGATAGTCGTATGGAGTGATAGCATTATGTGCTATTGTGTCAATATCATCCGCATAGATAGATATAAACCTCGGCAATTCATCCGGCACATAGCAGAAATTCCCAGTACGTACAGGCTCGCCATTAATCAATTTAATTAACGTATCCGCACGCTGGCCGAAGTTCCCAGGGGAACCCGCCACTTTAATATAGGGCTGCTGCGTATTTCCTTCAAACAATCCCCTATTTTCAAAATACCATGCATTTACCGCAGCAGCGCTAATGCCGTGACGCACAGCAGCTTCAGCGATATTTTCCGTCTTGTTTTCTCTGGCAAATTGAACAACGACATTGTTCTCCGCATCAAAGAAGCGGTAGTAATTCCCTGTGTCCGCAGGCCAAACCCCCGAAGCCAGGCATTGCTGCATAGCTCCAGTAATTGAAGGAACCCCTGTACGCGCTTGTGCACAAAGAACGCCGTCTTCGAGCAGACTATTAATATGCGGCGTGCCCTCATAGGAAGAATTAACAAGCCTGTACCACTCATAAGCAAAACCATCCCAATTGATATACAATACATAGTCTGAGCTGGACGGATTGATTATCGCTTTTGACATAGGTATTCTCCTTTCAAGAAAAAGTGCAGCCTTCAATGATTAAGACTGCACTTGCTGAATGAACTATTCGTTAATGCTTTGATACCATTCATTGGCTTCCTTCTCTAATTGTTCCCCGCCGGCCTTTCTCCACTTCTCAACAAATTCATCGAAATAATCAATCGGTTTATCGCCTGTAATGATATGAATGAATGATTCCTCTTCAATTTTCTTAAGCTCTTCCTTATACTTTCCGTCCGAAGGCAGCGGTGACAGCAAGGCATTGGAAATTCCGCCGACATCAAAATGATTGGCAAGCGCCCAGTCTATTCTCGGCTGAGCCCGTTTAATCGTCCAAATTCGCGCCTCCAGTCCGCTGACAAGCCCCATTTGCGCCACGGTCTTGGAATCATTGTCATTGATAAAGCCTGGGAAGCCATTGGTTGGATCATAGTCCCAATGCTTGCCTTTAATGCCGAATATACTCGTCATATAGTCCTCATAATCTTCACTTTGCGCATTTAAAATTTGCAGAATTTTAGCCATTTTATCCGGCTCATCCTCTAGCTGCTTTCCAAAGCCGATAAAATTGCCGCTTACCGCATTAGGCTCAGGAACGCCCATTGCACCATTTGAGCCTTTCGGCGGAACGCCATGAATCAATGTTTCCAACGCAGCGGGATTCACTTTTTGCAGCTCCAAATAAATTTCCGATTTAGAATCTCCTTCATACGTTAAAGGCTTCCAGTGGTAATAATCACCAAGGCTCGTAAAGCCGATCCGGTTATTCATAAAGGCGTGCGAGAAGGCATAATAGCCGCCTTGATTCTCTCCCGTTATAAACTCAGGATCAAGCACACCGTCCTTATACCATCTGCTTAAAGTTGCAAGCGCTTCTTTCATTTCAGGCTGCACGGAGCCGTAAACTAATTTGCCGTCCCTTTCCTGCCATATCATCGGCAAGTAGCCAAACGCCCCGTATACGGCTTGCATTCCAGATTGAGATAAGCCATAAGTATCCTTTTTGCCCGAGCGATCCGGGTCATCATTCGCAAATTTATACATCGCAGCTTCAAACTCCTCGAATGTCTCAGGAGCTTTGTCAATCCCCACATTTTTCAACCAATCTCCGCGCCATACAATCGGCTTTCTGAAGCGAACTTGATTCGGAATAGGAATGCCGTAAACCTTGCCGTCAATCGTTCCATATTTTAAAGCGTCCGGCACAGCTGCTTCTAGAAATTCCTCATAAATAAATGGTGCATATTCCTTCAGCATATCCACTGGTATTTCAGCCAAAATATCTTGCTTTACATATTTTTGCAGTGCTTCAAAGCCTATTACATCCATAAAATCCGGAATTTCACGCGATGCGAATTTCAAGTTTAATATTTCATGCCATTTGCTCGTCTCAATATTCCAAGCATCAAACTCCACGTTGAACTTTTCGCCGAAATACTTGATTAGCTCCCCATTATTATCAGGCGGCACGATATGAGAGCGTGCAAAGGAAATATGATACTTTTTATCAGGATCCGGCTTCGTCTTATCGACCTCTCCCTTCTCCCCCTCCGTTTCCTTGTTCTGAACCGCATCTGAGCTGGCTGGGGCTTTTTCAGGCTGCTTGCCTCCGTCACCGCAGGCTGAAAGAGCTACCGCAAATACAAGCAGAACCGACAACATCATGAACCATCCGTTTTTTCTCAACCTATTAACCTCCCATATTTTTTGTGCAAATCTAATTACTCTTATATTAGAGTCAATTTCACATTATCGTAAAAAGCATTATGAAAATTGACTCTTTTAGAAAAACGTATTTAACGTTTATCTACAAAGAAAAATACCTAATCTAGCCCTTAAGAGAACCGATCATGATGCCTTTCACAAAATATTTTTGCACGAATGGATACACCATAATGATAGGCAGGGTTGCGACCATGACTGTTGTCGCCTTAATGGTTTCTGGATTAACCGCCAAATCCTCATCGCCTCCCATTTCCATCATTTCTACTGTTCCTTCCAGTACGATCCGCCGCAATACGACCTGTAAAACTTGCTTTTTTGATTCGGAAATGTAGATCATACTGTCGAACCAGGCGTTCCAATGATGTACTGCCGTCCATAAGCCGAGCGTTGCAATGATCGGCATCGACAAAGGGATGACAATACTGAACAAAATTCTAATTTCATTAGCGCCATCAATCTTCGCTGATTCCTCCAGACTCTCTGGAATTGACATAAAAAAATTGCGGGCAATAATCATCTGAAACGTTAGAATTAAACCAGGCAAAATAAGCGCCCACATCGAGTTCATCAGCTTTAAATTATTAATTAAAAAATAACTGGGAATAAGTCCTCCTGAAAAAAACATCGTGAATACGATAAAGGCCGTCCAGAACCCGCGGTGCGGAAATTTTTTCTTGGAAAGCGGATATGCCGTAAATATGCTTGCGATCACCGTTAAAACTGTGCCAATTATCGTGCGGGTGAGTGTATTAATAAATCCATAAGCTATAAATTGGTTTTGAAGCACATGTGCATAATTGGTGAGCGTGAACTTAGACGGCAATATATGAATCTGCGTCAGCGCCGCTTCGCTGGAGCTTAAAGATGTTGCTAGCAAAAAAAGAAACGGATAAAGCGTAGATATACAAAGTAATATCAAGAAAGTATAGTTGAAGCAATCGAACGCGATATCCCATTTAGAAGCCTTTATTTTGACATTCATCGTAAAATATTCTCCTTTCCAGGCAAATGCGGTCCTACCACAATCCGTAGTCGTTAATTTTTTTGCTTACAGCATTAGTAATGACAATCAAAACGAAGGCAATGACATTTTTGAATAAACCTACGGCTGTAGCAAAGCTGTACTCCATTTCAATAAGACCCCGCCGGTAAGTGTAGGTGCTCAGCACGTCGCCTACGTTATACACAGCTGCATTGTACAAATTGAATATTTGATCAAAGTCGTCATTAACGATTCGTCCAACTGCAAAAATAAACATAATCGTAATAACCGGAGCCAGCGATGGCAGCGATATATACCAAATATTGTGGAACCGGTTAGCGCCGTCTACAGTTGCAGCTTCATACAGCTCCGGATTAACTCCGCTCAAAGCGGCCAAATAAATGATCGTCCCCCACCCGATTTCCTTCCAAATATCAGTTGCGACCAATATCGAACGGAACCAGCTCGGCTCTGCCAGAAAATAAATCGGCTGAATGCCAATCGACTGTAATAACAAATTAATTGGACCTATCGATGGAGATAAGAACTGAGTAAACAAACCGGCAATAACAACCCATGATAAAAAATGCGGCATGTAGCTGATCGTTTGCACCACTCTTTTAAAAAACAGCTTTCTTACTTCATTTAAAAGCAGTGCTAAAATGATTGGCGCCGGGAAGCCGAATATTAGCTTGTATGTACTAATAATGAGCGTATTTCTGAATACTTCCCAGAAGCTTCCCAAGGCGAATAAATCCCGGAAATGTTCCAAGCCCGCCCAACTGCTGCCCCATATCCCCAGGCTGAATTTGTAATTTTTGAATGCAATTAATAAGCCGTACATAGGGACATAGTGAAAAATAATGTAATAAATGATAGCAGGGATAAACAATAGAACCAAATATTTCTGATTTACATACGCTTGAAAAAAACCTGTCTTCTTCCTATCCGATTCCAACTGAAACTCATCATTATGATGCCGGTTGTGTGTACGTTGAAGCATGGAGCGATCTCCTTTCTACTTGTCTCGTTTGCAATCGCTTTGTAATTCTACAATGAGCGGAACATAGCAATTTAGATATAATAAACATTCACAAAGATTGAATTTTTGTGTTTTATTCATATAAAAATTTCACAAAAGTATAAAGGAACGGCTTTTTGCTGAAAGCGATTACAATATTTCAAGCCCCATGCTATAATATTTTTTGCAATATTAGAGTTCGGCAGCTCAATGGAACGGGGGTATTAAAAATGAGACGATTCCATAAGTTCAATACGGTTTTTTACAAGCTTATCTTCTCTTATACGATCATAATTTCTGTCACCATCATTTTTGTTGGCATAACTTTTTATTTATATTTCTCCACAAAGTTCAATGAGCAGGTCGAAAAAGTTAATTATCATATATTAGCTCATCTGAAACAAACGATTGAAGATAACATTATAAAAAAAGTGGAAGCAACCTATTTGGATTTGGTGGCTGATACCTGGCAGGACAATCCCGCCATATTTCTATTCGACCATCCGATAGAAGGTAATCATCCTACTATAAATGCGGTTTATCAGCAGTTGAACGCGATCGTTAATTTTAATGCGGAGCTTTTTGATTCAATCGGCATTTATTATGAGGATCATAATATTGTCATTTCCTCATCCTCCGGCATTTCTTATTTAAAGGATGACGTAACGGTAGATCTGAGCTGGCTCAGCGTAGCAAAGCAAACTAAAAAAACAGCAGCATGGATGGAAGCGCGACAGGTAGCTGCCAATGTTCATTCCGACTCCGGCCGGTCTGATATTGTTACCTTTGTAAGCCCCTACCCTTTTACCTCTAAAAAGGACAAGGTGAAAGGCTACATCGCTTTTCATCTAAAAGAAAGCGCATTTCACAGCATCATCCAGTCTATTGCTCCTTACGAAAACAGCCAGTTTTATCTGCTTAATGACGAAGGCAATCTAATCACACATAGTAACCATTCTGTCTTGTTCAATGGTACAGCCGATTACCCCTACATCCAAGATATTCTCCATGCTCAATCGGATAACGAAGACTTTATTATTCAAGCCGATGGAGTTGAAACACTAGTATCTTATGCTGTTATCCCAGGGGTGCAGTGGAAGATTATCAACCATACCCCTGTGAATGAATTTTATAAAAGCACAACGCCAATAAGAAATACTTTGATCGTAATTTGCTTGTTGGCGATCGTAATCGGGCTGCTGGTGTCCAATTTTTTCACCAAAAATATTTACCAGCCATTAAAAACGATTATCCAAGGCACACGGCAGCTGTTCGGCAATCAGCCATTGCCGATCGACACCAATAATGAGTACCAAATTATAGATAATGTCATTAATAATTTATCCATTAAAGTTTCTAAGCTGAAGGATACTTTGGAAACCAATATGCCCTTGATCAAGCATAATCTCATTACCGGATTGCTGCATAATACGATCACCCGTCAAAATGAGCTGGATGAAAGATTAAGGCTTCTTAATATGAAGCTTACAGGCGATAGCTTTCTTTCTCTGACTTTTCATTTGGATATACCTATGTTGAATACCCTTTCTATAGAAAGCCGCCAATATATTAAATATGATCTCATTCATTTCCTAGAAACAAATAGCACGCCTGATACACTGTTGCTTGCAACCGACCTTGCAGAAAACCAGATTTGCACTCTCGCCTGTACAGAAAATGATACTTTTGATGCTATTGTAACGTTGGTCCGTAACGCCGTCGGCTATATTTCTTCGAGCTTTAACATAGATGCTGTAGCCGTGATTGGCTCTCCCGTTACTGACCCATTAATGTTTCATAGATCATACAAGGATTCATTGGCATTGATGAAATACCATTATTTTTTGCCGGAACAAAGGATTTTATATGGAGATGAGCTTTTGGCAAGAGAAAACAGCAGCGAGGAAATTCCAGAGGAATATGTCGAAAGAATGGCTTCAAGTCTTAGAACCAATGATATTCAAATTATAAAAAAGGAAGTAAGCAATGTCCTCTCGCTTATGCAAGCTGGTAATTTTTCAGCTGATCACTGCCACCAGAAGCTGCGGGACATGATCACCATATTCCGCAGCTATTTAAAGGACATATATTTAAAGACAGAAGAAGCTGTCGGGACTGAGCGATTGGAGCATTTTAAATTTATAAGCAATATCAACCAGTTTGAAGGCTGGCTGCTGCAGGTTATTGAAGCGTGCAGCAATAGCTTGAATGACCGTCAAAAAAACAAAAACTCGGCCATTATCGAGAAGGCCAAGTCTTATATTTTGGACAATATAGACGCTTCCTTATCGCTTGATACTGTAGCTGAGCATATTTTGTTAAGCCCGCGTTATTTAAGCAAATTGTTTCGAGAAGAGACAGGAATACATTTCACAGATTTCATTACATCCGCACGAATTGAGAAAGCTCGGGAGCTCATTCTATCAACGAATGATACGATCGAACAAATATCGTATAAAGTCGGATTCAACAGTTCAGCTTATTTTATAAAGAAATTCAAAGAAAATTATGGGGTGACGCCAAAGAATTTTAAGCATAATTTTCAAATGCAAAGCAGCTAATCTGAGTGCCGAAATCAAAATACGGACATCAACAATAGATAGCATCTATTGTTGATGTCCGTTATAAATCATGTATCGTGACCTCGCTCCTCACCATAAATCTATTGTTTAAACCTGTTTGTCCAATACCCTTTGAAATATAAAGCATCCCGTATTCCATTTTATGAAGCCCTTTATAAACTCCCTTCGCAGGTAAAACTCCTTTTGGCTTTAAGCGAAAGAAGAATGGGATATTGAATTGTTTGCCATGAAAATGACCTGCCATCATATAATCGTAATGATTTTTTACAGTGGTTAGTACATTAGGATCATGCGTTATGACAACGACGGGTTTAGATTGAACGGTTACGTTTCGTTCTAGTATGGTGTTTATTGAAGAAAAAGCATCTGACACCTTGCTATGCCCTGTCGAATAATCATCGATGCCAACTAGCTGAATTTCTTTTAATTGTCGTGATTCATTTCTTAGTAAAACAATATCTAGCTTTTCAAATAGCTCGAGCAGCTGAGTGAAATGAGCATTTTGATAATCATGATTGCCAAGCACAGCATAGACTGGGATTTGACTTTCAGCTATTGTTTTGAAATACCGTTCTAGACGGGAAATACTGCTGGACTTTGATGTATAATCTCCTGTAAGCATAATATAATCCGGTGCGCATCTTTCAATAATTGCCCTAAGTTTCGCTGGTGAAATTCTCAGCATATCTACATGCAAATCGCTAATTTGCAATATACGAACACCAGTATTTAGCGGCTGATGAATATGTTCTATTTTCAACCATTGTGTTGGAAATATTAAAAAGAAATAATAGATAGCAAAGACGGATATAATGGTTAGAACAATATACAAAATTTTCCTCCTGCAGGGCTGATTGCCTCTGTTTGCTTAAAACTTTAATCCAGCGCAGTTAAAGATATTAGCTTTCACAACTTTGAATTATTCGTTATAATGAAGGATAACCAGCAATGATATAATATGGAGGCATCTGTTATGATCGGACAACGAATTCAACTTCTGCGTAAAAAAAATGCACTTTCATTAACGGAGCTTTCACAGCGAGCGGGTGTCGCAAAATCCTACTTAAGCTCAATAGAAAGAGGACTTCAACAAAACCCATCCATCCAATTTCTTGAAAAGATAAGTGAAGTACTTCACGTTTCTGTTGAAGATTTAATACATGACGATACAAATGAAAGTGCAGCTGAAACCCTGGACCAAGAATGGGAGCAGTTAGTAAGAGAAGCAATGGTTTCTGGAGTCAGCAAGGAACAATTCAAGGAATTCCTCGAGTTTAATAAGTGGAAATCCAACAGGGAATAACTATGTATACCTAAACAGCGTTATCCTGTATAAGTGTCTGGCCCTTCTCCTTCAGAATGGCCAGCACCGTTTTCACTTCTTCTGCCGTAAACCCCTTTGAGCGTGCACTAAGCATCAATTCGACCCATTCAACATCCAATTCAGTTTCATATACCGAGTTTAAACGTGACATCTCCTCAATTCCCCCATCTCATCGGGGCGGTTGCACCACTGACTCCATGCGCCTAAGGTGCCCAAATAATAGACGCACTTCCCAGTCTCCCACTGATTCATATTCAAACGCTCAAATTGAATTATAGCCCACCTTTTTTAAAATTGCTGTCTAATTATGGTTAATTTAATTGGTTTATTATCGGAATTTATGTCGAATAATTTCTACTTTTTAATAGATTTGTGATACATTTAGCGCTATATACCTATATTGTCATATGACATTTGCGCTTCTTGCGTGTAATGTCACTAGATTATCTTCGTTTTCATAACCATTGGGATTTTGGAGCTGCCAGCGCCACGCATCTTCGCACATTTCTTGAATATCAATTTGTGCTTCCCAATCTAGTATTTCTTTTGCTTTTGCTGGACTGGCATAGCAAACAGCCACATCACCAGGTCTATTATCTGCGATTGAAAAAGGAATATTTCTGCCGGAAGCTTGCTCGAACGCTGCAACCATCTCAAGCACGCTATACCCTTTTCCTGTGCCTAGATTATAGGCATCAACACCTGTACTATTGCGGATTTTCTCCAATGCCTTTATATGTCCGCGGGCCAAATCTACTACATGTATATAATCCCTTACTCCTGTTCCATCCTTAGTGTTATAGCTGTCGCCGAATATAGTAAGCTTCTCCTGTCTACCTATAGCAACTTGTGTAATATACGGCATCAAATTGTTTGGTATTCCGTTTGGATCCTCGCCGATCCGTCCGCTCTTATGGGCGCCTACAGGATTAAAATAGCGCAGCAACGCAATGCTCCAGCGAGAATCTGCTTGATATAGATCTCTCAACACTTCTTCCGTCATCAATTTTGTTCTGCCGTATGGATTCGTGGCGGTTAAAGGGAAATGCTCCTTAATCGGGCAAATTTCTGAATGGCCATATACAGTAGCAGATGAACTGAACACAAGCTTTCTTACATTGTGCTTTTCCATCATTCTGCACAGATGCAAGGTGCCATTTAAATTGTTATGATAATATTGCAAAGGCATTTTGGCAGATTCACCGACTGATTTTAATCCGGCAAAATGTATGACCGCTTCAATCTCATGCTCTTGAAAAATCCGATCCAGTCCGCATGAATCCAAAATGTTCATCGAGTAGCTTTTAAATCTACGCTTGCTTAGCTGCTTTACACGCTCCAATGCTTCTGGCTTACTGTTAGAAAAATTATCGATCACTACGATATCAAAACCTTGATTTAACAACTCTACACAGGTGTGGGATCCAATATAACCGGCCCCACCCGTAACTAATATTGCCATTATATGGCCTCCAATCTATTTATCCTTATGACACACCATACATTTGCAGCCATTGCTTTAAATTTTGTTTTATATCGAAGCCCTTTTGACCTATTTTATGATGAATGGTTTGCCTGTCAGGCTTCGTGCTTGCTAATGCCTTATCGATACTTTCGCTCCACTGCTCATAGCTTTTATCCAGGCCTATGTATTGAATGAGACCCAAACCCATATCAGTGAGTTTAGGCACCGCATCGGACACTACACACGGAGTACCAGCAGCCTGTGCTTCGAGAACTGCAATTCCAAAGCCTTCAAACTGAGACGGGAATACAAACACATCAAAACAGCTCATTAAGCTCGGCACATCCGCCCTTGTTCCCAAAAAGCGAATATTGGCATGCAGCCCCATCTGACTCGCCTCTAACTCAATAGCCGGTCTAAGCGCACCCTCGCCGACGAGCACTAGCACTGCTTTTTTTCCTTTCATAAGCATTTCTCTTAACAACTGCAAAAGAAAACGATGGTTTTTACTTGTGGAAAAGGTCCCTACATGGCCGATCATTAAACTGCCTGCTGGAATATTAAGCTCTTGTCTCACCTTATTACGCGTTTGTAAAGATGTATTCTCATATGCGTTAAGATCGATGGCATTATACAGTAATCGTGTTTTGGAAGAGGAGCCAAATAAAAACTGAGCTGCCTCGTTGCTGCAGGCACGATAGTCTGTAGCTGAGTAGCGAATTACCGCTTTCATGGCGCGCAGCATGAAGCCTGCTTTCATGCCTGATCCCTTTGGCCAGCTGCTGCTGTGCGAATGACAGATCCTTATCGGGATGCCAGCCAGCTTAGCCGACAATGCCGGGAATCCGCTTTGATAATCCATATGGGAATGAACAGCGGCGTAATCAGCGCCTGACATAATTTTTTTCAATTCATGAATATAGCCAATGGGGCCTTGATTTCCCAAACTTTTGATTTTATATATCCTTCCGCCCAAAGCTTCAATTTCCTCATCGTAATCACAGCATTCTTCTCGATGTGATACAAAGTCAAACTGCAGCATCTGTCGGTCCAAATTGCGATAAACATTCATCAATAAAGTTTCAGCGCCTCCTCTATTCATCGCGCTTACGATATGCAGAATCCGCCTAGCCATGCTCCTCCTCCTCCACTATGTAGCAACTTGCATTTGATTACTTAACAGACGGCTGAACAATCCTTTATTATCAGCAGACAGCTTAACAAAATCTCCTGACTGTACGATTTTTCCTTGATCCAGCACAATGACTTGATCTGCATTGCGGATCGTCGTCAATCTATGTGCGATGACAATGACGGTGATTTCACCTTTCAGCTTCTCAATTGCTTCTTGAATTTTTGTCTCGTTCATCGTGTCCAGCGCACTCGTCGCTTCGTCAAGAATAAGAATCGACGGCTTCCTTAAAATAGCCCTTGCAAGAACGAGCCTCTGGCGCTCCCCCCCCGACAGCCGAATGCCGCGATCGCCAATAATCGTATCCAAACCATCCGGCAATTTAAGCACAAACTCGGCAGCCGAAGAAAATTGCAGCGCCTCCCACAATTGGCCTTCACTTGCTTCTGGATCAATCATCGACAAATTATCCCGGATACTGCCATGAAATAAAAAAGGATCCTGCGGTACATAACTAATCGAGCTTCTAAGCGAGAGCAGATCCTCATCCGTCAATGTCTTGCCGTCTATAAGCACCTCGCCATGCTCGGGCTTCATTAATCCCATGACTAGATCAATTAAAGTGCTTTTCCCCGCGCCAGATTGGCCAACAATTGCAGTCATGCACTTAGCTGGAATTCGCAGATTGATGTTTTCAAGCGTGTAATAAGGTTGTTCCTGGTCATAACGGAAATAGACCTCTCGGCATTCCATTTGATGCTTCAGCTTGAGCGGCATAAATGACTTGCTTCTGCCGACATCCGAAATGTCAATTTCCTGTGCATGCAGAGAATCTTCTTGTAATTCCATTAATGCACGGAATGCAGGCGATGCCGATGCAATTTGTTCCAGATTAGACTGGATATCCGTAATACGCGGCCAGAGACGAGCGAACATAGCTAAAACGAGCAGCAAATGCCCTCCTTCATTTTGAAACATTGTAACTGAGGTGAAAACAAATGCAGCAATCAGAATAGATGAGGTAATTTTATAAACCAGCTTCGAATTACTTCTTTGCTTTACGTTTAAGTATCGTTCTTCTGCAGAATCACGCGACCAATCCTGTAACCAGCTATAACGTGACTGCTCTAAAGAATTGCTTTTAATATCCTTCATTCCGTTAAATTGATCAACGATCCCCGCCATATAGCTTTCATGAAGCTTGACGGCTTTAAATCCAATCTTCTGTGATTGCTTAATAAATCTTCGAGATACTAAAATAACCAGGCATCCGAAACCGAGTATCGAAAGTGTCATAAAAGGAGATATAAGGAATGCAATTCCGATTTGAATGGCTGTAAACACTAGAGAAGCCATAAATTGAAGCACAAGATAAGCTCCATTAGTTACACGGCCCAATTGGTCCGTTAAAGAGCTGATTAAATCTGTTTTTCGTTTTCTCATAAAAAAAGACCATTGAGCCTGTAATAATGCCCTATTGATCTCTAATCTAACACTATTAATATAACCCGTTAAAATTTGCGTATCACGCATGCTTAACCTTCGGCTAATAAGACTTTGTCCTGTAACTAAAAGCAAATACAGCGTTAGCACGATTAATAAAGCCTGCAGCATAGGCATTTGTTTCAAAAATTCTAAAAGACCCATACCAGGAATTTGGATTTGAATATCAATGATGCCAATGATCGATAGAAGCGGTATCAGCAATATAGTGCCTATTCCATCCAACAATCCGATGATCATGACCCCGAACAGATTGAAGTATAGCTTACTCCCCGCATAGAAATGCAGCTTTCTAGTAAAATATAAAATTTGTTTCATAGCTTATTCCTTTCCATTGCTTGTGACGAATATTTTTTGGAAAAGAAGCCTGTAATCGTAAACCTGCTCATTTCTTCGTATCCCGTAACATATAATGACCCGCTCCGCAGCCAGGCATGAGCAATAAGCTTTCCAGTCTCATCCTTTGCGGTTCCTAGATATAAAGTACTCTCAATGCGACGCTTCTCCAGCATTTTCATAGCTGTCACCGCGCGCACTAAACATTTCGTCTCCCAAAAAGTATATTTACACATGATTTCAATAGCTTGGTGTACGCTTATTAATGTTCGATGATTCTCTTTTTGGTAATCCTGACCTGTTTCAACCATGTATTCACCAAGCGATGCAGCAAGCTTGGAAAAAGGATAATGCAGCAAATAAAACCTAGCCCATCCTAAATACAAGGTCGCTTCTATCAAGAGAAGCTTAGTTTTGAAATCCAAAGAAAACAACATTTTTAATTTTCTGAGCATTTCTAGGCACCTTTATTTTCCCGATTCAATATAACTAGCTTTTCTTTTGATAAATGAATTAAAAATGATAGTAATTGATCTTCACAAGTGCTGCGATCAACATCAAATTCCTCCATCAACTCATCAACAATTTGCGTCACAAGCTTAGGCTCTTGAATGAGGTTCCATATCTGGCTGCCCATTACACCCAAATTATAATACTTTCCGTTTTCCACACTTAATATTACTTTTTCTTCTCCCATATCGCTTACTATATTGTTTTGACTACATACGACTAATGCATTTAATAATAGCGACTGATCTGTTATCATTGTTCATTCCCCCACAGTGATAGTATCCAATATCAAATCGACAAGCTGCGGTGCTGAAAAGCCATCTGCAGAACGATGAAGCCGGTAGATTGGTATTTGATTGCCTATTTTAGCTGATAAACCAAAATGCCAATCTGAAAGATTCATGCTGGGAATCATAAATTGTCTAAAAGTATGTTTAAAAAGTAAAGGCAGTTTTTCTAGTTTATTTACGGCTTCCAAACTATTTTCTGAACTTTCTGACATATTCAATTCGAAAATTCCAGCTAGCGGCATTTTATCTGCACAATAACGTTCCTCAACAGGCACACAAAACTTGGTAGCCCGGCCATGGATCGAGCGCAGCTCCTCATTGTCCATACCAAAGGCATCCAGGCTTTGCTGCCACAGCTTTTGCTGGGGGTAGGACGGCGTCACAATTGGATATTTTTCTATTGATGAAAAGGTGACCGGAATAATATCATCCGTTAATAGCTTATAACCGCGCTCTACGAATGCAGTCGCTAATGTAGACTTTCCTGCTCCAGATTCACCAATAAATCCGTATGCTTTTCCTGAAATAACTACTGCACTTCCATGTAATGGATAAATTGACCTTTGAAGCAGCAATATACCCATGCAGGTGCCTAGAATATATAAGCGGATTATATCTTCATCCGTCCAAGAATAAGGAGAGACGATAATTTTATTGCCATTTATTATCCGAAATACTCCGGCATCATGAGTTTGCAGCGTTACCATATCATCCGCGACTGAAATAGATTGCGTATTGGCGTTAAACCCATGTCTTAGAAATCGATCGATTACAATTTCTATTTCAGCTGAGTACTGATCTTCGCTTGCTTTCATGAGTTCTGGAAAAGAAATATCGCTCAAAATGTGTAAACCAAATGCTTTGTAACTTTCTTTAGTCCCTACATTTTGCAAATTACCCACTCCATAATAATTGATATTGGAAGCTCAATATCTTGCAGGATACGAGCTTCCAATTACTGCTTATTAGGCTTCAAGCCTAGCTCCAGGTAAGTTGATCTCTTGGAGTTCCTACCGGATAGTCATGATCAAGTTCATTTCCGTTATTTGGATGCAGTTCTGTCATATTAACTTGCAGAACTTCCAATTCGGGCATAACCCACTGCTTTTTCGTCATATGTATCACCTCCTTTAAAAGTTTCGTTTCAGAAATCGATATACGATGACGCTCCACATTAAAACACGCAGATCTTGGTCATTAGCATTTTTTGAATGAACAGCATCCTGATATTTATACAAAGCATCATTAATAATCGCTCCATCCAGAAATTGTAATATTGTATCATCCCTGCTCATCTGCTTAGCTTCTTCGATAAATGAAGGCCAGAAGGCTTGCATGCGATGCAGCCAATCCGCTCCTTGGATGCCGCGTACTGTTTGATTCATTCTTACCTGATCCGGCAAATGATTTTCAGTTGCTCGCCTTATAAGTGCACGATCTAATCCATGAAGCACATATTGGTCTTCAGGAACGGACAAACAAAATTGAATGACGCGTATATCATTTGAAGGATCTCGGCTCCATAAGCCGTAGGACAAGGATAGTTTGGAATTAATCGTATTCGTTGAATACCAATGGAATAGATCTTCGAAATGCCATTTTCTGAATTTGTATATATTCGTTTCAGTAAATATCCCGGTTGCGTCCATACCATGCATTTGGAGTTGTTCCGTTACTTTTGTTTTTCTGGCAAAGTCAGGGTTTATGATAGCTCTTGGCTTTACTAATACATGTCCTTTATTTCTGTTTAGCGCTGGCCATGTACTCATCATTTCCGACAAGACTCGCGCACGTCCAGTGCTTCTTTTCATGCTGTACGCTTTAAGCTCTTGAGCTAAGCGAATCCATCTTAATTGTTTGAACAGAAGCATGTAATTTTCTATCGCGTATCCCCAGGAAATCGTCATATTTCCACGGGCTCCGTTTAATAACACCCCGACGTTTTGTTCGGCCGCTTTCTCGAAAATGCCCTTGATCCAAAATGAATTAGCAAAGTTTTTATAAGGCATTTCCAGTATATCCAGCAGCGAATCAATTTCTGTATACGAATTAGTATCTTGAAAGTTCAAATAATTGGCTTTAATTCCGCCTATATGCTTAACGACAGATTCGATATATGAAGTCTCATTTGCCATTCTATTTTTAGGTGTATAATCAATAAAGTCATCCGTTGGAATATAACTGTATGTATGCAGCGGCTTGTTTTTTGAACGCAGCATTTTTGCCGCATAAGCCACAACCGCTCCCGAATCTAGTCCACCGCTTAAATGCGATCCTACATGACGATAGGTACGGGACCGGGCGTTGACTGCCTCTTCAAACACATCACGAAATGCTTCTACATATTGTTCATCCTGCTTAAAGCGCAGCTTCTTATCTGCCTTAATTGTAATATACCTTGAAGTCTTTACTTGATTGCCTTCTACCGTCATACTATGGGCAGGCGGCAGCTCGTATATGTCCTGATATACGTTAAGCGAAGCATCAACAGTTAGAATAGCTGTACAAATTGCAAGATACTGAGCCAACCATTGTTCATTAAGGCGTTTTTCTACTTGAGGCAAGCCTAATAATGGTTTCATCGTCGTGCATAGCGCTAATCGAAATCCATTCCAGTGGTAGTACAGCGTTCTGCTCCCTGAGGAATCTCTGGCGGCGAATAATCGCTGCTCTCGTTCATCCCAAATAATAAAGGCATAATCGCCAATCAAAAATCGGGGCGCCTCCTTCCCCCATTTTGCGTAAGAAAGAAGTATCAATTCGGCATCCGTAATATGTACTCTTCGAGCATATGGAACAGCAAGCAGATCGAATAATTCCTTGCGATTATCAATAATGGCATCAGCAGCAATCACCAATTGTCTTAACGAATCATATAGGGGATTGAGTTCATCAATAGATTCCGGAGTAATCCATTGATTATGGCAGCCAAGGAACACATTATCTTTATGCCAGGCTTGGATTGTATGACAAGGAAATTTGGCTAGAGCACTCATGATCGTACTTCCTTGATCAAGTGTAGAAGATTGTCGCTCTGTCATATAAATGGCTGTAATGGCGCTCATTCTATCCTCCAGTTAAACCGTGGTTTGTTCGTTGTGTTGAACAGAATTACCACTCACTTTTGTTCTTTATTAAGAACATAACTAAATATTACACTTATATACAACTACTGTCAACAAGTAAATCATAGATTGATTGTGAAAGATAAAAAAACTTGTTTTATGCAAGAAGTTACTATATTGAACAGCACTAGAATGGTTAACTTTCAATCGAATTATATCCTATCATCCTTGCATATACTGTCAAAATTTGTTGCATGAATATGTACATTTGACTATATTTTTTGTTTTTTATAACGAATTCATTAATCCGCTTTAATTACTACTGTGAGCGACTGAAAGTTCTTCGTAAAGAACACAATCCTCTTTCATCAGAAAAGAAAAATCCATCTTAATGTAACTCATGCATTGACATTAAGATGGATTTTATGAAGCCTTAATCGTTTCTTAAATATAAGAAAGTGACCATTAATTCATTATTTTTCCGAAAGGTTTAAATTCAGCTCTGTTTCCGATTTTTTTCCAGGTTAACAATCTATTCGTCGTCCATACTACGGAATTGTCCCTTGTCGTTTGAGCGATATTTGTATTCCATTGGGGTTCAGTACTAGCAGAGATGCCAGCAACTGTACATGTAAAGTAAATACCATCGAGCCCGTCTGCCTTTATTACTTCATCCTTTTGATAAGCCTTATTTGGTGCCCATACTCCAACATTCTGATTAATATCCATAACAACCTCTCCAGAAAAACCTTTAAATTCAATAGGTGCAGGGGCAGTATTGCCAGGGAATATGGCCTCATATACATGAGTTCCGGCATAGATCCGATCCCGGTGATTGAAATAGCTTTTGCCGGTTCTTTCCTGATTACAAGCATACCCAGCAGTAGTGCACACCCAGCCTTGGTATTCACCTGGTACAGGCGCCGAATTATTAAGCACATACCCCAGCTCATATTTCCCTGTGACCGGCATTGTTTTCACATGGCTATAAGGTTCGAACACCCCATTCACATAATTGTTAGCAGTGAAAACTTGGTCACTAGTAATCGGTTGTATGGCCGTTTCTACGATATTATTTTTATAAATAATGACGTTCTCCGTTAACTGTCTGTTCAAATTTACAGCAACTACAGGTTTAGCAGATTTGAAACGGTTGCCATCAATTAATAAATATCTGCACGTAAACGTATTCACCCAAAAGTCAAACATAATAAAGTTGTCAGCTGTATTGTTATATTCGAAGCTATTATTGACTAGTTCCAAGCTTCCTTTAATATTGTACAGCAGTGCTACCGGCTTGTTATTCCCGATAAATTGACAATTACGTATGGCGAGCTTTTCCAAATAATAGTCTGCTGTCAAGTAAAATAATTGATTAAACGTATCCCAGTTGCTGAACCGGCAGTCCGCAATTTCGTAGGCGGCCCCCTTCAATAAGGCTATCGTGGGAATGAAATTAAATTCACAGCTTTGAATGATGCCTGCAGGTAAACGAAGAGGTTTCGTATTGTGGAATATGCAATTCGAAATTCTCCAGCCATAGGCATCGCTTTGGCCAGTTACTGTATTTAATGCCGAAGTCTGTCCCTTGAATATGCAATGGGAAATACTTTGCGGTTCCTTGCCATAAAAGAGAGTCGGTTGTTGACCCGTCATAAATTTTGAATTCTCATCATGATAAAACACACAATTATTCACATCTACTAAATAGGGTAAATCTTTCGTAATATGCAGTGAGCTATTGTGAAAGTAATTATCGCTAAATATGGTTGCCGCTGCTTTTCTGGTTGCCGCTGTGCACATGTACAGTTTATTATTAGTAAACATGACATCGCCATCAAAGGTCAGGACAGCGTTAGCGTAATGATTGTTATCTATTGTAATATCTTTACAGCGATCCCAAACCTGGCTGGGACCTAGCCGCTCCATTACATTATTCGTTATGGCCACATGCTTCGTACTGACGAGACTAACGCCAATTTTGCAGTCATAAATATGATTGCTGTCTATAAAGAAATATTGATTTAATTCATAGCCGTCTTCGATATCTATTGCTGCTTGTGGTGGGGTACCGGCGATATCATGTATTTTATTGTTTTTAAAAGTGATAAATTTACCTGTACCGCTTATTCCACAACGCTTGGAATGATGCAAATGGCATTTTTCTATATACACATGTTTGGGGTATAAAGGAACTGATACACTTAATATAACGGAATTAGAGGCGGCAGGATCCGGTATATGAGCTTGATATAAAACGATCCTGGCGTATGCAGCTTGAAGAGGTACCGGGATTTCATCGAATATTTTAATAGTAGATAGTGCGGTTAAAAAGTTATCCTTGGCATCATAAAAAATGACATCCATTACACGTGATTTAATATCTGTTCCCAAATCCGCCCAGCCATTGCCGCTTATAGTGAAATAGCCAAACTTTTTTATTGCCTCGCTATTCAGCAGCAGTGTATTTTTCAAACGTATTTTGGTGCTATCATTTATATCCAACCCTGTTGAGGTGTTAATGCTGCCTTGCTCCCAGTCCTTCAGATTGTAGCCGCTCTGGAAATTGGGAGAAAGTCCGAATGCAATAGAGTCGCCTGCACAATTAAATATCTCCAGATTTTTCAACTCAATTCGTTCCGGATTATCTAGGCTAGCATCACCGCTGAAGCTGCCAATTAGAACGCCAGAACAGCTTTCATGTGTGCCTCCGCTTGAATAGTCATGGTACTCCCGATCACCTTCTAGGATGCCGTTAGTCACCTTTACGTTGTTTTGAGATCTAATATTTATAATACTGTACTTATCATATCCATTATTTCTAATTCGCAAAGTAGCTCCGTTTAAATTTAAAGTCATCCTGCTTGCCGGTAGTATTGGATTATACTCATCAATTAAATAGTTTCCGAAAGGTAGTATGATCTCCGTAAAACCTTGATCAGAAGCCCATTGTATTGCCGCATTTATACCAATGGAATTCGCTTTAGCTTGCTGCTGATCGTTTGTGTCAATAATGTTTCCCGTTATCCCCCATCTGTTCAAATCTATTATATAAGCGCTGGGAACCTCGCCAATCTTTTGATCGAGATCCAGCAGCTTTTCCTTCAAACTGGTCGTAGGATCAACATAAACCGCTTCAGCGATCGTTATTGGGTATATATAATGATCATTACTGCTATCTTTAATTTTGTTTATTTTACCTTTCATCGCTAATCACCCCCAGTTCATCTTAATTGCTTTCTATGACCCAAGTCCCTCCGAATAAAGCGGCATCTTTTCCATTCCCGCTCTGGTCCTTTAGGATACTAAATAACGGGTTTGCCGAGTCGTTCCCCCCATTCAACGTTGGTTCGGTTAAATTGTAGGCAGCCACAAGATGTCCTTGAAGAAAAATTTGGATACGATAAACCTTGCCCTTCATGGCAGGGTTATTTTTATAATCCGAAAAAATGTTGATATCATCTGCAGCATTTGATTTTAATCCCAATGATAATGATATGGTTATTTTTTGATACATGACCTCACTGAATTTAAATGAGCTCTTTCCATTAACAAGGATCGTTTCCCATACATTGCTGTACTGTACATTTCCATTGCCGTTAATAGCGAGGTAAGCGGCAGACAGGCCAGGTCTGGCATCTAAATAGTAATACCAAATATTTTTTGGAGATTGAAAAGCTTGGCAAGTCAGTTCAATTTTATCAAAAGGCAAACTCGGCAATTTAATGTAATCGGTTACTCCATTCATCTGCAATGCATAGATGCCATTCGTTCTTACAATAATGTTAACTCCATTGGATTCATACCCTGAAGAGCTTCTTGCTTTAATAGTATACCTATATTCAGTTGACGGTGCAGCTTGCTTAATCTGATAGCTTATAGGCTGCAGTTTGGATAAGGTCGCTGGAACGGTATCCACAAATAATTCATTTCGATAGATCGCATATTCTTTAACATTGGGAGATACACTTTCTTCCCAGTTTAATATAAAGCTAGTTTGTTCTAGATCGGTAATATGAACATTTTCAACTTCTGCAGGAATTGCATCATCCAGCAGTTCAACAGGCTCTTCCTCTAAAGCTCCTGCCCATTCCTCAAACATAATGGCGTTCTCTAGATTTTTCATTTCAAACGGTACCCATTTTCCATCTTGATAAGCCAGTACATTTTTATTCTGTGGCGGTTTTGTTGTAAAATCCACATCCGTGCTTTGACTTATGGAAAATTTCATATCATTATTATCAACACTTGGCAATAGAGCCCAATATTTTGGATCAGAGAGTGGTATCCCAACATTATCAACTAGGCAAAGATAGGCAGAATTATGTTCATCCGATACTACATTTCCTTTACTGTACTTAGCATTGGGGTCAAACAAGCCCTGATAATCCTTCATTTCAGCTGCCAAATATATGAACATTGACAAACACCCTCCCGCTATAAAGCCATATCCTTCCTTAAACTATTATATTTAATAAGCGGTTGATACGCTTGTTCATATGCCCTATGATGATTAAAGGAATAATTTGTATCATGAATAGAAAAGGATGGTGCAGAATGAAAGCAGCATTTATATCGGATATACATGGCAATGCTGTTGCCTTGGAAGAGGTGCTTCGGGACATTGAACAAAGAGCAGTCGATAAAATATTTGTACTGGGCGATATCTGTTACCGGGGTCCAGAACCGAAGCGGGCGTTGGAGTTAATTCAGTCTTTACAAACGGAAGTAATCAAAGGAAATGCTGACGAATGGGTTGTGCGCGGCGTGCAGCAAGGGGAAGTCCCTGATCATCTGCTAGACTTGATGAACAAAGAGAGAGAGTGGACCGTTTCCAAGCTCGACCATACGGATATGGACTACTTAGAACAGTTACCTACTGCCATACATTATAAACATGATGATGTAAGCTTGACCGCATTCCATGCGGTTCCTGACAATTTATTCAAAGTCATACTGCCTAATGCCGATGACGAAGTTTTAGACACAGAAATCGTAAAGAAAGCCAATGCAGACATTTATGTATACGCTCATATCCATAAACCATATATCCGATATGCTAACGAAAAAATTATTATGAATATTGGCAGTGTCGGGCTGCCGTTTGATGGTATGCGCATGGCCTCCTACGGAATCGTAACAATTGAGCAAAATCGG
The DNA here is from genome assembly GCF_050864975.1 of Paenibacillus sp. GXUN7292. NCBI lineage: Bacteria > Bacillati > Bacillota > Bacilli > Caryophanales > Paenibacillaceae > Paenibacillus > Paenibacillus sp. GXUN7292. The sequence goes on along the minus strand of NZ_JBOZWO010000002.1, from coordinate 368,356 downwards.
ATAAGCACCTCTATTGAACGTGTCGCTTATGATACCGAGAAAGTAATAAGCTTATACCACTCGGTTAATTATCCAAATATGAATATGACAAACGTTATTAAAAATGCCAAGGTTTAATCCCTAATCAGCCCTTAATAGATTAGGTAGTAAATCATATAGTTTACTACCTAATCACCCTTCCACTCCTAGCTGTAATGACTTCATTATTTTTCTATAAACCTTCCCGATTGGCGCTTTGATTAATTGCTTTTCATACTCATTCATACTCAAAAACCAAGCCACTAGGAAATAAACGATCGAGAATAGCAAGCATTCAAACAATAACTGCCCCCAGCTTGATACTAGTAAATACTTTTTGGTAAAAACCGCAAACAAAATACTGCCTGATAAAGGCAAGCTCATTTTCATAATATTTATCCAAAATTTTTTGATCTCGATCTTTAATTTCTGTTGGTAATAAATATTCATAATGATTACATTTCCAATAATAAAAGCGATTGCCGTTGCAATAGCGCAACCTACCGCACCCCAATACTGGACAAATATAATGCTTAAAATAACATTTGCTACTGCTATGCAAAAATACAAAATGGTTTTGAACTTTTGCAAGTTTTTAGCTTGCAAAATAACCCCCCCCATACTTTGGATAAGAGAAATCAAAGAAGGCACGAGTATAATCAAGGCAATAAGATAGGAAGTATTATAATCGGAACCAACCCAAAGGTGGATGAAAGGCTGACCAAATACGATAAACCCGCTCATAGCAAAAGATAGTATGATAAATTGGACACGCCCAACCTTTATAAACAAATCAGAAAGCTCTTTGTCGGGCACTTCACGTGTAACCATGCCCGTTACCTTCGTTAAAAACACATTTGAAATAGCTGAAGAAAAACCTATAAAATAACCGCTAAAAGCAGTGCCTATAGAATAAATTGAAACCGCGATCGATCCGCTGTATATGCCTAAAATGATTTGGTCCGTAGACCAATAGATTCTTTCTATAATTAGATTCAGAAAAATAAAAGATGAAAATACGATAATTTCACGAAGCAATCCTTTAGGGATACGGCCAAATACTATTTTTATCTTGAGCACTTTAAAGCAATAGAACATGTTGAAAATAATGGATAGCATGCTGACTGCTGTCGTTACTACAGCCATAGCGATTGAACCATAACCCATGATTAATAAAGGAAGTACAATTAGCGGGCTAATGATGGAGCTAATGATTACGATAACCTTTTGAATGACGAATTTCTCTAGTGCTAGAATGATAACACTGAAAATGCCAAAGCCTATTCCTATTGCAATATTGATAACCATAATCGCCATTAAATACTTTAATGTTGTTAATTCCTCTATACTAAGCGATCTGGAAAATATTTGTTCTGCATTTAAAGTAAGAATTGTTCCCGATATTAATGCTATACTCCCTAACAATCCATACATGATGAAAAACATGCCATATAATCGGGAGCATTGCTGTTCATCATTTAGCGCTTTGTATTTTGCTGTATACCTAATGACCGCATTGCCTAAGCCAAAATTCAAAATTCCGACATAACTTGCAGCCGAGGTAGCTAAACTGTAAATGCCATACTCACTCTGACCCAACAATTTCAACATGATCGGCGTATACACAATGGATATGGCGCTGCTTATAAATAAAGCAAGATAAGACAATATGGCTCCAGCCTTCAATTGATTCCTCATATATATATCCTTTTTTAAAATATTATTTTATGAGCAATACCCGAAGTTGCGGTTCTCTTTGCATCATTTGCTAAATTTTTAATGTAATTACTTCTCAAAGCTGGATTATCTAGCAATTGTTTCACCGCAATATATATTTCATACTCATTGATCGCAACGATTGAGCCTGTGCTGCCATCTGTAATTTGTTCCCTTGCACCGTTAAAATCAGTAGTAACAATCGGCTTATTCAAACATCTCGCTTCATTAAGAGTGATGCAATAGCCCTCATGCCTGGAAGGCTGTACATATAAGTCACACTGAGCTAAATAAGGATACGGATTCGGGTTTGAGCCTAATAAGATAAAATGCTCCTGTAGGTCAAACTCTGCAATAAGCTTTTCAAGCTCCTTTCTGGAGCTGCCTTCGCCTACGCAATACCATTTTACTTTGTAACCATCTTGTATTAACCTGTCCAATGCCCTAATAGCGAGATCTTGACCTTTTTCAATCGATAATCTGCCTATCGTTAAAATTCTAATTCCTTCAAATGGATCAGAAAAGCCTCTTCCCTCTCGGGACTGATTCATTACGCTTTGAGCGGATACCAGATTATAGAAAACCGCTGTTTTTTCTTCTAAATGTGGAAGTGCATGAACGAGATTGTTTCTGGCTTGTTTGGAAACGGCATAAATTTTATCGAAATAGGGATACATCTTAGATGCAAATGTACAGTTAAAGCCTATTTTAGTAATATCAAAATGAACCCATTGCAGCTTGTTGGCAGCTTTAATTTTCTTCAACACAAAATAACTAATAAAATCCATTGGACCGGCATAAGCAACTGCGATATCATATGTTTTTGCTGTTTGTGGGTAATCTTTTAGTATAGTTTGATATAAAAATGTCCTGTCTTGCAGCAACTTACTTCCTATATACAACGAACTGGCTTTAATAAACTTACCTAGCTCCCATTTTTTTAGTGACCTCAAAGCTACATGTAGCAACGGCTTATTAATCAACTCTTTCATACCCGGATAATCAATAACATACTCGATCGTTACATGCCGGGGAATCTGATTCATAAACCCCCCGTACTCTTCCAACATAAGCAAAGTAATGTTGTAGTTCTCAGGCGGCAGCTGTTCCAGCATATTAAGCAATGCCTTTTCCGTACCGCCAACATTCATGTTGATTATCATGAAAAGCAGCTGTTTTTTTCTCATTACCTATACTCACTTTCCATTATCCAATTAATTCATAAAACTTTTCCAGTTCCTCGATGTTACCTTTTTTCTCAAGCTGCAAATAATTTACAATACTTTCTCTCAAAGCTTTATCCTTTATTATTTTCATAATTCCGTCGCACACCGCTACACCATTCATATCTACAACGAGCCCGTTCTTTCCATCCACCATTTGATTGAATACGGCATCGAATCTAGTTGTCACTACGGGTACGTTTAACATGCGAGCTTCTGCTAATGCAAGCCCAAATCCTTCAAATCGGGATGTTTGCACATAAATATCCGAATGCTTGATATACGGATAAGGATTAGATTTTACACCTAGTAGAATCAAGTGCTCTGTGAGCTTATATTCCTTAATATATTGTTCTATTTCTTCTTGCAAAGGGCCTTTTCCAAGTACATACCATCTGAATTTTACACCCATCTCTTTTAATTTTCTGCAGGCTGCCAGTGTAATGTCATATCCCTTTTGGTGGTTTAATCTGCCTATTGTCAATATTCGGATCCCGTCATAGTCATCGTTAAAGCCCTCGCCCATGTCTGCCATTTGAGATATTAATTGTGGATTATTAATATCGTAAATAACGTTTATTTTGTTTGCATATTGAGGGAATGTTTCAATGAAAATTTCTTTAGTTGAATCTGAAACAGCGACAATGCCGTTATATTGATCATAAAACCTCTTTTGAAATTTTTGCTCTTTCTCGTCTATCCTATAAGTCACATTTACCCATGCAAACTTTTTATCCGCTGCAATTTTGTCCGCTACATAGAAGGTTGGCACACCTTGAGCATAACTGATTGCGATATCATAATGCTTTGGATTGCTTTCAATAACGTGAGAGACAGATTGCCAAAAAATTCTTGCTTTTTGTGGATGGCTGTATTTTTTCATCCTTATACCTATCGAATATCTACCTCTGGATTGAATCCACTTGAAATTAAACTTCTTTATTGAATACGATATTGCTTCTTTAATACTTAAGGTGGAAAACTTAATGTAATTTAAAGGCGGTAAAATATGCACCTCTTTAGGCACAAGCTGTTCAAGCTTCCCGCCGTGTCCAAACAGCATCAAATCAACGGAATATTCAGAAAAGTCAAGCAAGGACAGTAAAGTAACTAAACTCTTCTCTGCACCTGCGACATCCAAAGAGTCTATAACAAATAATAGATTTTTTTTCATATAAACCATTTAACCTCACTTTGTCGGCTGCATTTTATCGTTGTTCTATGTTGTTATTTTTTGCTTTACCATAGTAGACGAAACACCTTGTGTGTAAGGAAAATATATAATCTCAACACCGACCATATCAAACTTTTTCTCCATTTCAACGAATAGAGGATCTCCTTTCCAGTCATCCCCTACAAACATAACGTCAAACTTTAAATACTCCCAGGCCAGAAACTTGTCACGGCTCGTTTGTTGAACGACTTTATCCACATATTTAAGTGATTGTACGATAGACATCCTGTCCGATTGAGGAATAACAGGCCATTTGTTTTTATACTTCATAACCAGCTCATCTGTGCTGACACCTACAATTAAAAAATCACATTGTTGTTTCGCATTTTTTATTATATTAAGATGTCCTACATGAAATAAGTCAAATACACCTGTTGTGTAACCAATTTTATACGGCTTCATTCATTTGCCTCCTCTCATTTTCGAAACAAACTTCATCAATCCGCTTGATCAAGCTTTCACATGCTTTGCCTTCCTCGAAGGTTCCTATGCGAGCTAAAAATTGCTTTAAATTTCTTTCGTATTCTTCCCTATCGAAATTTTCAACCTTATTTAATAAATCATTATTGCTAAACGCACTAATATAAGGTAATTCCCACAATTCAAAATATAGTTTCCTTTCTGTGCTGGAGTATTCTTCTACATCAGGGACATACAAAAAGCATGGCCGCTGTGTAAATGAATAATCAAACATTAAAGAGGAATAATCGGAAATTAAAACATCCGCAACGCTTAACAATTGCTGAATATCATCATAAGAAGTAACGTTTATTACGTCATTACTAAATGGCAGCTCTTTAGCTTTAGATAGGAGATGAGGATGGAGTCTAACAAGAACAATCCACTCTCCGCCAAATTTATTTTTCAGAGAAGCTAATAATTGTGAATAGTTAATATCATATACGTCTAAATTATTATTTTTTCTAAAAGTCGGAGCATACAGCACAATGTTATGGTCAATAGGTAGATGCAGGGCAGATAAAACTTGCTCTCGCATAGCCGGATTTTTATGAAAAAGGATATCATTTCTTGGAGTGCCAATTTCCAATATTTCGCCATCGTACCAGAATGATCTTTGAAATATCTCTGTGCTTAATTTACAGCCGGATAATAATAAATCGCATTTAAGAGAATCCTGTTTAGCCATTTGCACATAATGTTCAGGCAAGCTATGCTCCGCATCCTTTTCGATATGCTTTAACCGTAATGAACTATGCCAGGTTTGGATGTAATATTGTTTTTTTCTTTTTATGAACATTTCAGTCGTCCTGTAATTCGTAATAATTACTTTCGCAGTACATAAATGGTAAAAGTAAGTGAATGACATCACCTTCACCTTTTTAATGCCAGTGAGATTCCGCTTTGACTCCAGATCATTAAAGGCCCAGACGATATCGAACTTATTATCAGGAAAATTGGCTACTATGTATTCTGAAATATATTTTGGATTATCCCCGTATTGACTCCCATAATAACTAAATAAAAATATTTTATTATTTTTAATAGGGAGAACATTTAATATATGAATGATAGTTAAAATGAAACGTTTCTTGAAACTCGCCATCAGGTTCTTCATATCTATCCCCTTACTTATTTAAAGATCCAATCGCTTAAGCCCATTCGGCAATGGCAAGATTCTCATCTTAATCGATAACCTTCGAGCCAACAGGTATGCGATATTGAAATAAGGATGTACGTAAAATAACAACAATTGATTTTTCAAATGTCTGTCTGCTTGAACGGACCGATTAAAATGATTAAAGTACCTCTTAATATATTTCTGTATTTTTTTTCGATAAAAACGGTTGCCGCCATTCTTCCTGTTTGCCAGCAGAAGCGTATAATGGGTAAGATTGGCTTTAAGAAGTGATTTGTACGATTCACTCGTTAATTCTGAATAATACATTTCAATAAATAAATGCCTTTCTTTTAATCCGCGGATCATATCCAAATTTTTGGGACTGTAGGAAGCGACGATACTATCGTTTCTCTGATAGTAATATAGCAAAGGCAGATGTATGATAACGTATGTATTAACCCGATGCATCACATGATGTGCCCAGAATACATCCTCGAATAAAACACCTTTTCTAAATGGAATATCTTTAATCAGACTGGTTTGATAAAGCTTGCCCCAAGCGAAGTTTTTTATTTTTTCGTTAATTACGAGTTCGTACATTAGCTGTTTATTATTTAGAACTACCGGATCATCTTTATCTGAAAAGTAACGAGTATCCAATTGTAAATAATCATCATAGGCGTAATAAAATGCTGATTGAACAACTTCTGCTTTGTAATGGATACTTTTATCCACCAATTCTTCAATCATTGTTTTTTCTAACCAATCATCGCTGTCAACGAACATTGTATAGTCACCAGTTACAACCTGCATGCCGGCATTTCTAGCATCAGATAATCCGCCATTATGCTTATGAATCACTCTTACCCGGTTATCTTTCAGAGCATAACTGTCTGCAATGTCCCCGCATTGATCGGGGGATCCGTCATTCACTAGAATAATCTCTAAATGAGTGTAGGTTTGGTTAAGTATACTATCTACACAGCGGCGCAAATATAGCTCTACTTTATAGATAGGTACGACTACACTTACCACTGGATGCATATCATTACCGCCTAACTAATCAATTTGTACAGCTTTTTAAGCTCTATGCTATTTTCATAGCTTTTTATGCTGCAATTGCTGGATAGCTTCATTCTATAGCTCGAATCAAGGTAAAGCTGTTCGATGCCATCTGCAATGCCTTCTGCAGATAACTCCGCTATATGACCATCAATACCATGCTCCACCTGGCTTCCGGCGGTCGTATAATTAGTAATGACGACAGGCTTAGCCAGTATTTGAGCCTCTACAACGGTGACCGCTTTTCCTTCGTAACGCGATGGCTGCACATACAAATCTGCCCGATTTATGAAAGGATAAGGATTAAGCTGCTTGCCCAGCAAAATGAACTCATTGTCCAACTCATTCTCCTGGACCAGCTTCCGGATATCTGCTTCATCACCACCGTACCCGACCACATACCAAGCAAGCTGATCATAGCCCCTTGATTTGAGTATTTTTAAAGCTTTTACAGCTTGATCAATGCCTTTAGCATGTGAAAGTCGAGCAACAGTAACGATTTTGAAGCGTGTGTCATGACAAATTTGGCTCTCAATTGGTTCCTTAGCTCTTTCAATGACAAAGCTTTCGGAGGTGATATTTTCAATTACACTAACCTTTGATTCGAGTGAAGGATACTTATGAATAAACGATTCCTTGCAATGCTCCGATACAGCAATAATCGTATTGAATTTATCCCACATCGCAACATCCAGCTTTTCATCTGTTTCTGCCATAGAATAATCGGTATGAATCCACGCGATTTTGGTTTTGGCTTTCACTTTATTTGCTACGAAATAATGCGGCCACAAATAGCTGATCGCTACATCGTATCTTTGCTCCATAGCAGGCAGGAATGGGATGGCGTATCTCCACATATACTGCATCTGCTTATAGCCGGGTTCCGCTTTAGCACTCCATAACGCTTTATATTTAGCCAATAATCTCGTGCATCCGACAAGCCATTGTCCTTGCTTCATTATCTGTCCGATAGGCAAACGAAAGGTTTTATAAGCAAGAGATTCATCCAGTAATTGAGGGCCTTCGGGCAGCATGGGCAAGAAATCCCCAGTATGGCTGTAAAGCATAAGATCAACCTTATAGTTTTCATAATCAAAAGCTTCCAGCATACTAAGCAAGCTTCGCTCTACTCCGCCAACTTCCATATCAAATGAAGATATCAGCACCTTATTCATAACGACCTCCACTTAAAAAAGTAATGATATTTATTTCCCTACATATCCAATGATGATCTTTCTCTATGCTTACGCACAGCCCACAAAACTGGACGTAATGGAAAATAGAGAAAATGTATGGGCTTAGGCAAGCGGAGTGTTTGTGCATCCTCAGGATAGGGATATAGGAAGCTGGCAATAAATAATCCTTTTTGCTTTGCTGTAAGTAATGAAAATAAATACTTTTTATGATAGCTGCTTACTTCTGCCGTAAGCGGCTCTGAGTGCAAATTGATCATCCTTTGAATATAAAACATCGTATCCTGCACAAGCCATTCCCCTTTTCGCGAGTGGAGAAGCGGCTTCATCCCTTCTTGCAATGGGATTGAAAATAGGCGAACACATAAAAAAACGGCTAAACTCCCTAAATGCAAATACTGATGTTTTTTTAGCAATGCGGTTAATTTTACCCAGTCTATCGGCTGGCTTATGAGCTTTTTAATATCAAGCAGCCAGCGCAGCCTTGACCACCCATGCCTTGCTCCATGTGTAACTAGAAATAGAAACAGATCTTCTCTGCCCAAATAATAAATGGGACGGTTTATCAATGAGCTTTTTCGCTTACGCTCCCACAATTGAATGAAATGCGGTTCCTTGGACGGAAATGGATTTAGTCGCCAATGAATCTCGACTTTAATTTTCTTCTCAGGATGAATAAATGTGACATGGTGATGTCTCCACTTCCAATCATTAAGAATCGTATCGATGTACTCATCCTTAACATAGCCAAGACCTTCTAGCAGTTGCTCTGCTTTAGGAAGATCGTTAAGCGGCACAAGCAGGTCTAAGTCGCTGGAGGTTCTTAATGAAACATCGCCATACAAATCCGCTGCAATAATGGGACCTTTTAAAAACAGAGTACGAATGGCATTTTCTGAAAACAACTTGGCAATTTGCTCCATTTCTCCGCTTAGTGACAGCATGAGCAAAGTATTGCGGTAAAAATCTCGTTGAAACATTTGCAGAACGAAAGGTGGAATATTAGCATCTTTCATTTTTTGAATTTCCTTATTAATATAAGGAAATACACGATGATGTCGAGCCAGCTCAATCACATGGTTCCAATTAACCACTTCGAGCAGCTCATTAAATTCCATAGCTAAGTCATCTACGCTATTATCATCAAGCATAGCTAACAGCAGCTTCAATTCATTAGACAAGTCTTCCTTGGACATTTGAATCTGTGTACTCATGAATATCTCCTTCATGTCTGCAAATTATCTTATAATTCTTATATAGAACAAAATATTTAATTTCGTTCTATATAAAGAACACCTCTACAGAATATCACCGCATAACTAGATTGTCAAACTATTTACATGATTTATGAAGATCATCAAGCAGATTGAACATCCTCGCGAACGGAAGCGACTAAGCCTTCCTTTAAGCAATCAATCACTCTTTCTTGATCATGAACCGACATATTCGAGCCTGAAGGCAGGCATAGACCAGAAGCAAACAGCTCTTCACATACCGAGCGTCCCGGCTCATGTGAATAGTAGGCTGCTCCTTCATATACAGGTTGCAGATGAAGCGGCTTCCATAATGGGCGCGCTTCAATATTGGCATCTGCTAATCGCTCTAAAAGCTGAAGATGAGTAATACCCGTTATTTCTTTATCCACTAGCATAGTGCTTAACCAGCGGTTGGAGCAGCTTCCTTCCGGCTCCGATAAAAAGCTTACCCCCTCTATCCCTGCTAAACTTTGTTCATAATGTTCGTAGATTGCCCTACGTGCCAGGATACGCTGGTCAATCACTTCCATTTGAGCTCTGCCAATGCCTGCAAGTACATTGCTCATCCGATAATTGTATCCTGTACAGCTGTGCTGATAGTGAAGTGCAACATCCCTTGCTTGAGTAGCCAAATATTTCGCTTGATGGATCAGCTTCTCGTCATCAGAAACCAGCATACCGCCACCTGAAGTCGTAATGATTTTGTTGCCATTGAAAGAAAAGATACCTAACTTTCCGAAGCTGCCGCTTTGTTTCCCATTATAGGTAGAACCTAGCGACTCCGCTGCATCCTCTATAACGGGTACGTCGTATCTATTGCAGATGGACATAATCTCTGTCATTTTGGCCATTAGACCGTATAGATGCACGATAATGACTGCCTTTGGCAAGCGATTCGCCTTTTTAGCATCCTCCAGCGCTCTCTCCAAAGCTTGAGGAGACATATTCCACGTATCCGGCTCTGAATCTATAAATACAGTACTCGCGCCTATGTATCGAACGGGATTTGCACTGGCGATAAATGTAAAGCTCGGGCAAAATACAACGTCATCTCTTTGGACATTAAGAAGAAGCAGAGCCAAATGAATGGCCGCCGTGCCAGAACTGACGGCTGCAGCACTTTTAATCCCTGTGTAAGTTGCAACCTTTTCTTCGAAAGCATCGATATTCGGCCCAAGCGGCGCAACCCAGTTTGTCTCAAACGCTTGATTGATATAGTGCTGCTCGTTGCCGCTCATATGTGGTGAAGACAAATATATTCTTTTCGGTTTATCCGTTAGCATATATTACACCTCTATCCTTCTAAATTAGTCGTTTTCCCTTGAAATACAGGCATCGTTGCATGATTATCATTGGATATGCCTTTGGATTTGGCTACAACCCCAATCGTCATCCATAATATTTTGAGATCGAGTCTAAAACATTGATGCTGCGCATACCATGCGTCCCTCTCGAGCCTCTCCTCCCACGTCATCGCATTGCGGCCATGAACCTGCGCCCATCCTGTAATGCCAGGCTTAACCAAATGGCGTTTAGCTTGCTCTTCTGTGTACAGCGGCAAATATTCCATTAATAAAGGCCGCGGACCGACCAAGCTTAACTCTCCCTTTAGCACATTAAAAAGCTGGGGTAATTCATCCAGGCTTAACTTCCTGAGAAAACGTCCAACTCCAGTTAATCGAATATAATCAGGCAGCAATTGTCCTTCGTCGTCCGTTGCGTTAGTCATCGTTCTGAATTTTAAAATTTCAAAAGGTTTACCATGCAAGCCAGGGCGAACCTGCCTAAACAAAATAGGCGCACCAAAATGGATGCGCACAATTAAAGCAGTACCTAGTATGACCGGCCAAAGCATAAGCAGCAGCAAGCCGGCAACGATATAATCCATGCTTTTCTTTACCATTTATAACTCCCCTATTTGCAAGCTAATTCTTAAAAAATAAGATAGTCGCTTTTATAATTAATATTTAGCACAATGACATGCTCATAAATAAAAAAAATCAAGTATAGTGCAATCAGCAAAAAATACATTAACAGATGATCCTTCTTTCGAAAGACAGGAACAAGCCAGCCGATTAACAGCAATTGATACAAATTAAAATAAATAGATAGCCGCGCAAAAATCCAATTCTGAGAAGAAATGATCATGATTACCGTTCCAAGAATGGATAAATTAACAACGATATCACTATAGGGGCATATTTCCTTCAGCTTCTCCCGTCCCATATATGCTACAACTAATGGTGCAGCTGTTACGAGTACTCTTATAAAATTCGCTCCGCCTTCTTTGAAGCTATTATAATAGCCATATTGTGTGTCTTCTATCGCTTTGAAAAACAGCTCCGAAAAGTAGTTGTATCCGAGTACGATCCCAATCGCCAGCAATAGCATCAAAAACGTAGAGCTCTTCCAGGCCTCGCGTCTTACGATGAAATAGACGGGAATCATAACTAACGCGCTTTGATGAAATAAAGAAGCAAATACGGTTATTAACATATATAGCTTCCAATTTCCTGCGAACAATGCTTTGGTTGCTGCAAATACGATCGAAGCCGCCAAATATTGCCGCATGCCGTTCATAGAAACTAAAAAGGCGCCTGAAGCAATATAAATAAATATGCTCATTTCAAACAAACGGGAATATTGGTAAAGCGTTATGACAATTAGTACATTCGTAATTAAAGCTGTTGCAAATAGTAAAATTTGAGGATCATCGGACAATTGCTTAAGCAGCATTTGAAACAATCTGAAGCCGCGGTCACTTTGATCCGCAAGCGCAGCCCAGCTAAAATCTCCCACTTTATAAGCATGCTTGTAAAAGTAAGTATCGCCAATATTGCTTCGCAGTCCGGATACAACTACTAAGGTAGCGGCTACAGCTGCGGCCATGATTTTATTCGGCTGTACATTGGTCGAACCGTTAAATACTGGAACAGAAAAGTATCTTGCCATAGCGGCAAAAGCAAATACGATCGCTAAATTAACCCACAGAATAGTCATTCGCTTTTCCTTTCAATTGCTTGCTGTGTAGCTTTAACCGAATGTAGCCGTGAAGGAGTATACCGGGAAGGATAGCAGCAGCAACGAGCCAAGGATGGCTAAGCTCCTTCCAGATTTGCTTCGAACCAGCAAACATGCTGCTGGAGACATAATGAACAGCCTGACGATATTTGAAGCCCATGCTGGCGCTTGGAAGCTTCATCAATGCTTGACGATAGAAGGAAAAACCTTTTGGATGAGCAGCATATTGCTTAAACATATTGAGTGACGACCCATCCGGCAAATAATCTACAATGCACAGCACTTCATTAAGCATAAGCAGTTTATAATGCTGATCAAGCATGTAGTATTTATAGGCCAGGCCGACATATCTCTCTCCTTCGAACAGAGGATAAGGGTATTGGCGCGTCAGCTCTGTACGATAAACAAGCTTCTTGTCACCTGACACGCCGTGCTTATAGTACAAATCAAATAAAGAGGAGCTCTGCAGCTGCTCAGGCAATAAGGAGCCAATTACCGTACCATTTACATAGGCGTCTAAACCTACAAAGCCTGCAACAGCTGAGCTTTTATTGTTCGTCCAGAAGTTCACTATTTTATCGACTGCATCTTCAGGCAAATAGTCATCGGAATCTATGCACATATTCAATTCGGTCGTAATAAGCTCATAGGCCGTATTATGAGCTCCATGCATCCCTTGATTGCTTTGATAAACGTAGCGGATAGTAAGCCTTCCCTCTGCGATCCATTCATCAACGAGCTGCTTCGTGTTGTCGCTGGAGCCATCATCAATAATTAACCATTCAAAGCTTTCATTCGTTTGTCTAAGCAAACTATCATATAATTGAAGCAGAATATAAGCTCGGTTATACGTGGGCGTAAATATCGTTAACAGCTTCATTCTTCACCTCGTTATTTGACATATAAAACTGCTCCAGAACCTTTGCTGAATTTGTAATATTGTAATTTGACTTTTGGAGTTTATTTGTCATATTTTTGCGGTCATAGGGATGATCGACATTCAATATAGCTTGCGTAAAAGCATTAATCGTCTCAATAGGCTGGAAAGACATCAGGCCCAATTGCAAATCCGACTCATTGCTTACTCGATCTGAAACGATGCATGGCAAGCCTGCTGCTTGAGCTTCTATTAAAGTGACTGGCAAGCCTTCAAAAAAAGAAGGAAAGATGAGAACATCGAATGCTTGCATAAGCTCATCGACATTATTCCTGACACCAAGCAAAGAGATGCTGTCCGACAAGCCGTTGCTCCTAATCCACTGCTCGACCTCGGATCGAAGCGGTCCATCACCTACTAACAACATCTTGCTATCCGGCCTATGCCGAAGCACCTCCTTCATAAGCTCCAGCATAAATGCATGGTTTTTAACAGGTACGAAGCGTCCTACGTGGCCGATGACGAACTGCTCCTCCTTTAAGTTAAGCTCTTTTCTTGTCTGACATCTTATGCTTTCCGAATAGCTAAACGGCTCCAGCTCCACTCCATTGGGTAGAATCAACGCTTGCTTTGCTTGCTGGCGGAATAACCAATTAGCCGCCTCCTTGGAGCAGGCAAAGTAATGGGACGCTGACGACATTATTCGAGTACCTGCCAGCCATTTGTATAATCGATTCACAAAGCCGCCCTCACTAGCCGAGCTATGACTATGTGCTATTCTCGTCGGGATACCTGACTTGCGGGCCGCATGTAGTACGAATCCGCTCATTTTATCCATATGGGCATGAACAATGGAATAATCGTGATGCTGGCTGAAGAACTTTTTCAAAGCTTGCAAATAGCCAAAATGACCCGCTTCACTTACATAGGGAATGCGATAAATACGCCCACCCAACGATCGGATTTCATTATCGAACACGCCTTCCTTGCATGTCAGAAAATCGAATTGCAGCTTCGTCCGATCCATTTGCCGATACAAATTCATAATTAGTGTTTCTGCACCGCCGCGATTCATATTAACGACGGCATGTAAAATTCTTATCGGGTTGCTCATTGTGATTGCTTCAATCCTTCCATCTTCTTACTCATTAAAGGAATATATAAGGAATGCAGCTCACGCTTCACATTAGACAAGCTGTACTGCTCCACCAGCTTCAAGCTGCGATTGCCCATGCGTTGCCGGATACTTGCTGATCGATACAATTGCTCCAATGCTTCCGCCATAGAAGCTGCTGTTTTCACGATATAGCCGTTTATCCCATCCCGGACAAGCTCCGAATGGCCACGATTAGGAGTGGCTACAACAGGCAGTCCACAAGCCATCGCTTCCAGAATATTGACTGGCAGCCCTTCGCGCAAACTAGAAGCCACTGCTATGTCACACATCGGCAGCAGCTCCTTAATATCGTTGCGAAATCCGAGGAAATGTACTTTGGCCGCTATTCCAAGCTTTGCGGCAAGCTGCCGGCATGCCTCGAGCTGAGGCCCTTCTCCAGCTAACAGCAATCTTGCTTGGGGCACTTTGGGCAGTAAATTTGTCAGCATATGAAGCAGAAGCTGTTGATTTTTGTTTTTGTTAAATTCACCTGCGTAAAATAATAAAAATTGATCGTCATTGAAATGCTGCTTATTCCGTATGCTGGATTTGTTTATATAGCTGATAGGCCGGTATGATTCCAAATCTATTCCAACCCCATGAACATGGGCGATTTGTTTAGCTTTAAAGCTTTTGACAATGGCCAGCTTATGATCCTCGTAATTAATCGTAATTAAACAATCTGTATAACGAGAAAGCAGCTTCTCAATAGGGTAATAAATAAGCCAATGGGCAAGCGGAGCGCCCTTGCAGAAATGAAAGCCGTGAGCGGTGTAGAGCAGCTTCGTTCCCCTTTTTCGTGCTTTTCTGGCCGCAAGACGTGCTAATACGCCTCCCATTGGGGTATGACAATGGATGATTTCATAGGAATTGCGATCTATCAAGTCCCTAAGCTCGCGGTAAGCTTTAATATTATTGCGGCTGAGCGGAGAGCGCTCAATCGATATCGCGAACTTTTGATCAACAAAAGGGAGGTCCATATCGCCTTTTGCAGCGATATGAACCTCCCAGCCCTGCTCCTTGAACCACTTCATGATGGGCAAATGAAATGCTTTGAAATGATAGTCCACGGTAGCGCAAAATAGTATTTTTTTGTTCATAACCGCGCCATTTCCCTATCCATTACTTGCGATAAATATTGCAGCAGATCATGCTTTAATTCTTCACGCTGCATTGCAAACTCGATCGTCGTTTGGATGAAGCCCATCTTCTCTCCAACATCATGGCGAACGCCCTCAAATTCAAAGGCATACACAGCTTCAATTTCATTTAATGCTGCAATTGCATCGGTCAGCTGGATTTCGCCTCCAGTCCCAGGCTGCTGATTTCCAAGTACTTCGAAGATGGAAGGGTTCAAAATATATCTTCCCATAATGGCCATATTGGAGGGAGCCTCTTCCCTCGCAGGCTTCTCAATTAAATGTCTGACTCGATGGAATGCCTCTTCCATTTTTGTTCCATTAACGATGCCATACCGCGATACCTCTTCATCCGGCACTCTTTTCACACCGATAATCGAGGTATGGTATTGCTCATACTTCTCAATCATTTGTTTGATGCAAGGCTTCTTAGATGCGATAATATCATCACCAAGAAGCACCGCAAAGGGCTCATTGCCGATAAACTTTCTTGCACACCAAATCGCATGTCCAAGACCTTTAGGCTCCTTCTGCCTGATATAATGAATATCAACCATATCGGATGACTTGCGCACCTCATGCAGCAGCTCGAATTTATTATTAGAGGTAAGTGCATGCTCCAATTCCATTGAATTGTCAAAGTGGTCCTCAATTGCACGTTTCCCTTTGCCTGTCACGATTATTATATCTTCGATTCCCGATTCGATCGCTTCTTCTACAATATATTGAATCGTTGGTTTATCAACAATGGGCAGCATTTCCTTAGGCATTGCTTTGGTCGCGGGCAAAAACCTTGTGCCTAATCCAGCTGCCGGAATAATAGCTTTTCTAACCTTCATTAAATACGATCCACCCTTCTACTATTATCCAAATGCTGATACTAAGCTTGGTTGTTTAATTTCGTGATTAGCGATCGCTAACAACTGTATTCGCAGCTCTGACTTGCTCATCCGTGAAAATTGATGAATGAGTCTTTCTATTTCATCCATATGTATTTCTGAAGGTGTTCCTATATAAATTTTGGGATATACCTGCTGATCCATACGCTCACCATCCTTGAGCATTTCTTCATATAGCTTCTCACCAGGGCGAATACCTGTATATTTAATCCCAATTTCATCCACGGTATAGCCAGACATGCGGATAACATTTTGTGCCAAATCTTTAATTTTTACGGGTTCACCCATATCCAAAACGAATATTTCCCCTCCTCTTGCCAACGCACCAGCTTGAATAACAAGACAGGAGGCTTCAGGAATAGTCATGAAATAACGTTCCATATCAGGATGGGTAACCGTAATCGGACCACCCTTTTCAATTTGCTTCTTGAATAAGGGTATGACACTCCCTCTGCTGCCAAGCACATTTCCAAATCGGACTGCTACAAACTTAGTAGTGCTGCCGCGATCCATATGCTGAATGATCATTTCCGCAGCCCGTTTCGTCGCGCCCATGACACTTGTCGGGTTAACCGCTTTATCTGTCGATATCATAACGAAGGTTTGCACATGATTCGCGCTCGCTGCTTTAGCTGCATTCAGAGTGCCCAGCACATTGTTTTTGAAAGCTTCTTCCGGGTTTCTTTCCATTAAAGGAACATGTTTATGCGCAGCAGCGTGATAAACAACATGCGGCTTATGAAGCTCCATTACACTTAACATTTTTTCAGCGTCCTGCAAATCTGCAATTTCTGTAATGATCTCAATATGGGTATGTCCGAAAAGCTCCCTCAGTTCCATCTCAATAGAATAAATGCTATTCTCGCCATGACCTAATAATATTAATTTTTCAGGAAGAAACCTTGCTACTTGTCGACAAACCTCGGACCCAATAGAACCGCCGGCCCCTGTGACCAGGACAACCTTTTGTGTCACATAGCCCGAGATGCTGTCGATATCAAGCTCTACAGGCTCGCGGCCTAATAGATCCTCTACCTGCATATCGCGGAAATGACTGACGGAAACTTTGCCTGAAGCTAAATCCTCCAGCTTCGGAATCGTTTTTGTAACGGTATTCGTTTTAGCACATTCAGTAAATATCGTTGCCAGCTGTTTTTTGCTTAGAGAAGGAATTGCAATGACAATATTGTCAATTTTTTGCTGCTTGGCAACTTCAGCAATTTGCGACACTCCTCCTAATACTGGAACGCCCATAATGTCCAAATGATGTTTATGTATGTCATCATCGATGAATGCTACCAGTTTCAATTCTGACTGCTGATTGTTAAGCAGTTGCCTAGCCAGCATCGTACCTGCCGAGCCTGCACCTACAATAAGTGTTCGTTTGCTAGGCTGGCTGGTATTATGCTCAACGCCTTGTGCCATTCTCCAAACTACCCTCGAACCTCCAATGAGCATCAAGCTAAGGAGCCAGGTAATAAGCAGCAATTGAACAGGCAGCTGGCCCCAGACGATCCATTCAATAACGCCGAGAACAACGATCGAGGCAGTTACTGATTTTGTGATTGTCATAAATTCATGAATACTGGCATATTCCCATACTTTTTTATATAGCTTGTAATAACCAAACAACAAATAATGACAAATCAAGAGCATGACAAAGCTCGACCACAGTACTGCAGGCGGGCTGGACAAAGTAGTATAAAGTAATAAGTAACTTCCTAATACAGCTAACAAAATAATAAAAGCGTCCGCTAGCATAAATAAAATAACCCGAAGTTGATAATTCAAGCTATCCACCCTTTCAAATGTATTGAACGATTAAAACGTTTGATTATAAGGCTTTTTAAAAAAACCGTATAATAAAAAGCTTTAATCAAGGACTTTTTTATATTTCAAGGATAAATAAATGGGCATTCAACCCACCCTCACGCCACACTTTTGACGACTCGCGTCTAAGGTCTGTACTGACCCACAGCATGGCCGAGTGCCTCCATTGATAACGGCTAGGAGACATTGCCGGTCGTTATAACGAACACAAGAAGCATGCAGGAACGACCCTGTCGTCCTTCACTGGGGACGCACGGTTTCTTAGAATTAAAAAAAAGCGCCTGATAATCAACCGCTTTTATTGTTCAAAATAACACCTAAAACATTCGCACTTGCAAACAGCAAAGCACTTTGTACCTTTAAGGCTTGCTCTTGATTGGACTTTCCGTTCTTTAACAGCATGATCACACCATCACATAAACTCGCCAGCGATAGCGTGTCTGACAATCCAAGCACAGGAGGAGTATCGATAAGCACTCTATCATAATGGCTAGATGCAAATTTTATGAGATCTCGCATAGCTGCAGAATCGAATAAATCTGTCGAATTCAATAAGCGCTGACCGCTGGGCAAAATATGCATGCCTTCTATATCCGTACGGTAAATCGTATCACTTGGACTTAATTGCTGGCTCAGTACATTCGACAATCCCGGAGAAGCCTTAATATTAAAAGCTTTATGAAGAACAGGATTGCGCAGATTAGCGTCAATAATAAGAACTCTTTCGCCTCTTTGAGCCATACAAATAGCTAAATTTATCGTCGCTGTCGTCCTGCCGTCACCCTTGGCTGGAGAAGCAATCAGCAATGTTTTGACTTCACTGCCCTTAGATGCGTATAAAATGTTGTTTCGAATCATCCGGTACTGCTCTGATATTTCACAATAAGGATTAAAATACGATAATAGACTTTTTCCGACTATCGATTTATCCGATTTAATTCTTTCACGAACCAACTGTCTCCCCCCGAACTAGT
Source organism: Paenibacillus sp. GXUN7292 (assembly GCF_050864975.1). Classification (NCBI taxonomy): domain Bacteria; kingdom Bacillati; phylum Bacillota; class Bacilli; order Caryophanales; family Paenibacillaceae; genus Paenibacillus; species Paenibacillus sp. GXUN7292. The sequence continues at coordinate 349,179 of NZ_JBOZWO010000002.1, read as the reverse complement.
ATACTTTTCTGCTTCTTTGTGTTCTTCGAAAAATCTTTACGTTTAATTTTGGATACATGACCCAATACGTTTAATTGCAAAAGCTCTTCTATTTCGTTTTCAGTCCGTATGGTATCATCTAAAGTATCCAGCAAAAATGTCAAACCAACACTTAATGCCAGACCTAGCAGGAAAGCCGCATAAATCATAGTGTTGCTTTTCGTATTAATCGAGGTTGGATTTGGCTCTGCATCAGACAAAACCCTTACATTCGAAATGCCCAGCGTTTCTTTGCCCACTGTTTTGTACAGCTCTACACTTTTATTCGCAATATTGGCAGCTGTCTGCGGGTTGGAGTCAATAACCGATAGCAGAACAATCAACGATCCATCAACATTATCTACTTTAATTTGACCTCTTAGCTGGGAAGCGGAACGCTCCAATGACAATTGCTCTATTACTTGATTTAACAAAATAGGTTCCTTGAACAGCACTTTCGCCGTATTCATCATCTCTGTACTGGTATTAATAATGATTCGAGTGGAGGATACATAAGCCGGCGGCTCAGGGCGAGCATTGTATATTCCGCCTAGAATCGTACAGAGAGTCGTGATCAATACGATCAGCCATAACCGTTTTTTTAATTTAAGAATGATTTGCTTCAAATCAATTTCACGTGAAGGTTTCCTGCCTTTAGACGTATGTAACTCTGAAACAATTTCTGATTCCTTTAGTATCATTTTCACACCTGCTTTGTTTTTTATAACGAACGATAAGTCAATATTAGTTCATTATATAGAACATGTCAATGTATTTATACGCAATTTTCTAGATTCATTCGTTGTCAATTTGCAGAATGATTATTTTTGATGTTTTCTGCTTGCCGCTTCTGCTTGCATCGGCCTTCATATACTCTTCCTTCCATCTGCTCGAACGAACAATTTCCTTTAATGCTTTGAAATCCCCTTTACTCATGCCTTCATCAACAGCCTCTTTAATCATAGAATGCCATTCTTCATCAAGAACACTATTTATAGAAGCGTTAAGTGAAAGATCACGATCCAGTAAATATTCAATATCACTATCCAAATGATAGGCAATTTTGGCCAGCACCTGTAAAGAGGGGTTGTTCTGTACGTTTCTTTCGATGTAGCTTAAATAAGATTTTGAAACGCCTGCTAAATCCGCTAATTTTGTTATTGAGTATCCTTTTTTCTCCCTTAGTAATTTAATGCGTTCCCCGATCATAGCAATCTCCTTCGCCAGATTGAATACTTATCTTCTACAATACCTCTATTGTAGTTCTTTATAACGAACACGTCAATATGTTTTATCGTTCCTGCAACGAACAGGTTCAAGGTGAAAACTTATCCTTTTCTTTTTATAAAAAAAAGCTTTAGTCACTGCGGACTAAAGCTTCCATTTCTAATACGCCTTCGCTATTTCCAGCTTTTGTGTCTTGCCGTCACCGCCTGTGAAGTACAAATGAACACCATGATCCTGATCGTCCATAAAATAAGAGACATACTTTGGCTCATGCTTTTTCATTGGCACCAGCAGCGCGGCAATTCGGTGACTTGCCGCCTTCGGCGCAGCAGCATGCAAATGCCACTGTGGATCCAGTCCTTCAATCTCCCCAGCTTCGACATCCGTAAAATTCTGATGCTGGCTTAAGCTTACTTCGCCAGATGAGCAGTAAACAAAACGCACATCCATATCAGCTTTGTTGCCGCACACTTTAAACGAGGATGCAGACAGCTCCATTTGATGCTGCGTATGCAGCAGCCATTCAACTTTCGCTGGCTGCTGCAAATCTACCGAGTCAACGACAACAATATAACTATCATTGAAAAAGTAGATCTCGCGCTTGTAATTGCTAAGGTAAGGCACATGCTCCAAATAAGCCGCTGTGGCGTTTAAACGGCAGTAGCTGTATGCAGCCTCTGAGCGGACCTCCTCAACAACGCCAAACGCTTCTTTGCATAACACTTTATTTGTGCCGGCATATTGGCCAAGTCCATCGATCAAAAGACCGTTTACCGACCTTGTTTGTCTGCGCCAGTTCGTATGCATCGTGCTTCCAAAAGCTATATAATAGCCGCTTTCTATCGCAAGCGGCTCGCCGAATGCATGCAGCAGAAATGCATTCTGATCGCCATGGCTGTGGCTGATCGAGCCATAACCGCTGCTTTTGGCCAGCAGCATAATATGTTCGCTAGGGTCATCCATGTTTTTGTGCATGGCAACCCAGCCAATATCGCGGAACCATTTGACCTTCTCAATCGTCCCGCTATCTGGCAGCACCGATTCTACTTCTGAATAATCGTGCCTGTATACAAGCTCATCAAATCGGAAATCCCACCAGCCGTAATTGTAAAACTTCGTATCCGCATCTTTATCGTTCTTTTTCGTCTGCTCATAATACCATTGATAAAGCCCATTACCTGTAATTCCGGCAAATTGCCGCATATTGAAGCCTGTTTTCAGGCTAGGCGGCTCACCGAGAGTAGATTGGTCGCCAAAGCTGGCGCGGACCGTGTCCGGACTGTTGCAATACAAGGGGAAATCGCCAGTCTTTTGAAAAAATGGCCGCTGAAAAAAATCGATGCCGCAATAATTCTTTATTAAATTGATCGCATCAATAACAAAAGCCATTCCTGTCGTCCAATACATCGGCCCCTCGGCCCAGCCTCCATCAGCGCCTCCCCATGGCGTGTACAGGCATGAGTAATACTCTAATGTATAATCAAGCCAGTCCTGCACAGCCGGCGCTTCGCCGCGCAATGCAATACAGGCAGGCACAAGCACGGACGACAAGGAGCGGACGGCATGGCTGTCAAACGGTACCTGGTGAATCTGTGACCGGACGATGACATGATCGGCTACCTGCTTTGTCCTAGCGAGTAAAGATTCGCGAACGGCAAGGCGCTCCTCTTCTGTCAAATAATCAAATAGCCAATCATAGCCCCAAGCCAGTGCCCCCGCGATCCGGAAGGCCGCCTCGTCATTATAGTCTCTTGATGTTGTGCCGCCGGTATCCCAGGCTGCCGCATGCAGCAGCCAAAGCTTTGCCTTTTCAATTAGATCTGTATCCTGCAGCACAACCCCGGCTATGCTCATATGCCGGATCGCATACAGCATTTCCTGGCAGTCCATGTACATTTGGCGCCATAGTTTCGCTACGCGTTTGTTGTTCGGGTACCTTGCAGGCTCTGCGATTAACTCTTTTTTTGTCCAAGGCAGCACGGAACGCTCCATAAATTCATCCCAGCCGCAATATGCAGCATCTCGCCTCACCTGCTCGCGCAGCCTTTCTACTCCAGCTTGATCCAGCCATAGCCGCGGATGCTCATCCACAGCCGACTGATAGCGTGCTGACCGTTGCGGCAGCGGCGTTTCAGGCAAACCTGCATCTACACAAAAACTTCGGATCACGCTCCAATTTGCAGCCTGCAGGCCATCTGCCTCAAGCGTATATCTCCAATAGTATCGCCCCGGCTCCAAAGGAGCTTCGGGCGTATACAGATTGTACGGAATCGCTTGAATTGTTCTTGTTGTCTCCGGCTCAAACTGCTCAGTCGCAGCTATTTGCAATCTGTAGCTTGCCTCACCTTGCTGTGCAGGCATCCATGTAAAGCGAGGCGGGTTTTCAATGATGATCGTGTGCTCATTTGGTTCGTATTGAACCGACAATACACCGCTTTTGGGCTCAAAAAGCTTAAGTTTTGCGCTCACTTTGTCAGCTCCTTTATGCCTTCAACCGTGCAAACATATTGCATCGATTTGTTTTCATCTCCAACGACTAATGTCCTGTTATCCTTCGCCAACTCTATTGTACAAGGCTTTGATCCGCTCCGATAAACGGCTACGAAATCCGCCTGGTCATCCAAACATCTGGCCAGAAAGCCATTCATCGCAGCTGAAGGATCTACCGCAAGTCCCGGAGAAGTGATATGGAGCAGTCTTGCTTCAGCAGGCAGCAGCAGTGTGACAGACAGACTGCTTAATTGTTCGGGATCAAGATCTGAAGCATACTCTATTACAGTGCTTGCCGTTTTACTGGAGGAGGTAAAGTCGTATTTTTGTTCTGAATAGCTATGCACTGCTTTCACATAGTTGTATCCATCCGACTCTCCAAGGGTGAGCTCTGCAGAAATCGGCTGCCAGCTGTCAGACAAGCCCGCTACTTGCCCGCAAAAGTGAAAGGTCCAATCTATTATATTGTTATTTGATAACGCAACATTGTACCAATCAATAACCCAATCCTCCGTTAGAAGCACATGCCGACGCAGCCTTGCTCCTTCATAAGCTTCGCTTGCTTCGAGACTGATAGAAGCCTTTCCGTTCTCCGGCTGCTGATCACTGCTTGCTGCAAAATACGTGCAGCGGGCGGCGGACGGTTTCTGAGATTGGCCTCCAACGGTTACTGTATTATGGCTAACTGTGTGCGGATACCAATTTTTCTTAAGCTCAGAACCGTACGGAACAGTACCGGGATCAGGCGATACAGCAAATCTGCCATCATAAAGCATCAAATTCAGCTTATCAAAATGGCCATGATTACCGCCATGAGGGCCGAAATCAAGCAAACAAGCTAACGGATTGTCAGGATGCTGCAGCCGGGCAAAGCCGATTTCCTCCAGCTTCCAGGATATCATCTTCGACATCTGATGCTTCGATGGTCGTTCCGAACAGCCATACAATACGGCTTCCAGCAGAGCCGGGTTTCCATACTGCTCTTCTAATCCAGCAGCGCGCCCGGCTGCAGCCGCGCTTTCATAGGCGGCCTTAAGCAGCGGCAAATAGGAGGATTGACCGAAATGGGCATAGCCGATTTCCAAAACCTCTACTATTTCGCGTGTATAGGGCAAACGTTCATAAGGGCCGTCATGAAAGGCTGGCAGCTGCCCTTTTTCATCCGCAAGCAGAACTAGCACATGAAGCATTTTTTCCAGCGACTGACCATCCTTGCCCTGCAAAAAATAACCGTCAACGCCAAATCGGCCTAACATTTCGGCTGCTATCATATACGCGCGAAGCACGAATAAATGATAATAGACGCTGCCTTCGAACTCAAAGCCATCCCCGCGAATAGCGCAGCTTAAATGCTCATGCAAACCGCCTGGCCCATACACAAGCTTCTCCAGACTGTCTTTATTTTGCTCCGCTGCGTAAACACAGCATAAAGCAGCATTCAGCCACGCCGTGTAGTTATTTTCTACCTCTCCTCTTTCTACGGTTAAAATGTAATGGTATTGCTCCATACTGCTGCCAAGCATACGTAAAAACGGAACTATAACAGCACTGTCCTGTGCAAACGATACCCCATGATCCGACAGATTCAAATACGCCCTAATTAAAGTCGTTGCCCAGATCGCCTCAGTCAATGCCTGATGGAAGGCTCTTCCTTTAAGCATCCATGGTTTGGCATCCGGATGTATCGGATATATCGGAAATTGCTTCGCATATTGAACAATTAGCTGCCTTCCCCAATTACCGTACTTTGGATTTCTAGTAGAAGCGTATATTGCAGCTGCCTGCAGCGCATAGCGCGCCATCGCCTGATGCTTAAATACGAGCCATGCCCCTCTATAAGGCTCTCCGCTTAAAACACAGCCATGGGTGCAGTGAAAAACGTCGGCGTCAGCCTGCAACGGATCAAATAAAAGCTCGGTATGGTGCTCCGGGCAGACATATTGATGCCACCATCCGCCCGGCTGCAGCGGAACAGCCAAATTCCGCATTATTACCTGATCGAGCTCAAGCTGCAATTGTGCAATGGCTTCCTCATACGTGGCTGCCAGCTCTTCTTGAATAAATGTTTTCATCGCATGAACATTCCGCCGTTAATTTCAATCGTTTCGCCAGTCAAATAACTGCTCAGCTCAGAAACAAGAAACAAGGCTGATCCAGCTACATCCAGCGGCAAGCCTTCCCTGCCGAGTGGAATGCCCTTGATCGTCGCCTGCCTTGCAGCTTCCGGCGTAAAGGTGGAATGGAAGGCTGTCTCGCCAATAAAGCCCGGTGAAATAGCGTTTACTAGAATGCCGTCAGCCGCAACCTCTTTGGCAAGCCCTTTGGTATAGGCCATGACCGCAGCTTTGCTTGCAGCATAGATGGATGCACCTGCTCCGCCCCCATTATGGGCCGCAACGGAAGTTAAATTAACAATTCGGCCGCCTCCGCTGCGCTTCATGCCGGCAAGAACAGCTTTGCAAGCAAACACCGTGCTTTTAAAATTCACATCCATAACCTGTTCATAAAGCTGTTCAGTCATATCTGCATTATTAAGCCGACTAACCAAATGCCCGGCATTATTAATTAAAATTCCAACCGGACCTCCGAATGCTTGCTCCACCTCAGCAACCAGTCTTTCTACTTCTTCAACCTTAGTGACATCGGCACGGAACGCTTTGCCTTCTCCTCCGGCCGCTTCAATTTGCGCTACTGTCTCGTTAGCTCCTGCCTCGTTGTTTAGATAGTTAACAGCGACTTTAGCACCGCTTTTCGCCAGCATAATCGCAATTCCCTGTCCAATACCTCCGCTCGCACCCGTCACCAAAGCAATTTTACCATTCAATTGTATATTCATTTCCTATTCTCCTCTCTTGTTGTCTCTTGGCATAACTATCGTAATAGTTGATCCGCTGCCTTCCTTGCTATCCATTAAAATCCCGTATTCATCGCCATAAACCATCTGAATTCTGCGGTGCACATTCAAAATGCCGATCCCGCTTCGCCTCGCTTTCCACGGCTGAGCGTCATCGTCCGCCAATCTGTTCTCACGCAGCCGCTGCCGAAGCTTTTCAAGCCGCTTTTCAGATATGCCTGCACCATTATCGCTGACAGAAATAAAAAGCTTTTCCTCCTCATGCCAGGCGTTAATGCGAATATAATGATGCGGCTCAATGCCGCTTTCAAAAGCGTGCTGAAATACATTCTCGACAACCGGCTGTAAAGTAAGGCGCACCGTCCGCTCCAATAGCAAATCTGGCGCAATTAATACTTCCAGTTCAAACTCTCTGCCGATGCGATGCTTCAAAATAATCATATAATTACGTACATGATTGAGCTCATTGACGATTGTGCTTTCCTCCAAATTCGTCTGAACGGAGTAACGCAGCATAAATGCCATTGCCTCAACCATTTCGGATATATCGTCAGAATCCTGGACTATCGCATAGCAATTAATCGTTTCCAGCGTGTTGTACAAAAAGTGGGGATTAATTTGCAGCTGCAGCGCTTGGAATTCCGCCTTTTGCCGCTCCAGCTGAATATTTTGCAGCTCAAGCTGCGTTTGCTTCTCCTTTAATTCGGCATCATAAACACGTTCAATCATTTCAGAAAGCCGGCCGACCATCCGGTTATAGCTGTGCACTAGACCGCCAATCTCATCCTCGCGCGGCGCTACTTGAATTAGCTGCCAGTTTCCCCGCTCCGTTTCACGCATGCCGTTGCGCAATGTCCGAATAGGCCTGACTATCGAACGGCCAAATCGAACAGCCAGCACAAGAGCAATAATAAGCGTAATTACACCGACAAGTATTGTCGTGGAACGAATATTAGCGATAGGCACCCGCAACTCTGCAAGCGGCATCGTAATCGCCATGCTCCAGCCCGAATAGGCAGATTTTCGCGCAATAATCATCCGTTCGCTTCCAGCCACCTCGGCAATCATCCGCTCTTCATTGCCCTGCACAATGCGCTCGGGGATGTCCGTTTGCAGCAATGCGTTCATCGGTTTGGAATCAGGCGCATAGATAACCTCGCCCTCACTGTCGAGAATAAAGAAAAAGCCTTGCTCGCCCAAATCCATTTGCCGCCACAATTCCGTCAATTGCTGCTCATGAAATTCGATGGCCAAAATCCCCTTAACATCGTAAGAGGAATAGCCTCTTATTTTGCGTGCTACGGTAATGACCTTTTCTTTATCTTTCGGCAGAAGGCTTGTTCTCAGAATAGAGACAAACCCGCTTGGCTCTGTAATGCGCTCCAGCTCCTCCAGACGCTTGCTTGTATCCACACTGTGTGAGGAAAAGCCCTGGTTGCCGTCAAATATGGAACGTCCATGATAGCCCAATATATAAATCATATTGATTTGCGTCGGGTACGTAATATACATTTTGCTAAATATATTTTTTTGAATTTCGTTTGTATACCAGTAGTAGTCATAGCTGTCATCCGGATCCATATCCAAAAACCTTTTCACCTGCTTTTGCGATAAAATCGAATCGGATATGCGTTCGAATGTTTTTAGCTGATTATCCGTTTGGTTCGCAGCACTGTTAATGACCGTAGTAAAATATTTTTCGACCTGTGCATCAATGGCCCGCGAAGATTCCATATAGGAAAAAACGCCGACCATCGTAAGAGAAAGTAAAATAACGATGAAAAAATAGAGAAAGAGCTGCTTGGCCAAGCTTCGCTTCATTATTCAATCCCCAACAAAGCCCGGTACTCCGAAGGGGTGTAGCCCGTATTTTTTTTAAACGTTTTTGTAAAATGCGGATGATCCGAGTAGCCTACCTCGTAAGAAACATCCGTTATTTTATAATGAGGTATCGCAAGCGGCTTTTTCGCTTTCTCCATTCTTCTTCTAATGCGGTATTGTACAAAGGTTTCATCGGTCATCTGCTTGAACAACTGACTGAAATAGGACGGATTGAGTCCAAGCCGCTGTGCAGCATCCTCGAGAGTCAGCTCCCTGGACAGATTATTCTCGATATACAGCTTCACTTCCTCAACCGGGTCCTTGGCATTGCCCTTCCGCTTGTTTCGAATAAGCTGCAGCAGCTCTTCAAGCTGCTGCTCAAGCCATTCGAACGGATCGCCTTCTTTTGTCATCGATTGTTCAATAGATGGAGCAGCTGGAAATTGGTAAATATCTCTTTTGTTCAAGCTCCTTACGAGCTGAGCAAGCAGATCGTCGATGACCATTCGCAGCTGATCCGTAAATATCCCTTGTTTTGCACAATAGCTTTTCACATTACGCACCGCTTCACAAGCTGCTTCCTCATTCAAAATCCAAACTGCGTCCTCCAGCTCCTTTAGCCAGCGTTCCTGTTCAGCTATCGGAATAAATACAGCTTGCTGCTTGCTTTCCGAGCAGGCGATTAATTTATGAATAACATTGGCCATCCCGGTTTTTGTAACCGGCTTCAAAATATACTCTTTCACGCCGTAAGATACACACTTTTGCGCATATTCGAAATCGCTGTAGCCTGTAACTACGACTACTTCCGTTTGGAAATTGCTTTCTCGAATTTTGTGGCAGAGCTCCAGCCCATCCATGCGAGGCATCCTAATATCGGTAAATACGAAATCCGGTTTCATCCGCTTTATTTTTTCATAGGCTTCCGCCCCATTCTCAGCAGTTTCGGTCATCACCGCCGATGGAGACAGCTGCACAATCAGCTTTTCAAGCCCTTTACGTATGATCGGCTCATCATCTACTATTAAAAATCGATACATAGGACCACCTCGCTTTATAGGTTAGCTAGCTATTCATATGAATTTTCTTTATTATTGTATCTATCAGTCGCTTCTTTAATAATGGCATTTCCGCCTTTGGACAAATATTCCTCTAATGTTTTATCGAAGCTATCGATAGAATCCTTGCCATATACGATGCGCAGCACCGATTCCAAAATTAACGGCGGCATCTCGTCCGACTTCGGATTGAGATCCGGATTTTGGATCAAGGCTTCTAGACGTGGATCGAATTCAATTCCTCTTCTGCCTTCCTTGGCCAGCATATTGTCAAAAGCGTCGATCATTTGCAGGCCTGTCTCAGAAAGCGAAGATACACGTTTATTATAAGTCGTATCCTGAACCAGCCACAGCCAATAATTCAAATAGCGCATTTTGTCTGTGCCTTCTGTATCAGTCGGAACCTCAAATTTCGGCTCTCCATTAACCAGCTCGTAATCTTCTCCTTCAATCCCGAAGCTAAATAATAAATCAGCCTCGTCGCTTACCATCCAGTTGAAAAACTTTACAATATCGGCAGCTTTGTCCTTAGCATTCACGTTTATGAAGAAGGATCTTGTTACTGGATTGTAATGCGCATAACCGCCTTTGCCATCCGTGCCTGCTGGTGATGGAACTAAAGCTACTTCTGCTTCTGGCACGTTGTTTTTCAGCTGTGCTCCCCAAATCGGAAGCTCATTGGCATTCATCGACCACATGCCCGCTTTGCCGCTCGTTACATTGCTGCGGAAATCCGTGCTCTCAATCGTAGCGAACTCCTTGCTGATTAATCCTTCGTCATACATCGTTTTATAAACTTGGATCGCTTTTTTCATATTTTCGGTATCGAAGAAGCTTGGCTTAACTTGTCCGTCTGGAAACAGCTTAAACTGATTCAAATAGCCAAAAACATCGTAAGCTCCAAAAAATGTATCGGCATATTTAAAGTTTTGTCTGCCTGCAAACGGCTGCTCTACGCCGATTTCCTTAAATGCGCGCAGTACGTCAAGCGTTTCTTCTACCGTTGTCGGGATTTCCTTGTTAACCTTCTTCAGCAAATCTGTACGAATCCATGTCGCGCGGCGTGACGGATTGGATAGCACTTCCGGTATGCCGTAAATATTACCCGTCTTGGAATCCGTCATGCGATCCCAGGCCGCCTTCGGAATAAATTTCAACAAATCCTGCCCATGCTCCTGCAGCAAATCATTCAAAGGCAAAAACACACCGTTTTCTACTGAGCCGGCCAGCTCCGGGCCGCTTATTCCGCCGCTGCCTTGCACAACATCCGGAATATCATTAGTTGCAAACATCTGCACCATTTTTTCCTGATATTCATTGTGCGGGATTAAGCGGATATCCAGATCGGAATTCGTCATCTCCTCCAGCTTCTGCACGTATTTGTCTTTGTTAATATCAGGATGCTTCTCTACGTAGGCAACGTTCAGCGTACGCATCGATATTGAGAACTTTACGGGTTCCTTGTTGGCGCCAGGATCACTGCTTGTTCCATTTGCGCTGGCTTTTGGTGACTCACTAGGCTTATTTACAGGCGCTTTTTCTCCGCCGCAGCCTGCAGCCAAAGCAAGTGTAAGTAAAACGGCTCCTGCTCTTGCTACTATTTTTTTCATCCGTTCCCCTCATTTCAATTGTTTTTAGCTTGGTTAAAGCGTTTTCAAGCTTACCAACAGTATATTTTGAGCGATCACTGCGTCACAATGGACTGTGTTTGTATCGACTTGTCATTTTTTTAGGTACTAGGATTTAATGGATCCGATTAGCATGCCGCTAATAAAAAATCGCTGCAAAAAAGGATAGAGTATAATAATCGGCACTGTAGCGACCAGAATAACCGCCATCTGCACCCCTTGAACGGATTGCGAGGTTACCTCAAATGCCAAATTCCCGGTATCCGTAAGATCATCTGTAATAAGCAGCTCTCTTAGCTTAACCTGCAAAGGATACAAGCTGCGGTTATTAATATAGTATAATGCGTCCATGTATTTGTTCCAATTGGTTACGGAATAAAAAATTCCGACCGTAGCCAAAGCAGGCTTGGACAACGGCAGCACGATGCTCCATAACGTCCTTAATTCACTGCAGCCGTCGATTCGCGCGGCGTCGATAATTTCACTTGGCAGCTGGGCGAAAAAGGTGCGCAGCACGAACAAATTGAAAGCGCTGATCGCGGTTGGCACCATAAGCGCCCACAGTGTATTGGTAAGCCCCAGCTCCCGCATCAGAATAAATTGCGGAATAAGCGGCGCGCTAAAAATCATAGTGAGCAAAATAACGATTAACATCACTCTTCTGCCTACATATTCTTGGCGGGAAAGCGGATAGGCTAGCGTTGCTGTTGCCGCCAGATTGATGGCTGTACCTACCACTGTAATATAAACAGAAATAGCAAAAGCCCGCCAAATCGACTGATCATCAAATACATACTGATAATAATTCCATGTAAACTCTACCGGCCAAAACATAACCTCGCCGCGATCTATCGCTCCGCTGCCGCTGAAGGACTGCGCTATTACATTAAGAAATGGCAGAAACATCGTAAGCGACAATAAAGTTAAAAATAAATAATTTGTAATATGAAATAGTTTTCTGCTTAAACTATCACGTTTAACCAATGCTGTCACCCCTTTTCTAATACAAAGATTCTCCTGTTGCTTTTTTGCTCAGCGTATTTGCTACGAGAAGCAGGAACAAGCCTACTACCGATTTAAATACTCCTATTGCCGTAGCATAGCTGAATTGCAGCTGACGCAGGCCTGCTTTGTATATATAAGTGTCCAAAATTTCACTATTGCGAATGTTAAGCGGATTTTGGAACACAAACACTCTTTCGAAGCCGTAGTCAAGGAAGTCGCCGATTTTGAGCAAAAATAAAATCGTTACTACCGGCAGCAAGGCCGGCAATGTTATATTAAGCGTCTGCTTCCAGCGTCCTGCCCCGTCAATTTCAGCAGCTTCATATAGATCAGGATTTACGCTTGCGAGCGCAGCCAAATATATGATCGTTCCCCACCCGACATCGCGCCATAGACCCGAACCTACTAGAATGGTGCGGATATAGGATTCCTCGCCAAGAAAGTAAATTGGATCTATTCCGACCCAGCCCAGCATCACATTAAGTACGCCGGATTCTGGCGACAGTATGCCTACAAATATCCCGCTTACAATTACCCAGGATAAAAAGTGCGGAGCGTACATAATCGTTTGAACAATTTTTTTATAGAGCATCAATCTAACCTCGTTAAGAAGCAAGGCTAAAATAATGGGCGCTGTGAAAGCGAATACAATATCATAAATGCCGAGCAGCAGCGTATTTTTCAAAATATTAATAAAATCATAATGACTGAACATACGCTCGAAATGCTTCAAGCCCACCCATGGGCTGCCTGTCACACCATTAAATAAATTGAAATCCTGAAATGCTATAACCGATCCCATCAGCGGAACATATTTAAAAAGTAAAAAATATAAAATGCCCGGCAATGAGATCAAATAAAGCGCCTTGAATTTCCACATATACCCTAGCAGCTGTTTCCCGGTTAACGATTTTTTCTGCTTGTTGCTTGGGTTGCCTAGATTGCTTGCGTTACTTGCCATCGCTAACTCACCTCTTGTTCTTCAAATTGTCCGGCGCATTCTCATCAATTGGAATTTCATCAAATTCGATCTGAATATACCTCGCTTCCCTGTCAATAATCCGCGACAGCTCTCTTGTGAATACTTCTACGATTTCGTCCTTTTGCGCCTTCGTTCGGCCTTCATACATTCTTATCGATATTTGCGGCATCATCTGTCCTCCATTTTGAAAGTTTTATAACGTACTTTTATCCTAAAAGCTAGACCGTCTTCCAACAATGGAATCGCATTTTGCTACTTGTGTTTTTTTTAGGTACCCGTAATCGGGTCGCAGGAACACAATTGCCATAAATGCGCTGAATACGATCGCATTCATTCTGCAAGCCACAAAAAAAGCATCTCTGAAGGATGCCATGGATGTCGATCTTAATGGAAATGTATGCGAAGAAAACTAGACAAGTGCATATGGGGGACATATGGGGAGACATAAGGTCAACTACATGCATATTTGGCCGTTTTGAGGTGGTGCAGATGGGTGCAGACCGAATTTGTGTGAAATTTCGTATACATTTGTGATTTTTGGAAAATTTTTGCTGATTGTGTACGAAATATCGAACACATTCAGCCACATCGGACCATCAACGCCCAGTTTTGTATGAAATTTCATATACAATTGTACTTTTTGAGTCAATTCTGCTGATTGTGTATGATAATTCATATACAATTGTACCTTTTGGAACTTTTCTGCTGATTATATATGATATTTCATATACATTCTGCCACGTCGAGATTGCGGCAAGGTAGTTCTGTTCGAAACATAATCCCTTAGCACATACTTTATGTGCAGGCTCAAGTTGCTTTAAATTTTTCTCTCGTGAAAGCGATCCACTCCTGGGCTGCGCGAGACAAATAGCTATCCCTCTTCCAAGCGATCGCCAACTGCCAAGGAATAATTGGATCGATCAACGACACCGCTCGAACTTTATTAGAATCCAGTGAGCGGCAGATCGTATCCGGAAGCATCGTAATACCAAGGTCCGCCCCGACCATCTCACCGATAAAATCCCATTGCGTGCTTTCGTACACGATCCGCGGCTCAAATCCGGCTTTCCGGCATTCGCTTATTATGCGATCATGCAGGGCAAATCCGCTGCTAAACAAAATAAACTTTTCCTCAGCCAGAATTTTCAACGAAATCCGCGATTGTTTCGCGAGCGGATGCGACACAGGTACAATTACCTTCAAGCGATCATCGACGATTTGGAACGAATCGATAGCCTTTTCTTCAACAGGCAAAAGAATAACACCAACGTCCAGTGAACCGTTCTCGATATAATCCTTAATCATTCTCGCCCCTTCTTCAACCAAGGTGACGGAAATGCCAGGATAACGCTCTTGGAATGACTTGATCACACTCGGAAAGAAGTTCGTCCCCGCCATAGGCGGTATGCCGATGCGGATGCTTCCTCTGTTCAGATACGTCAGATCGTTAAGTTCCGCAGTTAATTGATCAACCATCTGAAGAATAGGTCCTGCATATCTCATGATAGTCTCACCCGCTTCTGTGAGTTTGAATTGATTCCCTTCACGAATGAACACCATTGTATTTAGCTCATTTTCCAAGTTTTTTATGGACTTGCTAATTGTCGGCTGTGTGACATTCAAAGCTTCAGCTGCCTTGGTGAAGCTATTCCATCGCATAATTTCCGATACTTGTTTAATTTGGTGAATATCCATACTAATGCAATGCCCCCCTTCCATAGACAATTGGAATGAAATCAATTCCATATATTCATTTTACTTATGAAATACGAATCTGTATATTTAAGTCTGAAAGGAGCCTTCAGATCCATGAAATCTTTGTTTAAAATTATTGTTCAAGTCCTGTTTTTAATTATTCTCGCCAAATTTTGCGATTTTCTCGTACAGTGGATGCATCTGCCTGTGCCAGGCAGTATTGTTGGCATTATAATCTTGTATACGCTGCTTAAGCTCAAAATTATTCGCCTTAACTGGATTGAGATGGGTTCCCAGTGGCTGCTTTCAGAAATGCTTTTGTTTTTCATCCCTGCAACGGTCAGCATTATTAATTACAAAGCGTTGATTATGCATAGCGGAATTCAAGTGCTCGCTACAATTTTAGGCAGCACCATTGTTGTGATGTTATGCGCAGGATTAATCGGCCAGCGGATATCTAATCGAAATGAGAGTGGCTCCGCATGATACAAGCTGGTTTTTGGTTATTATGCACGGTCATCATATACTTGGCAGCCAAACGCATATACCTGACTTTTCCTAAAATTTATTTTACCCCGCTCTTGATTACGCCACTCGTTGTTATCACCATTATTATCATAAGTGGAGTTTCATATGATACCTACAACAAGGGGGCGGTCTGGCTAACCGATCTGGTTGAGCCTGCCACCATTGCACTGGCTGTTATGCTGTATAAACATATCAATGTTCTGAAAAAAAATATTTTAGCTATTCTCGTCAGCGTTTGCTGCGGTGCAATGACCGCTTTCCTAAGTACAACGGCTTTAGCGCAGCTGTTCGGATTGAAAAACGATATTCTGGCCAGCCTTGCTCCTCGAACAGCAACGACGCCAATAGCTGTATCTATCTCTGGCATGATAGGCGGGGTCCCAACGATTACAGCTGTAGCTACCATGATTACCGGTCTTATCGGCATGATCATAGGACCTCTAATTATAAAATGGTGTAGTATCCGCAATCCGATTGGACAGGGTACACTGTTCGGTACCAGCGCACACTCGGCTGGCATCAGTAAAGCATTTGAATATGACGGAGTTGCGGGTTCCATTGCAAGCATCGCAATGATATTGACTGCTTTTATTACACTTATCATAGTCCCTTGGCTGCTCGCATTGTTTCGGCAGGGCTTCCTCCTATAACAAATTCAGCAAATGGCGTATCCAACCCCATCCTCTTCATAAAAAAAGAACCAAGCACACCAGAGTAAAGACTCTGGAATCGCTTGGTTCACTTATCATTATTATTTCTCTTTGGACCATATTATCTCGGTTCGGTTAAAGCCTTTTTGGGCATCAAATACGGTACCTATTATAGCAGAGCACTCTAAAGCTGAGCTGCCAATAATATCACAGATTGCACCCTTATTCCAAAGTGATTTCATCACTTCTGTATTCTAAAATATCTCCTGGCTGACATTCTAAAGCCTTGCAAATTGCCTCTAAAGTGGATAATCGTATTGCTTTTGCTTTACCATTTTTAAGTATGGAAAGATTAGCCATTGTAATTCCGACTCTCTCCGAAAGCTCTGTTACGCTCATTTTTCTTTTAGCCAGCATCACATCAATATTGATTATAATTGCCATCTTTTTCACCTCAGATCGTCAAATCATTTTCTGATTTTATATCAATAGCCTCTTTTAATAGCTTTTGGAGAACTGCAGCAAAAAAGGCAATTACCATAGAGGCGAAAATCAAGACCATTCCGATTATGATGATGCCTGGCGCATCGTCTTTTTCAGCAATGAGATAGAAGATCGGTAAGCCTAGCACGAACAAGCTGCTAATTATGAAAGCACAATACTTAATTTTCTTTAAAACTTGCACAGATAAATCTGAGAAAGCTTTGTTCTTGTCAATATAGCCTAAAAGTTTAAATGCTTGATACAGTGCAAAGTAAAAAGGTATCGCTGCTGCATAAAATACAATAAAAACGAGATATTTTAAATACGCATGATCAGGATACAATACTGCTGTATAATTTGCTATCTCTGGCACCAAAAATATACACAAAGCAAGAACCGGGATTCCAATAAGTATAACGGCGGTCTTTAAAAAAAGTGTTGTTCCTCGTTCCATAAAACTCCCTCAATTCATCAAGTTTTATTTTACTTTACTATATCTTTTATCGTTTTGCAATATATTTTAATTGTTTAAAAATATTTTTATGTTGTTTCACTACTTAGTCCATTACTTTTCGGTATTAAAAAAAGACCGCGATTTACGCGATCTTTAATCAATCTTAGCCAGTAAATACATTGCGACCATTCTCCAATGACATTATCCGCTCATAATTAAAAGGGATGCCACTTCGATCAAGATTGGGATTCCGACCGCTGTTGTAGTCCAATTTTTCTGATGAAATAACCCCTGTAATGGATAAAATTGGCCTACAAAGGCGGACGCTGCCGCTTCTCCATTCCCATTCTTACTCTCCGTTCTCCCTTCTTATTGCTTATCAATCGTTGCCCACAATTAATCGACACCCTCTGGCTTCTTATTTCAACTGACGCTTAAGTATGTATGTAGTTTGGCTTTCTTTTACTGCAAGTTCCCATCCTTCATCACCAAGAATATTTAAAACTCTAATGAGGGGGATATTATTGTACTTTGGAAGATGCTCTTTTTCATCCAAAAAGTATCGAACTCCGTATATATCATCCTGTTTTCTCAGGACGGTGTATTCAAACTTCATAACAATCACCTCTCACTCTTTTCTTTTGATATTACCACATAATGGATGGAATGTAAGATGAAAATATAATAATTCAATTATTCCTGAGAAAAAGAAAAAGAACTGCCAAAAGGCAGCTCTAATTACTATATTTTGTTATAAAGCTATTTAGCGAAACATATCCGTTAATCCGGGACTGTGTTCATTTGGCATTTCTGGCAGTTCAGGAACAGGAAAACCAGCGGGAGGCTGTGTTATGGCTAGCTCGCCATCATTCCGGCTTGGTGAACTTCCTTGAAATATCTCTGCAATACGAGTCTCATCAAGCCTAAAATTAAATTGTGCATTATGAAAACCCATATCCACATATTTTCTGCATTCCGGGTATTTATTAATATCATAATTGGGTACAGGAAAAAGCTTGCCCCAATTAACACCCAATACTTCTAAAGCTTTTGCAAATGCATTTTGATGAGCATTATCTCTAACAATAAGAAAGCCGAGTGTTTCACGGAAGGTTTTATTAGAACTCATCTCGTAAATTCGTGTTTTTTGAAGTACGCCCGTAGATTCAAGGACAACGTTATTCAGCATGTCGCTTATTAAATTTCCATGACTGTAAACCCAAGAACCATTCCATGGATTTCCTCCCGCATCAACAGGCAAAGAGCTTTGTGCACCCATAATGAAATGATGGGGATTGGCGTGCTTGATTGCCTCATCAAGCGGTGCCCTATCCATGCCCGAATTACCTGGAGAAGATTCGCCAGCTCCATTCAATAACTGATTGATCGTATTTTGCACAAGCTCAACATGAGCAATTTCCTCGAGAAAGACACCACGTAACAAGTCGCGGAATTGTTTATCTTTCCCTCTAAAATTAGAGCTTTGAAAAAAATATTGCATCATAGTTCGCATTTCTCCGAACTGTCCGCCTAACGTCTCCTGCAGTACTTTGGCCGCTGCGGGATCAGGCTGATCTGGTTCTATTATATTAATCAATTCTTCCTTGTAATAATACACTGGTTTTCACTCCTTATATGATTTGGTTGTTAGTTTTTACACGCTTTAGTAACGAATTTAGATTTCCCAGAGCATTATATAATTATTCGATTTTAATTTTCATTGGACGGTCTTTCCGTATCTTGTTAAAGGTTTTAGAGAAACTGTTTTAGGGAATATTGGTTACTGAGAATAAATTTTTAAGAGGAAAAGGAGAAAAGAGAAATGAGCATTCAACATAATCCAAATAAAGATAAAATTATATTTCCCTCTTCCCTTCTAAATCGCAATCTATGGTCAGGTTTCCTTTGCGGTTTGGGATTAGTCGCTTTTCTAGATGAAGTGCTATTTCATCAACTGCTTCAATGGCATCATTTCTATGATAAATCAACTACTGCAATTGGCCTGGCTTCTGATGGCTTTTTCCATGCTTTCAGCTGGTTCTGTTCAATTGGAGGTATGTTTATGTTCGCGGATCTTCGCAGATTCAAGGTTTGGTTACCAAAGAGATGGTATGGTGGAATATTACTCGGAGGAGGCTTATTTCAGCTTTATGACGGAATTATCCAGCACAAACTGATGCGTCTTCACCAAATTCGCTATGTAGACCAAGTAATTATCTACGATTTAGTCTGGAATGTAATTGCTGTAGCAATGATCGTTTGCGGAGCCTTTCTTATTAAGTATTCAAAAAGAGATAGTTTAAGATAGGGGAAAAACAATTATGAATTTTAATTTTTTTCAACAAAATAGCAGCTTCTCGCTAGTTCTACTCCTTGTCATTCTCATAGCACTTGTAAGTTATACAGCTGCTGCCGTCCAATCCGGAGATCGTTATAAACCATGGCCCATAAGTCGTTATTTTTACTGGACTATCGGCATTGTTTGCACAGCTGCAGCTGTGACTGGCCCGCTTGCGGCAAGGGCTCACACGGATTTCACCGCTCACATGGTCGGTCATCTGCTGTTGGGCATGCTCTCCCCCCTCCTTCTCACTTTAGCTGCCCCGATTACTCTTTTTTTAAAGACAATTAATGTTAAATCCGCACGTCGATTGACATATATATTAAAAAGCCAGCCTCTGCGAATGATTTCCCATCCTATTTCTGCTGCTCTTCTCAATGTTGGAGGCTTGTGGTTTCTCTATACAACAGATTTATATATGGCCATGCATAATAATCCCATACTCCATTTTTTGATACATATGCATATCTGGTTAGCAGGCTGGCTTTTTACTTTAAGTATAATCTACATTGAACCTACACCCCATCGTCATAGTTTCTTGCTTCGTTCCTGCGTGTTCGTAACGGCATTTGCCGCACATGGCATATTATCGAAGTATATTTATGCTCATCCTCCTGCAGGAGTGCCGTCAGAGCAAGCAAAAATAGGCGGTATGCTTATGTACTATGGCGGAGATATTATTGAAATCGCTATTATATTAATCTTTTGCAATCAGTGGTTTAGGAAGTCCCGCACTGTTCAGAAATTAGTAAACACTAGTCGGAGACAGGCTCCTTCGCCCCAATGATCAACTCAAGATAATCAATAGAGGATTTTATCTATTTATGTCGAAATCTCTGTTATTATGAAAAATATTAATAAAACCTACATTAAGTATATAGCCATAATTGTATTTATTTTCCTAACATTATTGTGTTTCCGATGGCTTTGGTCAGAGCTGTTTTATACTTCAGACCAGCCTCGCCCGATTAACGGGATACTTGACCTGCGCGGTACGGATTTAGGCAATTCTCCTCCCTTTAACTTGGATGGCGAATGGGAGTTTTACCCGAATCAGCTTATAACCGGACAAAATAAACCGCCAGCTGAACAAGCCGTCGCAATAAAGGTTCCAGGAAATTGGATAAACTCCTTTGATCATGATCATGGAACCTCTTACGGCTATGGTACCTATCGACTGCAGATTTTAATTGATCCTCTCGATGTGCCTGTTGCATTTTGGATAAAAAATATTGAAGCTTCTTCCCGTGCAGAAATAAATGGCGTTTCCGAAAGTAGTTTTGGCAATCCTGCATCAAACAAAACAGAATATGCCCCGAAAAACATTTCTTACACGGCTTCTTATACTAAAGAAGGGACTACAGTAATCGAATTGCTTATTCAAGTAGCCAATTTTGATCAGCCGTTTTCTGGGGGCATTTTAAATTCCATTCGTTTTGGCTCGCAGGCCGCCATTGATTACGTGCGATGGTACTCTATCGGCTTTCAGATGATGACGTTTTTTATTTTGCTGCTTCATAGTTTATATGCTTTTTTCTTTTACTTATTCAATCGTAAGGAAACAGGCTTGCTATTGACGTCCCTTGTTATGCTAACAACTGGGATAGCTATCATGAGCGGTCATGAAAATATACTTTCGCTTTGGTTGCCGATCAACTACACTTGGACGATTAAGCTAAGAATAATATCACTGCTTTGGCAAAATGTATTAATCCTTCTCGTTTTCAGAAAATTCGCTTCGGCCTCTCTGCGAAATGCAGGACTAAAAGTATATATCATAGGTGTGATCTGTCTTACCGGAGCTTTGATCGTTGCACCCGCAGCATGGGTAAGCGGCATCCTTCATTATAATATCTTTTTCCTATTTTATTTATTAGCGTTCATTAGTTTCCTTTTTACCGTTCGGACCATGATATTTAAAGAAAAAGAAGACAAAGATATTATATTTTTACTAATCTGCGCAACTGGCGTCGCATCAAGCGTAATTTGGAGCACTCTGGAGTATATTCTCAATATAACTGCCATTAATACTGTTTACTATCCAATTGATATTGTTGCGGCGCTTATTGGGTTTTCTGCTTATTGGTTCAAACGGTACTTTCGAAATGCCAGGGAAAACTTGTTACTCAACGAGCAGCTAAAAAAAACTGACAAGCTAAAAGACCAATTTCTCGCAAATACATCACACGAGCTTAGAACGCCACTGCATGGCATTATGAATATCGCTGAATCCATCGTAACTGCGGAAAAAGAAAAATTGAACGAGAGCAGTCTTCAAGATATGGAATTAATTATAACGATAAGCCGCCACATGTCTCATACGCTAAGGGATCTGCTTGACGTTACACGGCTCCAGGAGCATCGCATTACTCTTAAGCAAGAACCCTTATGGATACAATCGGTCGCACCTGGTGTAATCGCTATGCTTAAATTTATGTTGGATGGCAGACCAGTTCAACTTCATGTGAATATCGATATCTCCATACCTCCTGTATGGGCTGATGAGCAAAGACTCGTGCAAATTTTATATAATTTACTGCATAATGCCCTTAAATTCACTGAAAAAGGCACTATAACAGTTTCTGCCGAAGTGTTTGAAGACAATGTAATCATTCATGTATCTGATACTGGAGTAGGCATGAGTACTTTGACTCAAGAAAAAATATTCATGCCTTACGAACAAGGCTCTTACGGAATAAACGATGGCCGGGGCATTGGCCTTGGTCTGAGTATTTGCAAGCAGCTAGTCGAATTGCATGGGGGATTATTAAGTGTTCATTCCGAGCTTGGCAAAGGTTCCGTATTCAGCTTTCATTTGCCAAAAGCAAACAGCTTTAACATTTCAACGTCTCAGCCAAACGATCAGCTTTTTGAAGACAGTATTGATAATACAACAAAAGGATTATTAATTAAAAACGATTCCTTTAACAAACTGACAGTAACAGTTCTTCCCCCTTCCCTGCCGAACGATAAGAAAGTAAATATACTTGCTGTGGATGATGACCCTGTTAATTTGAATGTGCTTGTTAAAATCCTTTCAAACGAGTCATATAATCTTACTACTGCAAACTCTGCGCTTGAGGCGCTGGAATTACTGGAAACTCGAAAGTGGGATCTGCTGATCGCGGATGTGATGATGCCCAATATGTCTGGCTATGAGTTGACGGAATTGGTTAGGAAGCAGTACTCCTTGTCTGAACTTCCTGTTTTATTGCTTACTGCACGCAGTCAGACTGCTGATATTTATACCGGTTTCTCTTCGGGGGCAAATGATTATGTGACAAAGCCTGTGGATGCAACTGAGTTGAAATACCGGATTAGAGCTTTAATTATGATGAAGCTGTCCATTAATGAACGATTACGTTTGGAAGCTGCTTATCTGCAAGCTCAGATTCATCCGCATTTTTTATTTAACACACTTAACTCGCTTATGGCGCTAAGCACAATTGATACCGAAAGAATGAGAGAACTGGGTAATGCTTTCGCATCTTTTTTGCGAATTAGTTTTGATTTTTTAAATACGGGTGAGCTTGTAGAGTTGTCTCATGAATTAGAGTTAGTCAAAGCTTATTTATATATTGAAAAAGAGCGATTTGGAGATAGAGTGTCCGTAGTATGGGAAGTATCGCCAGAAATCAATCCACTTCTTCCCCCGCTTACAATTCAGCCGCTAGTAGAAAATGCTGTGAAGCATGGCCTTCTCAGTCAAAATAAAGGAGGTACCGTTCACATTCGCATTTTGCAACATAGTAATGTTACAACAGTTGAAGTAATAGATAATGGCGTAGGCATGGAGCAACAACAAGTTCTTCAGCTATTGAGCCCAACCATGAAAGGAAAAAGCGGTATTGGTGTTTCTAACACGAACCAACGACTAGTACAGCTATACGGTACAGGCTTATCTATTATTAGTAAACCAAACCAAGGAACTACAGTATCGTTTGTCATTCCAGAATACAAAAACAACCCGATGTAAAACAGTAAAAAGCCGATCCAATTGGGTCGGCTTTTTACTCAAGTTAATACGTTGCTTAATTAAATTTACAAAGGGATATTCAGTCAATAAAATCAGATCGGTTTGAAACATTGTCTCTTCTAATACTGCCAAGCTTTTATCGACATGATTTTTAGGGATTAATTAATTTTAATAACTCTCGCGGAGTTTCAATTTTATATTTAGCAGGAATAAGCTCATGCTGCTTGCAGCCCCATAAAGCTAACCCAAAGTCAACGCCTGCATCACGAGCACATTCATAATCATAAATGGTATCTCCAATATAAATTGAAGTTTCAGGACTCGCGTGTGAGATTTCTAAAAACTTCAATAATGGATCTGGATTGGGTTTATGTTTTTCAGTATCATCGGCACAAACCCTGTGTAATAAGTATTGTGTAAGTCCAAATGGAACGAAATCTTGCTGATATTCTTCCATTGTTTTTGAAGTTACAACCCCTTGTACAATTCCTTGCTTTTGTAAAGAATTTAACAGATCTGTAATTCCATCGAAAACCTTTATTGAGCTATAAAAATCCTTCATGAAGTAATTCCATCTCTCATTTGCAACAAGTATATCTGTGATGCCAAGCTGCGGCAACGCAGAAGCACCAGGAATACCTAACACAAATTGCAAATCCGAACTGGAAACCTCCCTGTTGTAATCTGCTTGCAACATTTTTTGCAGGGAGCTGATAACCGCTTTTTCGGTGTCTATTAAAGTTCCATCAATATCAAAGATCACATGATCATATTTGGGCATAAAAACACTTCCTTGCGATAAATTTGGTGTCTTTTGTAAAAATAAAGGCTATTTTAGGTCACACCATATCAGACTTTGCTCATACAGTTTCCCCTGCTGCTTTATATCCATTGAATATGCTCCCGTTTGCTTTTTTATTTCTTTTTTATAATATTGCCCCGTTATGCCTTCCATTGAGCAATCCATAGCTAATTTTAAAGACGGCTTTGCACCTTTTTCTGGACTGTACATAAACAGCTTCAGAAGCGGACGGAAAAAGGAAGGCGCCATTCGTGCTGATTGAGGCGTATAGATGACTCCGGGATGCACAGCATTTACCGTCACAGCAGTGCCTGACAGCTCACGAGCCAGCGCATAAGTGAACATGATAACAGCCAGCTTGGAAGCACTGTATACTTTCATGGAACTATATTGGACAGGATCAGTTAATTTCTCAATATCCAAGCTTTCCGCGTGCATTTCCGAAGCAACGTTTATTATTCGGGAAGGTGCGCTTCTCTTAATTGTTTCCAGCAATAACTGAGTCAAGAGGAACGGAGCATAATAGTTCAAAGCAAAGGTAAGCTCCATACCATCGTTATTTTTTTGATAATCTTTAAATACGCCGCCAGCGTTGTTGATTAATACATGCAATTTGTCATGACGGCTTAAAAATTGATTAGCCAAAGAGCGGATCCCATCACTCGTTGTAAGATCCGCAAGAATAAGCTCGACGTTTCGGTTTCCGCTCCGTTGTATAATATCTTTTTGCGCAGCCTCGCCACGCTCGCGGCTTCTTGCACCTATCACAACATATGCTCCGGATTTCGCAAGTCCAAGAGCTGTTTCTTTTCCGATTCCCGTGCTGGCACCCGTAACTAGACATATCTTTCCGGTCATTTTCATTGAACTTCTCCCTCCTATCAAAGTTTTTCTGTCATTAATAAGTTTCAACATTCAAGTCTCAGTTCCTTTGTAACCTCTTCAGAGTATTTTCTTACTCTCTAATAATCGTTCACGATAAAGTCATTAGAGTGCCAAAACTAGTCATTATCGCCCCCTGTAAGCTGAGAGCGCCAACGCCTATAATGGAACCGTATTCCAAATTTACATAGGAAAGGTGGAAAAAAATTGCGAAAAAATAAAAGTCGAATGTGTATGTTTCTCATCGTTTGCCTGTTCAGCACCTTGTTCCCTGCTTATGGATCAGTGCATGCGGCCGGCAGTGAAAGCAGCACCGAAGACAACAACATCTATGTGGTGACACAGGATGGAACTAAAAAACTCGAGGTGAATTATGTAAATTTCAATGTGAACCAGCCTGATCAGTGGAGCAATTATGTAGCTCTTTATACTAGTGGAGCGCCATCCACCGTTGGGTATACGAATCATAGTGACGCCGAGTATGCAGGAAAAGTATTCGTAAAAAGTAAAAATGTAGCGATACAAGTTAATGAACAAGATCAAATCATGCGCGTGATCGGACCATTGCAAGAGCCTGTAACCACAGCTACAGAATGGGAAGATAATCAATACATTGATATTCCTGAAGGCGGCTATGTATTGATATCCAGTGACAACTCGTGGAACACAGAACCAAAGCGGCGTGCCAATTTGTTCGCCTTCAAAGGAGGCACAATTGCTCTGGAGAGGAAAGGCGAGCGTCTTACTGCTGCGGATTTCCTTCCATCGACAGAGCCAGGCTTGGACGTTGAGGAAGCAACAGACAAAACCGTTACCACCCCTTCGTACACCATTAAAGGAAAAGTACTGAATTACAAAGCAGAGAACGGTCTTTCTGTAAAAGTTGGCGACATTGCCGCATCTATTCAATCCGATGGATCATTTAATCAGCCAATCACTCTCTTAGAAGGAGAAAATCCAATCTCTGTCAAGCTGCTTCAAAACGACATCCTGCTGGTTGAAAAACAGTTCACACTCACCTATCAAAAAACTGATCTGATCGAGATTGAAGCTCCGCCAGAAGACGTTACAATCAATCCCGTAGGTCCCAAAAAGCCTATCCATTATATTGACAAAGATATAACAGCAATCTCAAATGTGATCGCTATATTCACTACCGAGTACGGTGCAAAAATCCAAATTCCGACCTATAATGTCGCCATTCAGGTTGATGCCAGCAGTAAAGTGACTGCCATAATTAACCCGGCTAAAGATAGCGGTCCACCGCAATGGACAGCTGGCGAGCTTAATATTCCGCAAGGCGGTTATGTGGTCATGGCGCAAGATGACAGCTATGACACGATTGGCCTGAAAAAGTATTTGGCTACCAGCTTTAAATTAGATGATGTGGTCAAACTGCACAAAAACGGCAGTATCGTGCCTATTACTGAGCTAATGAGCGGGACAGGAACAAAACCGCGCCTGCAGCTCGACGGCATGAGCATGTATACAACCGCTGCAACGAAGACGACTATTTCTGGAAAAATCGCAAACCATGAAGACGCTGATGTCTCGATCGGCGGACAAACCATCAATCTTCAAGCTGATGGAACGTTCAGTCATGAAACAATACTTGTCGAAGGGCCGAACTATATCGATGTCGTACTATCCAAAAACGAAATTGAGGTGGATCGCAAATCGGTTATCGTCTACAGCAGGCCTTCCTTGACACCGGAAAAGCAAATTATTTTATGGGTCGATCAGGCAGCCAATGCAAAGAAATTTCAATCAAGCGACAGTGTACTCAAATTTTTGCAGCATGCCAAGGATGCAGGCGTTACAGATGTCGCTTTTGATGTGAAAGGTGTCGAAGGCTACGTTTCGTATAAAAAAAGCAGCATAACTAAGCGTCCCTACGTGAGCGAAATGATTGCCAGCGATCGCAAGGGCTCGAACCCTGATCTCGATCTGCTCGAATTGTTTCTGGAGCATGGCCATGCGCTAGGCCTTAAAATCCATGCGGCCTTTAATGTTTTTGCCGAAGGCTCCATTGCCATGAAGGATTTTGCCATCATTGACGATCATTTGGAGTGGGAAGAGCGCGTATACCGTCCAGAGCCGGAGGATAACGGAGAAATCAAGCGGCTAAGGGAAAGCGCTTATGGCAAGAAAGGTCTGTCAAGCGCATCCGGCGGAGCGGTCGTCTTGTTTGTGAATCCTTCCAACGACGAAGTCCGTAAGTTCCAATTGGATACATTCGAAGAAGTGCTTCAAAACTATGACGTGGACGGCATTATTCTTGACCGAGGCCGTTACGACAATGAAACGGCTGACTTCAGCGATGAGACAAAAGCGAAATTTACTGAGTTTCTGCAGAGTCGAGACAAAGAGCTAACGAACTGGCCAAGCGATATATTCCATTATGACAATGGAAGACGAGTTGATGGTCCGCTTATTCAGGATTGGTGGGAGTTCCGGTCCAGTACGATTCAAAGCTTTGTTGAAGAAACCCGCAGCCTAGTTGATAGCTATTCTGAAAAAAATAATAAAAAAATCCAAACTTCAGCTTACGTTGGCGCCTGGTATGAATCCTATTATTTAAATGGCGTACATTGGGGAAGCAAAAACTTCCGATACGACAGCCGCTTGAACTTTCCTGTGGACTCTATCTATACTGATAATTATTACGAAACCGGCTATTTAGATTCCGTTGATTTCTTGATGGTGGGCACCTATTACGATACGATTGCGAACATTCAGCGCTATATTACGATTGATTCCATTGTGACCAATGGAGAAAAACCGCTTTATGCCGGCATGGCGCTGGCAGATCTGCAGGACCCTGCCCTGCAGCGTGAAATTTTCCAAACCGCGCTGGGCAGCTCGGACGGTCTTATGCTGTTCGACGCATCGCTGGCCAACTGGCCGGTCGTTAAAGCTTCCATTCAAGATGAAGATTATGTGAAGGATTACCAGATCGGCATCAGCAATCCGCGCGACCCTGCATCCTTTATCGAAGGCAGCTACTATAACGTCAGCCGAAACCTTGGCGATCTCAACGTGTTCAGCGAAGAGTTCGGCACCTCGACAGGTACTAATAAATTCGGTGTAGAGGTTGTCACCGACAAGAATGGCATAGTGACTAAGGTCGTCAACAAAAATCAAGCAATTAATTGGAGCTGGGGCGCCCCAGAAGACAACAACAGCCCAATTCCGACAGGCGGCATGGTCGTCTCCGCCCTCGATGAGAACGGAGTAAGAACGAAGCGCCAGCTTGTAGCCAATACTTACAATGTAGGTGATGACATCAGGAGTGCTGCACTATCGGGCTTCCTGAACTATGATGGCAAAACAAAGGCAATGTTAAATTACTTGGCGCCGGTTCGAATATCGAGGTCAAGTTGAACAATATTGCTGCGAACGTCAATCAAAACGGCGATTTTAGCGGAAATGTTGACCTGCAGCCAGGCAGTAACAGAGTGACCTTCGCTGTATATGTTGATGGTATGAAAACGAACGAGAAGACGATTCAAGTAACGTATTCGCCTTCAACCTCTCCTTCTACGGGCGGCGCTCTTGTACTATCTCCAGTTCTGAAGCCGACAGAAGGAGGCATAGTGGTCGTTGTAACTGCCACTCAAACAACGGACGCTGACGGCAACCCGGCAATGAAAGCAGCACTTGATGCAGACACGATCTCCAAAGCTGTAGCCGAATTACAAAAGCTAGGCAATAACGCTAGTAATATCGTCGTCGAAGTGCCAGACTCACAGCAAACGGCTATCGTTACGGTGCCTGCACAAGCTCTTGCCAGCGCTGCCGCTTCGATTGAAGGTGCGGCCTTGATTGTAAAATCCGGCAGCGCCAGCTACAAACTGCCGGCTAGCCTTCTTGATACCGCTGCACTTGCTAAACAACTGGGAGTGTCTGAAGATCATATTCAAGTGACGCTTACTATTACGAAAATAACTGGAACAAACGCGACAGCGATCGCAGAGGCCGCTGCTGCTGCAGGCGGCAAGCTCATCGGAGATGCTTATGATTTCCAAATTTCCGTGCAGGCAGGCGGTAAAACGATAGACATCAATAATTTCAAAGACCAATATGTGGAACGTACTTTATTGCTTAACGGACTTGTTCCAAGCCATTCCTCTGTCATTGTTTTCGACCCGGGCACGAAGAGCTTGACGTTCGTTCCAGCACGATTCACTCAAGCTGATGACAGTACGACTGCCACATTTAAACGGACTGGTAACAGCATATATGCCGTTGTCGCTGCGAGTAAGTCATTCCAAGATACAAAAGGTCACTGGGCGCAAGCCGATATCGATCTGCTCGCTTCGAAGCAGCTCGCGAAAGGCGTTACAGACAACTATTTTGTTCCTGACCGATCGATTACACGCGCCGAATTTGCAGCTCTGCTCGTTCGTACACTCGGCCTTGTCGAAGATGATTGGAATAACACATTCAGCGATGTGCATTCGGGTGATTGGTATGCTGCTGCGGTTGCAACAGCTGCCCAAGCAGGCTTGATCCAAGGCTATGAGGACGGCACATTCCGGCCTAACCAAGCGATCAGCCGTGAGCAGCTGGCTGTTCTTGCCTCTCGCGCCAAAGCATTTGTTACAAAAATGGCTGGCAGCTTGAGCACAACTGCACTCAGAGGCTTCTCTGACGCCGATGCCATTAGCAGCTGGGCCCAAAGCGCAATGGCTGAAGCTGTTAACTCAGGCTTGATGAACGGATTATCCGATTCCATCCTCGCACCGAAAAATCAATCGACACGCGCTCAAGCCATCGTAATTTTAAAGCGTCTGGCGATTCAGCTAGAGCTTATGGATAAGAACTGATGCGAATGCAGCATTAGTTATGTTAAAGCCCTTTCGCTTCCATTGAGAAGCAGAAAGGGCTTTATTTATTCAATGATTTTTAATTCCAACCTTCGGTGGATTCACTTTTCAAACTCATACGTGCCGCTAAAAAGATTATCATCATGAAAAGCGATAATAAGCATGTCAAAATGTTCGCTCGCAAGTATTTTCTTTAAACTGAATTCGGAATAATAACGATTGTCATACACTGTCAGTTTGTTAAAGCTTTGCGCCAAATATGGCGTAAGAGGATTCATGTAGGAATCTTTCAGCAATAACACATTTAATTGATTGTCTGCATTAGGGTTTTCATAATAAATTTTCCGTCTGTCTCCTCCATAGATGCTGCCATACGTATATGTGCTGCGCCCCCGTTTGAAACCATAAAAATCGTTAAAGCTTTGATTAAATTTGGAGCCGTCCTTATTGATAACCTCGAACTGTTCAAATATAAACGGTACTTCCGGTTCGTATATCATCGTTCTATCAGCTGTTTTTGGATTGACTGCAAAGTTGATTTGCACGTTATAGCTGCCTTCAAAATGACCCGCCGTTAATGCAGAAACCTTTATATCGTTCAAAGTCATCGGCTCATCCTCGAATTGATCCGATCGATTCGAAATTTGAGTGATCATTTCTTGATAAGCAGCAAAAGCACCTTTAATATTCCAATGATGATCCGTCTCCAAGTAGAGCTCCTCTAACTGTGCGTTCGTAAATGTATCGAACTTATCTCCAATATTCACTACGTTAACAGATTCAGCTAGTTTGGACAAA
Source organism: Paenibacillus sp. GXUN7292 (assembly GCF_050864975.1). Classification (NCBI taxonomy): domain Bacteria; kingdom Bacillati; phylum Bacillota; class Bacilli; order Caryophanales; family Paenibacillaceae; genus Paenibacillus; species Paenibacillus sp. GXUN7292. The sequence goes on along the minus strand of NZ_JBOZWO010000002.1, from coordinate 318,658 downwards.
AAATAATCTTTCGATTGGGCATAAGCCTCCGTCTGCATATAAGCAGGATATAAATGCATCAGTGACTTTGTTCTCGATGGATTGAAAACAAAAAAAGTTTCTGTATTTAGCTGCTCTGCAAATGCAATCATATCGTTTAATTTTGCAGCAGCAGTGTCAATCTTATCCGTATGAACGACTTTATCGGGAATCGGCAATAACCATTTTTTATTGATCATGACTAGATTGGATACAACTCGAGAATCTTTCACTACTGTTCCTTCTTCGGACTTCTGTTTCGCTTTTACTTGAAATAAGTTTTCAAGCAGCATAGAGTTGAAAATTTTAGAGTTTTGCTGCTTTTGATAGATGCCAACCATCTCGTTGCGCAGTACGATTTGATCATTGAAATACTGATTCATATCTTCGAAATAACGATGAGTGGCTAGCGCTTCAAAGCTGAAAGCAGGCAATTTGCTTAACGATCTATTTTCAATAGCAGAGATGTCTTTATCAGGAGAAATAATACTGGCAATGGCGATGCCGAAAATAATTGCTAGAAATAAGGCCATATAAACGATAGAAACAGTTTTGTTCATTCCGGCACTCCTTTTGAAAATTAAAATCTAAAATACAAGAAAGGATTGTAGGTTGAATTTATAAGATACAAGATCACTTCCACAAATAGAAAAAAGTAAAAAAACAAAGCACATGCAGTTTTTACTTTCGTTAACGTATTTCCTAATTGAAGCTTTTGCAGTCTTGGAAAAATCGGTGCAGCAACCAGAATAGCAGCGGTGAAATGAAGCCAATTCATTGATAATAACGATAACGCTTGAGAATCGAAAATATCATTGCCTCGCGAATGGAACATGGCAGCAATGAAATCAGTTGCGAAACTGAAATTATCCGCCCGGAAGAAAACCCATCCGATCATAACAAGCAGCAGAACGGCTACATGATTTAACGGATACATTTTGGAAAGCAGCTTCTCTAGCCCGGCTTTCTCCAAAGCAATCAGGAGGCCGTAGTAGATCCCCCAAGCGATGAATGTCCAGCTGGCTCCATGCCAAAACCCTGTTAGCGACCACACGATAAATAAGTTGCGGTATATTTTCCATTTAGCCACTCTGCTTCCGCCAAGCGGAATATATACGTAATCTCGGAACCAGCTGCCAAGTGAAATATGCCAGCGTCTCCAAAACTCTGAAATACTCTTTGAAATGTACGGGTAATTAAAGTTTTCTGCGAACTCAAAACCGAACATTTTTGCCAAACCGATCGCCATATCGCTGTATCCTGAAAAATCATAATAAATTTGCAGCGTATATGCGATTATACCTACCCAGGCACTGCCTGTTGAAAGATCCATGGTAGACGTAGCGAATACAGTGTCCGCAACGGAGCCGAGCGGATTAGCCAACAGCACTTTTTTAGACAAGCCTAAAATAAAGCGTTTGATGCCCTCTGCGAATTGTATGGAAGAAAACACACGTTTCTTAAGCTGATCTGCAATCGCATTATAACGAATGATAGGACCTGCAACAAGCTGAGGGAAAAAAGCAATATAAAGAGACAGGCTGAATAAATTCCGCTGGGCTCTCTCCTTTTTTCTATATACATCTATTAAATAACTGAGCGCATGAAATGTATAAAAAGATATGCCTAGAGGCAACGGTATGTCCGTTAAATGAACATTCGTCTGGAAGACATCGTTCATGGCATGGACGAAGAAATTTGCATATTTAAAGACGCCAAGCAGTCCAATATTTACAACAATAGCCAGTGTCAAAATTAATTTTTTCTTCTTCTCATGACTATCTGTTCGATCAATCCAAATTCCATAACCATAGTTCATCATAATAGATATTATCATGAGCAAGACATACCTCGGTTCCCCCCAGGCATAAAAAACGAGACTGAAAATCAATAAAATAACATTCTTGAATTTAAATGGGACTGAAAAATATAAGATAAGTACTAGCGGTAAAAAGTAAAACAAGAAAATGACTGAACTAAAAACCAAAACGAATTCCTCCTGATGGTAACGATCCAAATATATGTATTTCTGATTATAACGCAAATAAACTAAAAAAAGTTGTTATGATTTCTTAATAAAAAAACCTGTCTTACCAAAAGTTGCTTTGCTAAAAGCTGCATCGCTTACCTTTAGTGACAGGTTTCTAAAGCATTAACATTTAATTGCCAGCTTTTTATTAGCTTAGCTTCTGTTGAAGAATAGAGGCCAGCTCTTCAGCTGAATCCCAAATAATAGGTCGAATATTTTGTATTTGTACAAAAAGTTTTTCAGCCTCACTGCTGCTTGCGGTCCATATTACCGGAATGTTTAAACCATGCGCATATCCGGCTGCTAAATACACCTCAGGAGATTGATCGGTTAAATCAGCAATAATTAGTTTGCTTTCTGATATTGACTCCAAAGTATAAGTATCATCGTTCTTCGTTTTGTTATGTGCTAACAAGCGCGGCATATACCCGCATTGTTCGATTCTAGGAAAGAGGATCTCGAGCCACTCGGTTCGCAAATTGTCATTATCCGAAATCAGAACGAAGCATGGCTTTAATTTTTTGCCTCCAGCGCTGGCGGCGGCTTCACTCCATCCTTTTTCCGTAAGTTTAAAGGTATTCCCTTCCCTAATGAGCAGCTGCATAGTGACAAGCTTATCAATGATGTAGACCAGCTCCTGCAGATTAGGAGAATAGGTCAGATTATAGCTGCTGGAAAGCGGATGAATGACTACAGGCTCGCCCGGCCCTCCGGTATGCCTGTGCAAAAATTGTAACAGACGGTTCCCTTTATCATCAATAGTTAAAGGAATTTTCGGACTATTTGCAATTGATTCCAGATCGTTGGCAGATAGAGTAACCTTCTCATCACAATCTGTTAGCTCCCGGATATAAGCCGATACTAAGTAAAACATGTTCCGTTTTTTATGATGCGGCAACGAATTAATAGTTTCGTAGCTTTCTCTCAGCAGACTGTAGAATCCGTCTGGCGAACAGGAACAGCCCATGTATTTATCGTAATCGCCTTCCGTTTTAGTGGTGACTATCTCCTCACAGAACAAACAGTATTTCTTAATCATGGTAACTTATCACCTCTTATCGATTGGTATCTACCACCTTACCAACTTTTGTCGGAAAAGTAGACAAGAAAATATTTCCTGCCGGCGATAAGATAAAATAATGATGTCTATAATCCCACTAATTTATTAATGCCATTGATGATGTCCTGCTCCTTCATTTCACCAATAAATTTATCTTGAATCACACCTGAAGAATCGATGAAAAATGTTGTCGGGTAGTACTGGACATTATACTTTTTTCGAATTTGATCATTGTTGTCAATTACGATTGGAAATGTAATATTATGCTGATTAATAAAGTTTTTAACGGTTATGGTACTTTCACTTAAATTGATGCCCAGCACTACGACATTATCCTCTTTCCATTGATCATACTGTTTTTGCAGGGCTGGCATTTCATTTACGCATGGCGGACAAAAAGTGCCCCAAAAGTTTATGACCAGCGATTTTCCCTCGAAATCAGAAAGTTGATGAACATGTTTATCCAATGTAGCTAAACTAAACTCCGGAGCCATTGATCCAATCTTGACGGATTTATCTGGCTTAAAAACCGCAGAGCCGATTGAGTATCCGCCGATAAGCAATGCGATTGTCAGCACGCTAATCTGAATCCACTTGCGATATTTCTTCAACTATTATCACCTCTTCTAAACACTTTCGCCTTGACTCACAATTTGTTTCCAGTTTGAACCTCGATCCGTTGATACATAAACATTCATTTTGACTGTAGAAAAAACAAGCTCATTCCTAGTCATTGGGTTCTGAGAAATATATGTTATCGCATCCTCTGTCAAATCTGGCAAATTAACCTCAGTCAATTGTTTCAAGCCGATATCCATCCGATACATTTCACCTTTTTCATTAAAGCTGCCGACAAATAGTTCATTCTCTGCTCCAAAAGCTAGAGAAGTTACCTGCATATCAGCTATTTTTACGAATTGATTGCCTGCGTCTTCGGAAACATATAAGCCATTCTTTGTGCCTATTGCTAGTATCGAATCATTTGTTGGATGAACAGCTAGTGCACCAGGCACTTCGTTTATCCCGATCATCTCACTTTTTACCCATGTTTCGGCCTCATCTTTAGTGTAATATAAGCCTACTGTCTTGAGTCTAGTGTTTGGTTCTGGATTAAATACATAAATGGTATGCGTTTCATAGCTTGCGCTCATTAAATGGAAGTCAATTTCACCATATAGATCCAGGAAATCGAGGCTTAATCCATCATCTGTACTTTTAAGCAGGCCAAAAGGATTCTTTTTATTGGAGCCTTGGGCTGGATGCCCACTGCTGTAAAATCCATTGTCAACCGCTGTAAAGCCCATATAATCATGCTCTTCTCCTTGACCATGAGTCCATTCTCCCTGAGCATATATTTTCAATCCGTAGTGGGAAGGAATTAATATTCGCTGGCCATCCCCTGAATAACCAAGGCCATGGATATGTGTCAGCATGACCGTATTGGAACCGGGGCCTTGCAAAGAAATCACGACAGTAATGATAGCTGCTAGCAGTAAGGCAATCCAAGTCCACTTGAATCCTTTAGCCCTCCTCTTCCATATTTGCGTTTGTTTTCGATATTCCTGTTTTTTCATATTTAAGTCCCCTCCATTTTCACTACATACTGTAGTGTTATATTTTAAAAAAAGGCAAGTTTACGAACACCCGCCCAAAATGAGACTGCTCATAATAAAAGTGAACATTAAAGTTAAAAACAACGGTTTAAAATTAAGTATTGGAATGTGAAGAGTCTGTTTTGGCTCAAGCACTTGCATAATACGGTAGTTGATTGCATTTTCCGCAAAGTATACTGCAGCAGCTGCATGCTGCATCCTCCCAACGCTTGAAAGCTTAAGCAGCACATTGCCTAAATGATACTCTGTGCCCATTTGTCTCATTGCAAATTGGTCTGCAAGCAATTCTTTCCATGTCTTAAAGCTTCGCACCATTGTCTTCATCGATGGGATATACCCCATTCCCTCAAGGAGAAGAGTCAGTAAAAAAAGGTTCAGCGGATCCCTGTTCTGGACATGATATTGTTCATGAAGCAGGATCGCTTCAACTTCTTTTTTTGAAAACATGCCGATAACTCCAGAAGAGACAATTATTTGCGGCTTTAAAAGCCCTATTGTCATTGCTATAAACTTCTCATCATTTACAACTATAAATTTTGCTCCCCATTTTCGATACTTTGCATTAAGCAGCTTCGTAAGCTTTATATGTTTTTGGCTATGAAAAATGCCCAGCCATTTCCTAGTTAAGTATATTTGTTTGACAAATCGCCATAACATTCTTCCAAACGTATAAATAATGATTGCATTGATTATAAATGTAAAGATATTGTATGCCAAAGTTGTTTCATTAAATGCACTTATACAATATTGCAGAAAGTTGATAGGAAACCGAATATCCCATATTTGTTGAACAGTATACAGACCCATTTGCGCCAAAACTATAAAGCCAACTACTAATAAAAAAATAAATATAAGATTAATTCTTAGCGCAGGCTTCATATGTTTTTCCTGCTTTTTAGCCGATTTAATTTATCCGATAATTTATTAATCAATTCCGTATCGGCATCTTCCAAAGCATCAATCATATGTCCGACAACAAGATCTCCAAATTCATGAATGAGGCCTTGTGTCACCGCCTTCGTTTGCGTGTGTAGAAATTGCTCCTTGGTTTGCACTGGCTTGAAAATCGTTACCCTGCTTCTACCCTTCCCTTGGGTATTTTTACTTAAATGCTCTTTCTCCAATAAACGGTTCATTACGGTCATTACAGCGTTAAAGGAAATAGGACTTTCCTGATTCAATATAGATTGCACGTCTTTAATGCTCATACCTTCTGACAACCATAGCAGGTTCATTATTTTAGCTTCAAGAGGACCAAAAAAACGGTTCAAGCCTTCTTCATTCATATTGAATTTTTTCACGTTAGCCATTACCTTCACCCCTTACACTACGAATTGTAGTCTATTATTATGCATGGTGTCAATTGCCTATCGGTCTTATCTTTGTCCATGACCTATCAATCGGTATGCCCCATACACGAACAAGAGAAACAGCACATAAATGAAAAACACGGCTATCCAATCTGCAGTACCTGAATGTAAACTATCGCCAACAAGTGTAAAGGCAAACATGACCGGGACTTTGCCTAGAAGCGTCGAAAGCAGAAATAGTTTGAAAGAAAGTCCAAACACACCAGCATATATATTAATAACCGCTGCAGGCATGACAGGAATAATCCGGGCTGTTAACACTGACCAAAAAGTATAGCTTTTTAAAAATTGATCTAACCGTTTTAAAGATTTATACCGGCTTAGCAGCTTTGCTCCCTGCTGCTGCAGTAAAAAACGAAATAAAACATAAATTAATGCGGCGGCCAACGTTGATGCAAACACGCTCATCAGCCCGCCAAGGAATACGCCGTACTTAGCTCCAATCATTCCGCTTACCATGCCAAATGGAATACCAGGAACTGCTGCTAATGCTGCTATAGTTAAAAAATCAGTTATTACGCTCCCTTTCTCTTCTTTCACCCATGCCATTAATAAGTCCAGATTGAATAGAATCAGTATAATGACAAAAAAATTAATCAAGGCAATTATAAATTTATATCCCTTCATTAAACAATACCTAATTTCATTTTATTGTGCGATGCACCCAGATTGATTATAGCTTAAATCCCTTAAGGTTTAAAATATTTATCCGCAAGGAACTGAAAAATCCAAGGTCCACGAATTAGAACTTCCGGCTTGACGATTGTCAATTTCTTTTCCTTAAAACCCGAGGGTATGTCAAATTCAACGTATTCCAGCGCGCCAGTTTGATCATTCAGTTTGCCATGATAGCTTTTTAGTTCAAACCCCAACATATGCAACGATTTTTCTGTATTCGGATTAAAATGCAGATCCAAATACACACGTAAAATATTATCGCTTAACCTTTCAGTCCGTGTAATTGTGACCGGAAATCCGGCGATCGTAAAGGTCTTGTTCAGGTTATCTTCCGTCTTGGTAGGCACTTTGACCGCAACCTTATCTTCGTACTCGACATTAATCTCCGGGATGTGAAGTGTATATGCTGCATTAGTCTGATCCGGGTTAAGTTTAAAATAAAAATCTCTTACGGGTCCTCCGATCCCCGGTATTTTTTCGATTTCCAGCAACTTGCCATCTGCATCCTTTAAACTTAAAGTGCGGCCATTGTGAATGCCATGTACTCCATAATCTATAACTCTAATGTTGCCAGCTTGTTGCGAAATGAGTGAGAGCCTGCCTTTGCTGCCGTTTCTTGAGGCAATTGCAGTAATACTTATGTCGTTTAGAGCTGCTGTCTCGCCCATCTCTTCATAGCTGCCAAACTTTTCGGCCTTCATGAGTGTGAATGGAATCTCGAACTGATTAGGTTCCCTGATGATAATTTTTGCCGGGCCGTCTTCAATATCGAGCTTTCCTTGATACCAATAACCAGCAGACCACTGGTTTACAGATCCAACGGACGTGGAGTGCTTTATTACAAACTCCGCCCCTTTATTATTAACTAAAACAATCTCATTAGGCTTTTGAAAGAACCTGTTGCCCGTCATTGTCAAATAGGTCATTTCCTGATCCACCATAACTCCAGTAACCATAATTTCTCCTAATCCGAGCTGCATGTTAACGGGCTGTTTTAACACATAGCGATTAATTTCCTGCTCTTCTTGCTTTACAATCCCAATACCCGGCACGAACTGGAGTATTCGCTGAATACCTGCGATGACTTGCGGTTGAAACGCAGAGATGGTCAAAATAATAACTAGCAGTCCTACAGCAATAGATGTAAAAATTGATTTCCGGGATAATTTTATAGTCGGTTTCTTGCAACTGGCACCTATAGATTGATTTAATTCTTCTTGAGCACGTTGAATACCCATAAGACTGTGCTGACGAAGCTCCGAAGGCAGCGGAATACTTTTAAATTCTCGTTTCCATTCATGGTTCAAGCCATCCATCCTCCCTTGCCTGTTTCCGTAGTTTTCCAAGTGCCCGATATAATATAGTTTTTGACGTACCGAGAGGAAGCTCTAAAATGTCTGCTGTCTCCTTGATCGTGTGGTCATAAAAGAAGCGTAAAATAATAACACTCTTCTCCTCTTCATTCAACCGATCAATCATGTCCTGAAGCGATAATGACAACGGGATATCAAGCGCTTTTCCGTCATCATTTAATAATTCCTCATACTCTGGCTTTAATGGAACGACTTTGCGTCTTTGCCGAAGCAGATCGATCGAACACCGAATCGCAATGCTGATTAGCCAAGTTTTGAAATATTTAGGCTCCTTTAATCCTTGTAACGCTCGATAGGAGCGATAAGCCGTTTCTTGAACAACATCGAGCGCATCATCCCGATGGTTTAAATATAGGAAAGCGATACGATAAATGTCCGCTTCGAATTGGCTAAATAAATGAATAAATGCATTCTGATCACCGTTCTGTGCTTGCTTGACCCAACTAATAATGCTCATCACCTGCCTGTTCTTGACTATCTATTTATTTGACGGAGATGCTGAGGATTTGGCTTTACATGATTAAAAATTTTCTTATTTGAAGCTTAGGAATACTCTTTTTGTCGGTAATTCAGCTGTTCTTTTGAATAATTAAAAATAATTGCAAAAAAATAACCCAATAGATGAGCACTTATTAGTGTCTATCACTTGGGTTAAAGGAATTTAATAGATCGTATTTTATCCGTTGTCGGGTCGAATTGAATTGTTATAAACACCCCAAATTCATTTCCTTCTTTGTTTCTTAGCCAAAGTTTAAATTTTTCTTCTGACTTCGCAGGTGCTAAATCTACCCGGCCTATGTGCTTATAGTCGATAATTTCCGCATAATCAAATCGTTTTTGAGTTTCTTCTATTGCGATTTCACCCCATTTTGCATAGTCAGGTACAGCTTCGGCGGAAACGGAAGAAATAGTGAATACAGTAATTAAATTAATCATCAGTAGCAGGATCGTCTTAATGTTGAACACCTCCGTGCCTAGTTTCCCCTGATGAATGTGAAATATTCCCATTGTGCATAAAACTTCATATAGAAGCGATCGGTGCTATATATACGCACTGTATAAAGGCTGGCTCAGTAGTGGATCACCTCCCCTAGCTGGTCAGACGTTCCGTTATTACGCCCAAAATCGCAGTTTTGAAGCAGCAAAGTGACACACGTTCCGTTATTGATCCTAAAATCACAAAAAAAGCCTCATTAAGAGGCGTATAGCGGAACGTCTGGCCGCGAAAATTAAAAATTGGCGGTTTGGAGTCATATAACGGAACGTGTGGCCGCGAAAATCAAAAAAGACGGTTTGAGTCAAATTGCAGAACGTGTGTCCATGTCGATCTGATTCGGGCAAACGCAAATAATCTATAAGAGTGATAGAGAGCAAGAATGGGACTGGAGCAGCAGCAAAGTCGCCCGACTTGTAGCAGTCCCATTTTTTGGAGCGTCAAACATCATCCATTTTCTTTACTTCAATGTATTGCAGCACTAGTCCATGTTTCTGTTTTATACTGAAATCATATCCGCCGTATTCAATTGTATGATTCGTTTTGAGCTCAGAGTCTCTAACAAAATACCAGCCGCCAAGCGTGTCGACATGGTCATCTTTCATTGGAATTTGCAGCAAATGTGAGACGTCATCAAGCAGCACCTTCGCATTAATAATATAATGATCCTCATTGACTTTACGTATGTGAGAAATTTCTTCCTCATCGAATTCATCCCGAATTTCCCCAACCAGCTCTTCTACAATATCTTCAACCGTTAACAAGCCTGATGTTCCGCCATATTCGTCTACTAGTATAGACATATGTATGCGTTCAGCTTGCATTTTCTGCAGCACTTCTTTAATTGGTGCCGTTTCAATCACGTTAATGATAGGTTGAACAAACTTGCTGAGTGTAAAAGTAGCACTTGAATCCTTATCCTTAATCCCTTGTAATAATAAATCCTTGATGTTGATATAACCTATAATATTATCTCTATCTCCCTTATAGACAGGATATCTCGTATATTTCTCTTGTGAGATGCGTTCCAGCACAATTTCAAAAGAAGTATTAATTTCAAATCCAACAATTTCTGTTCTAGGAATCATAATTTCCTTGGCATGCTTATCATCAAATTCAAATACATTATTGACGAATTTTAATTCATTATTGTTGATTTCCCCAGACTTATAACTTTCCGCCAATAATAATCTTAATTCCTCTTCCGTGTGTGACACTTCATGCTCACTGGCAGGCTTCATGCCAAAAATACCGACTAAAAAGCGTGCTGAACCATTTAAGAACCAAATAAACGGATACAACAGCTTGTAAAAGATCATAATGGGTTTAGAAAATAACAGCGTTACAGCTTCCGCTTTCTGAATCGCAATCGTTTTGGGTGCCAGTTCTCCTACGACAACGTGTAAAAACGTAGCAATCACAAAAGCAGCACCAATTGTAAAACCATGAATCCAATTAACCGGAATGCCTATGCTTTCAAATAATGGATGCAAAATAAATTCAAAGGTTGATTCGCCAACCATACCAATGCCTAGAGCGGTTACTGTAATTCCTAGTTGACAAGCAGATAAATATTCATCCAAATGAGCGGTGACATGCTTTGCAGCTCTGGATCCTTTTCTTCCCTCTAACGTTAACTGTTCTATTCTTGTTTGTCTCACTTTAACGATTGCAAACTCTGTTGCTACGAAAAATGCGGTTAAAGCTATCAGAATCACAAAAATTGTTAAATTTATCGCTGTCAAAAAGTTCGTCTTACTTAAAGTAAGACTTCACCCCCTATGAAAGTAATAGTAATATCGTTTGCATTAAAGCCACACTATCATTGCGCAGTAATTTATTCATTTTTTTCAAATCTTTTTCATCGGCTAGTTCATTATTTGAAATAAACTGCTGTACTTCTTTATTTAATAGATGAATTTTTGCACGAAGCTCATAAATATCGATTTCTTCGTGAGTCTGACATTCAGCTGCTTTGGGCACAGGATTTTCAAATTGATGCTTTATATCCTGCAAACTGAAGCCTTGTTTTTTCAACCGTTCAATCGTAATTAATCTTTCTATACAGTCTTTTGGATAATGCCTATAGTTATTCTCTGATTTCTTTACTTCTAATAAGCCTAGTTGCGTATAGTAATCTATCGTACGCTTCGTGACACCAGCAGCATCAGCCAATTCACTTATTCTCAATTCTTCCTTCCCATGGTATCCCCTCCACTATCACGTTACACACAAACTAGAACGTTACACTTTATAATAACTATATTATTCCTGCGTTTACAAGAAAATTAGAAAACTCTAATCGTAAAACAAAAAATCCCTTCCCCTACATAGGAGATGAGATTTTAGGACGATTCACGTCAACTTCCGAATATATATTCATTTAGCCTGAACACGTTTTCGATTTTGGTAGTCCAATATAGCTTTATGCAATAAATATTTATTAAAGCTTGGCCACATTTCGTTAGTGAACCATATTTCTGCTTGCGCAGATTGCCATAATAAAAAACCGCTGAGCCGCTTCTCTCCGCTTGTTCGAATAATGAGTTCAGGCGAAGGACAATCGGAGGTATAGAGATGTCGTTCGAACTCTTGCTCAGACAGTTCCTCTTTGCCTTGTTCGGAAACTATGGATTTAATTGCATAAATAATTTCGCTGCGGCCGCCGTAATTCATTGCAAAATTAACGACCATTCCATTATTCGAGCTTGTCATATCTTCTGCAAATTTCATATGCTGCCGGGTATCAGCAGGAAACTTTTGAATATCTCCAATAAAATGGACCTTAATATTGTTTCGATTCATTTCTTCCATGGTTTCATCATTTACAAATTCGTTTACTAGACTAATGATATAGTCCACTTCATTTTTGGGCCGTTTCCAATTTTCTGTGGAAAAAGCATATAACGTTAAATAATCAACGTTCATTTCCCGGCAGTTTCGAATTGTTTCTTTCATCGTGTCCATGCCTGCATAATGTCCGGCCGTACGGGGCAAGCCTCTATTTGTTCCCCACCTGCCGTTGCCGTCCATCATAATTGCGATATGTTTAGGGAAGTTATGATCCCAATCTATCTGTTTAGTTATTTTTTTCATTTTGTTTTTTTCTATCAAATCAAGAATGTTCATTTCTATCACCATTCTTTTCTTCTAATACTATTGCATCTTAAAGTAATTATAACGTATACATACAATGTTTTCCAATATTTTAGTAAAAGATTTAACTCTGATGTCATTACGTATAAAGTATACTTTTTCCAGACGAATTGAAATAGATGGGCAGGAATAAGTTATATCCTAATCGAATGTTTTTAAAGAACTCAACTAGAAAAGAAGGTGTGCTTTATGCCCCAAGGCAAGTATTTTCGTATCGGATACGGAATTGCATTATTTTTATTAATCGTATTTTTGGCAAGCAAGGTAGATTTTTTGTTTAGACCGATAGGTATCGTGTTTCAAACCTTGTTTTTCCCGATTTTTGTTTCTGGTATTTTATACTATGTTCTGCGTCCGGTTATTAAGGGTCTTGAGAAGCTCAAGCTTGCCAGATGGCTGGCTATTTCACTCGTCTATATTGTTGGTCTGGGCATTATTGTGGCCGCGTCCATTTGGGTAGGACCATATATCGTCAATCAGTTCAATTCGCTGGTAGAAAGCTTGCCGCATCTGCTTGCTTCAGCGCAATCCCAGCTTGCAGAATTGCAAAAGCATGCCTGGTTTGGGCAATACCTGCCAAAGAATAAGGTGGACTGGTCTGAAAATGTAGGTGAATATTTAAATCGTGCAACGACGATTACGTTAAATTCAGTTCAAAGTATTATTTCTTTTTTCACTCAATTTCTAATTGTTCTTACTACAGTCCCATTCATCCTGTATTACATGCTTAGCGAGGGCGAGAAGGTGCCGCGTAAAATATTACACTTTCTTCCAGAAGATCAGGTCGATGACGGCCGTCATATTTTAAAAGAAATGGACGAAGCGCTCAGCTCCTATTTGCAAGGAAAAGTGCTGCTCAGCCTCTGTCTCGGCGTTCTAATATTTATTGGGTATGCGGCAATTGGACTGGAGTATCCGTTGATTCTGGCCATTTGCATGATGTTTTTCAACTTGATTCCGTATGTCGGGGGCATAATTGGAGCTGTCCCGGCTGTTATCATCGCTTTGATCGATTCACCTGCCATGGCCATTAAAGTAGTTGTAATCGTGTTGATTGCACAACAAATTGAAGGCAATTTGCTTTCACCGCAAATTATGGGACGGAAGCTTAACATTCATCCGTTAACGATTATTTTAATATTGCTCGTGGCAGGCAGCTTCGGAGGACTGCTCGGCATGTTCCTGGCGGTACCTTTCTACGCTGTTGCACGTGAGATCGTTACTTATTTCTATCAGCTGCACCTGCTGAAAAATCGCAAGAAGAAGATGCAAGCTTAATATAGTAAAAGAAAGCCCACTATTTTTCAATAAAAATAGCGGGCTTTCCTCTGCCTTAATCATCGACTTGCTCGATCAGCTTTTGTAAGACTCTCTCTTGAAAGAAGAATCGGAATAATAAGAATAAAAGCAAAGCCAATAAAATCAAAGGCCGCAAAATGTTGTCCCAGCCACAGCGCAGAAAGCAAGGTTGCCACAATAGGCTCAACTGATGAAAGTAAACTTCCTGCAGTTGCACCGACTCTTTTTATTCCTTCCAAATAAAATACATACGACAAAATCGTTCCGAACAGCACGAGCACACTTAATGACAGAAACACTGACAAATCATAATTCACTTCGTAGATCCACGGCTTGAACAAAACAAATAAAGCTGCCCCGGCGATCAGCATCCCCCAGCCTGTCACTATCAGCGTATCATGCTTCCTCATGAGCCGCTGCGGCTGAATGCTATAAACAGCAAAGGATGCAGCGCTAATTATTCCCCATATTAACGCTTGCGCAGAAATGACAAGATTATCTATGTTCCCATGCGTTGCGATTATAAAAATCCCGATAATAACGAGTAAAATCGATAAAAGCTCAAGGCGGGCCGGTATTCTCTTCGTCCGAAAAACAACATAAATCATTATAAAAATAGGGCTTATGTAGCTAATAAAGGTAGCGGTTGCTGCATTGGATGCCGAAATAGACGCAAAAAAAGCATATTGGCATAAAGCAGTGCCTACGAGTGCAAAAATAAAAATAGGAACAATATTGTTCCGGTCCTGCCAAATTGAAAAGATAGCTGCTTTTCCTTTTCTGAAGCAGGCAACTAGCAAAATAATTACCCCAGCACTTACTAAACGTACAGGAACAAGCCACTCTGCTGTAACAGCTTTGCTTTGAAATAAATATTGACCGCAAACCCCTGCTAAAGCCCAACAAATCCCCCCAAGCATGGCAAATAGATAACCTGTTTTTTTATCAGACTGTTCTCCACTTATCACCGCCACTGCATCCTCTACTGTTTAAAGTAATATACACCCTTCTACTTTTCTAATAGTAAGCTGGAAGCTGGACAATGTAAGTAGCCTAGGCTACAATCTTAATGTTAATGTCATTAATAAATCGGCGCAAAGGAGGATTACATACAATTGCTGTCCGTTAAAGTGCCTGACAATCTTTTTACCTATTTTGATCAGGCTGGGAAAACCGTCACATTTACTGCCGGAGAGCCTATTTATATGCAAGGCGAGCATGCCAATCTCTTTTACCTGATAAAAAAAGGCAGGGTCAGAGTGTATTACATATCGAGCAGCGGAGAAGAATTGACACTGGAAATAGTTGAAAAAGGCCGCTTCGTTGGTGAATCTTCCTTTCTTGGTCATTCCGTTATGCCGACCTCTGTCAGCGCAGTCAATGATGTTGAGTTAAGCTGTTGTACACTAGAGCATTTATATCCTTATATCCATCAATCCAAAGAGCTGACGATGATTATGTTTCAACTGCTTTCTTTTACTTGCTCCAGACTGGCTAATCAATTGAAAAGAGTAACCTTATACAATCGGTTTGAGCGAGTTGCCAGCTTCCTGCTGGACGAAACAGAAAATCCAAATGCTGATCGCAATATTACATCGGCCTGCATCCCATATTCTCATGAAGAGCTGGCTGTTTGTTTAGGTCTTAATCGTGTAACGGTTACGAGAGTTCTTAAGCGATTTAAAGAGGAAGGCTTGATTGAGCTGCAGTATAAGAAGGTAATTATTGTCAACCGTGAGGGGTTAGCTAACGTACTACGGGATACCAAGCTTATCAAAAGATAAGCGGCCCGTTTAGAGCCGCTTATCTTTACTTTCACTTAATGAACGGCGCCTGAATTAGGCGCTGGCATTTGTGCACCGCTTGCAGGTGCGTAAGCTTGCAATATTTGCTGCATATCCGCTTGGTTTAATTGAGGAACCTGATAGTATCCTCTTTGATTTTGATACATAAACAATTCGTAAGACATTTCAATAAAGTTTTGTACCTGAGAAGCCAATACACGTCTTACGACTGGGTTAGTCGTCTCCAAAGCCGATTTTGTCAAAAGCGAAGCATGCGATTTAATATGCCCTTGCATATAGTCGCAAATGTTTTGATCTTTTATTTCAGAAAGTGTCTGCACAGGTTTACATGGCTGGCTTGGCTGCATGCCATATACAGGCTCTAGAACATTATCAATTAAATAAGTGGACGTTTTTTCACTTGGTGCCTGGCCAGTTTTAAAACATTCTACAGTAATATTATATTGTGACTCCATGAATTGATATTGCTTGTCCAAAATTCTTATCAATTCCGGATCTTGAGCATACTGCCTGTACATCATAAATTGATCCAACGCGCCGATTGCACAGCTTAGCACTTCGTGCACATCAAATAGCTCATGCCCCCCATGATTCATATTTGCTGCTACTTGAGAATTTCCATTTTTTGTTGTTGCTTGTTGCTGTTGCATTGTGACAGCTCCTTTTATTTATAATTGTACTGATATTCCTAATATGGTTTAATGAGGTTTGGTTTATGCGAACTTTTGCATTCACAATTATTGTGAAAAATATTGTTCCGCATCATCTTGCCTTTTGTCTCACTAATGGTTTGAACAGATCAGCTTTATTCGTCTTGTTCGTTTTGTTCGTTTTATTCGTATTCCCTTTTTCTTCTTCTTTTTCAGGCGTAACTGCAAAAAAGGTAAGCAATCCTCCTATAGCGCCCAGGCTGGCCATCGTGCCGAACAAAAGCCAATGACCGCCCATCATTAATAAGGAGACGACGGATGGGCCAAGCGTTACGCCAATGAAGCGCATGCTGCTGTACAATGAAGTAATGGTGCCTCGGCTGTCCTTTTCAATGCCATTAGTAATGAGCGCGTCCATACAAGGCAGTACCATCCCTACTCCAATCCCGCTTAAACTTAAAAAGCCTACCATGAAATAAATTTCGCTTGAGAAGCCCGTTATAAGCATTGCTGCTCCAAGCAGCACCATTCCGCTAAAACCTAGCCATTTCATCCTCGTTTTATTTTGCCCAATTATTTTTCCGCTGCCATAAGAGGCTAGACAAAGAAGAGCTAGCGGAATAGCTAACACATACCCTTTTACTGCACCGTGCAAATTATATTTCGACTCTAAAATTTCTGATAAATAAAACAATACCCCAAAAATGACGAACATACAGATGCCGCCAATTGTAAATATTGCATAAAGCCAGCGCCCTTTTTCCTTCAATATATCCTTGATTTCTGATAAAAAAACTTTTAGCTCCTTTTTGGAGCTCTGTTCCTGCTTCTTCGGTTTTTTAACAAGAAATATGACTAACCCAAATGAAATGACACACAAGATTGGAATCGCAATAAAAGGCGCATACCATAGCAACAGACCTAAATACGCGCCCAGTATCGGACTGACCACCTTGCCAAATGTATTGGCGGTTTCTATGATGCCGAGTCCTTTGCTTGCTTCTTTTTCATCTTTAAACAGGTCGCCAATAAATGGTATAACGATAGGAAAAGCTCCCGCTGCCCCTACTCCCTGCAGTAATCTGCCCGCCAATATAACATAATAAGCGCTGATCCCTTCCATAAACCATGCAGCCGCTACGCATATCCCGCCTCCAGCTGCTGTTATAAGCAAACTGGGAAGAATAATTATTTTGCGTCCAAACCGATCTGATAAATAGCCTGCAATTGGGATCATCACGATCGCAATTAAACCATATACCGTAATGATCATACTGACTTGAAACGCGCTTACATGGAGCTCTTTAGAAATTTGGGGCAAAATAGGTATGAGCATGGAGTTGCCAAGCGTCATAATTAGCGGAATAGAAGCTAGAGCAAAAAGAGCCCCTTTTTGACTCTTCATGGACGACCCACCTTTTTTGTATTCACATGCTGATTATTGTGGTTTCTTTGCCGGTAATTATTCACCCTGTGAATTGTCTGACAGTAATAAGGCTGCAAACATGGACGTATATGCCCTTTGGTAAAGAATAACACTTTGCATTGTATAAGGATAAATAACCCAAGCATAAAAAAACGCAGCCATTCTGTAAAGAATGATTGCGTTTATATATTCTTATTGCCGTAACGATTCAGTCATTTTATTCGCTTTCCACATTACAGTAATGACAAGTCCGACAAACATGACAACAGCGGAAAATATATAAGGATAATTAACATTAATATCGAATAATATTCCGCTTAACGCAGGTCCGACAACCGTACCCAGGCTTGTGTAGGTTGAGTTCATCCCAGCGACGAAGCCCTGCTCCTTCCCTGCTGCTTTGGATAAAAACGTCGTTAACGCTGGACGGAGCAAATCGAAAGCCAAAAAAATAAAGGACGTAACGATTAGGACGAGCAAGAAGCCTGAAATCATCGTGGATACGACAGCCAGTCCCGCTCCTACAATCAAACAAAGCTGAATCAGCTTCTTTTCTCCAATGACATCAACCATTTTACTGAATAAAAATACTTGAACGATAGCGCCGAAGATTGAGCTGATCGTAATAATCGAGGCGATATCTTTAGGCGTAAAACCAAATTTATGGTCGGTGAACAAGCTAAATACGGTCTCGTAAGCAGACAAACCGAAAGAAAGAATAAAAACAATTACAAATGCTACAAAATATAGCGGCTTGACTGATTTTTTTAAATCTTTAAAGAAAGTCGATTGCTTGGCATGTCGTGATATTTCTGCAAGCTGTTCCTTTGATAAAGGCTCCTTCAAAAAGAAAATGGATGATATACATGCGACAAATGCAATAGCAGCAGCAAAATAAAAGGGGGCGCGTACGCCTAATTCAGCTACAAAACCGCCAATGCCCGGCCCAATAATAAAGCCGGTGCTAATCGCAGCTGACATATAGCCCATCGCTTTTGGCCGTTCTTCAATGGAAGTGACATCCGCAATATAGGCAGTAACGCCTGGCATAACAAACGCGGCACTAATGCCGCCCAATACTCTGGACAAGTATAGAACAGGCACATGCTCGCCTATACCAAAGATTAACTCTGACAAACCGAAAAGAAAAAGGCCGATAATAATCATTTTTTTGCGCCCGTACTGATCCACCCAGCGTCCTGCGAGCGGAGACATAATAAGCTGTGCAATAGCAAAGGCTGCCATTAAATAACCCATCGTTTGACCATTCAAATGCATGATATTTATAAACGATGGCATAACTGGAATAATAAGACCGACGCCAAGAAATACGATAAATATATTGCTAAGTAAAATAACTAATACGAGCTTTTGCTCTTTTATTGATTTTTGCATAGTGAAACTCCTCTTTTGTAGCATCAACGATGTGTAATCCCTCTCCAAAATACGCGCCATGAGGATTCTAATTTGGTGCGCAGCCTTTGCTCATCATTGCCATAAACAAGCTCCATCATTATCGAATCCATTATGCCTAAAAAAGCATAGGTTGGCGTCATTGCTTCATCTTTCAGAATTGTATCGGCATCAATCCACTCCTGAAACTTGCTTTTCAGAATAGCCTGCACCTTACTTTCAATATCGATAACGTCGTATTCGATCTGTTCGGCGAGATGAGCCGGTGGGAAAAACGTCATTCTTAGCCAAAATTTCATTTGTTCATCTTTTTGAAAAAGATCGATTATGAACAATAAAAAGCCATATAGATCCTTCTCAGGCTGCTGTGAATCCTTCTTATTGAAGTATGCCACGATGGCGGACCATTCACTCTCCTTCACATCGCGCAGCACTTGAAGAAACAGATCGTCCTTTCCTTTAAAATGGGCATAAATAGATTGCTTCTTCATCCCCACTTCATCTGCTATTTGAGAAAGCGACGCGCCTTCGTATCCATGAATAGTAAAATACTTAAGCGCAGCTTCTTTGATTTCATCACTTTTCAGCAGTATCACCCCACTTTTTAACGAACGTTCGTCAGGTAATATTATCAGAAAATAAATGGACAGGCAAGTATATTTTTTGCAAAAAAAATTGCCACGCCTTTAGCGTGACAATATAAGCATAGATTCAAGCTGACATACGCGCCTGGAAAGAATAATTTGAGTACATCGATGGTAAATGTCCCATTTGCGGTTGAAACGATTTCCCATATTCCCCAATTGCCGTAACCTGAGCCGGGTGATCCATTTGAATCAGTCTCAGCACTGCTTCTACTTCGCCATTCAAATAGGCTTCAGCAAGCTTCTTTAGTCCGGCAGCATCCGAATCCTCTATTATGAACTGTTCCAGATTGCTCTCATACTGCAGCCCTTTAAGATTTTTACGCGCTCTATGATAAGCAGTTTTAACTGCACCTTCTGTTGTGTTAAGCTTTTTTGCTGTCTCGGCTGAGGAGTAGCCAAGCACGCCCCTCATCAGAGTGACTGTTCGCTGCAATGGGGTCAAGTGCTTGATAAGAAGCTGAAAGGCGATCTCTAAATTAAAACGGCTAAAGCTTGAATCTGTTTGCTCGCTGCATTGCTCTTGATAGCGATTCAAAATACGATCAAAAACCTTCTTTCGGCGGACATGATCAATCCAGGTGTTTTTTGCTGTGCGCAGCAAAAGCGCTTCAATATTGTTATGCTGCTGAAGGTTAATCGACTCGAGAAATTTTATCCATGTGGCCTGTTTGAGGTCGTCGGATTCCCAATCGCAATTTGTAAGCGACAGACAGTATCTGCCGAGAGAAGCATTCAACTTCTCTATATCTATATTTCCCTGCTCCGATAGTTGAATGGGTTGTTTCATTTTCCGAAATCACTCCTTAACCACTTTTAGTTCTATCTTATATGTAAACGATTCATGCATGCCAAACGTTACGCTGCTTTGAAAAAATAAAAAAACTATTTTTAGGTGAAATCCGTATCCTTTTACATAGCTCATTCGTTTACTTGTCATTCCATACTTTTGAGGAGGAGAAAACAGTGAACAATTACGTACCTTATGTTGTTGAACAGTCCAGTCGCGGTGAGCGTTCTTACGACATTTATTCGAGACTGCTGAAGGATCGCATCGTGTTTGTCGGTTCGGAAATAACGGATACGCTCGCGAATAGTATTATCGCACAATTGCTATTTTTGACGGCAGAGGATCCGGATAAAGATATTCATATGTACATTAATAGCCCTGGCGGTTCTGTGAGCGCAGGCTTCGGCATCTATGATACGATGCAGTTTATAAAGCCTAAAATTCATACCATATGCACAGGCTTTGCCGCATCTTTCGGTTCCATGCTGCTGCTGGCTGGCGCCAAAGGCTATCGCACCGCTCTGCCCAATAGTGAAATTATGATTCATCAGCCGCATGGCGGCGTTCAAGGCCAAGCAAGCGATATTGCAATCAGTGCAAGGCGTATTTTAAAATTACGGGAGAAAATTGTTCGCATTACGTCTGAACGCACAGGGCAGCCTGTCGAAATAATCGAAAGAGATATGGATCGCGATTTCTTCATGACCGCTGAGGAAGCGCTGGAATACGGCATTATAGACAAAGTGCTCACAACCAATTAGATGCTCATAGAGCGCAATGGCTGCCAATATTGCTGGCAGCCTTTGTATTTTGATCATAAATAACGGTCAAACCAATCACTGGTCCTCTTAAGGCGCTCCAAGCGCAATGATGGTATTCCGTTTCGTGGCAGCGCATGATTGGATTTGGGGAAACGTACAAATTCAGTCTCCTTTCCAAGCCGCTTCAGAGCGGTATACAGCTCTTCTGCCTGGCCAATAGGGCAGCGCAGATCCTGCTCCCCATGCAAAATAAGCAAAGGTGTCTGTATATTTTTCACATATGCAAGCGGCGATCGGGCCCATAGCTTTTCAGCATCCTCCCAGGGATTACCTTCTATCTCCCCTTCAGTATATGAAATCCCTATATCGCTAGTACCGAAAAATGAAAGCCAATTCGAGATGGAACGCTCAGTAACCGCTGCGCGAAAACGGTCATTTTGCCCGACGATCCAGCTCGTCAAAAAGCCGCCATAGCTTCCTCCGCATACACCGAGCCTGTTTTCATCAATAAAATTATAATGGCTTAATACGTAATCAACGGCATCTAATAAATCCTCATAATCCCGACCGCCAAAGTCGCCCCGGCACGCTTGTGCAAAATGCTGGCCATATCCAAAGCTGCCGCGCGGATTAATAAATAGAATGCCATATCCTTTAGCTGCTAAAGCTTGAAACTCGTGGCTGTACGAATTCCCGTATAAAGCATGAGGACCCCCATGAATATGAAGCAGCATAGGGTATTTTTCACCGCTTTCCATTAGGGAAGGCTTCATAAGCCAGCCCTGCAGCTCCCATTCGTCAGCGGTCGTAAACCAAAAAGATTGTGGCGTGCTAACTTCCTTCTCTCTCATTATTTGATCATTCCACGCCGTTAAGCGCAACTCTTTCTTTGTAAAAGTATCTATTCGATACAGCTCTCCAGGACTAGCCGCATCGGATGAGGCGGCAATTATATAACGTCCATCCGCCGATATGGCAAGCTGATACACATCCCTATCGCCGCTTGTTACCGCCTCATAGCTGCCTTTTCTTGAAAAACGGTAGACATGAGCATTGCCGTGCAGCGAGCCAATCACATACATTGGCGATTCATCGCTTACGCTGCCATACAACGGTGCAGGCGAGGTTCCAAATGATTTCATATCGCTCAGCACAACATTCCCAATTTGCATATCAAGTTGGCTATTTATAATAGCCGGTATTCCGTCGCTTATTTGAATAGTATACAGGTTATTATGTGTAGCACTGCCATAAGCTCTGTCATTGGCGATGAAATCTATTGTATCACCTTTAGGCGAGTAGCTCGCTTGACTAATAAACAAGCTGGAATCTGTTAATTTAACAATCTTTCCATCAGATATATTAATTTTATAAATATCGCTGAAGATAAGCAGATCAGGATCAAGAACAGGATCATCTACGATTTTGGCCAAATAAGCCAGCTCTTCCCCATCTGGTGACCAGAAAGGCTGAGATGCAACTATGTCGCCATAAGTCAGCAGTTGCGTATGGGTACCCTCAGCTTCTATTACAAAAAGATGTGTGTATCGGCCATCCCACCACCCGGAACCCTCCGCTCTCGGGCTTGTTCGCGAGAAGGATTGCCCTGTAATGGTTTGTTCGTTCAATTTTCCTATTCCGGAAATTTTCTCTGCTTCCGCTTGCGTACGAGCAGTGTAAGCAATACGCAATCCATCCGGTGACCAAACAAATGTTTCTACCCCATACTTGGCACTCGTTAGCTGAACCGCATCTCCTCCTTGCCAGGGCTTGATCCAAATCTGCTTTCCTTCTGCACCAGGTCGCAAAAAGGCAAGCTTTTTACCGCATGGCGACCATATTGGAAGCTCATCTTTATCTCCTTCAGTAAATGAACGGTCATTACAGCCATCAAGTTCAACAAGACGGACATTCGATCTGTAACTATTGTTTTCTTTATCCACAGTTTTAAAGATGTAAGCTATCGTACCGCTTTGAGAGTTTACAGACGGATCGCTAATCCAAGCGTATGCATATAGATCCTCTGCCGTTATAATACCTTTTCTAATCATCATTTTTTCACCTGCCCGATAGACGATTCCTCTAAAAAAGCGATTGCGATCGCAGCCAGCATCGCTATGCCATATGGGAGCGCCTGCTCATCCAAATCGAACATGGGATGATGCAGCGGATAACTCGAATACGGTTGATTGTCGCAAACCCCCAAACGAAAGAAAACACTGGGAACGCGTTCGGAATAATAGGCAAAGTCTTCACCGCCAGTTGAAGGTTTAGCATATACCCACCTTTTTTCGCCGAATAAGCGCTCGCTTGTTTGAGTGACAAAATCGACCATTCTTTCATCATTTACGACGACAGGATAACCGATCGAATAGCTGAATTCATAATCAGCTCCGTATGACTGTGTAACGCCGCGAATAATAGATTCAATCAGCTGCGGCATTTTTTCACGCACAGCCGGACTTAACGTTCTGACAGTGCCTGCCATATTGACATCCGGTGCGATTGCGGAGTCCATAAATCCGCCTTCAATTTTGCCGATCGACACGACAACCGGCTCCAAAGGATCGACCAAACGGCTGGCGATATGCTGAAGAGCATTAATCACTTGAGCTGCAACTGCGATAGCATCGATTCCTTCATGCGGACGTGCTGCATGACCGCCCTTGCCGATAATTTTGATATGAATGCTGTCTACGGAAGCAAATGCTACGCCTTTCGCAACTGAAATCGACTTCGTTGGCAAGCTGGGAAATACGTGCAAGCCTGCCATCGCATCCACCTTGGGATTTTCCAGCAAGCCGTCCTCAATCATAGCTTTTGCGCCTGCCAGCCCTTCCTCTGCCGGTTGAAACACGAATTTTATATTGCCCTGCTTTGGTTTTCCCAAGCTTGACAATAATTGCGCTGCGCCCATTAGCATGCTTGTATGCGCATCATGTCCGCATAAATGTGCTTTCCCGGCTATGGCAGATCGGTATGATACAGTTTTCTGATCTTGGATAGGCAGTGCATCCATATCCGCTCTCAAACCGATTGTAGGTCCAGGCTTCTCACCTCTTAAAATAGCTACAACGCCTGTTTTTCCTACCTGGGTCCTCACTTCCAAGCCAAGCTTAGTCAAGTGTTCGGCTACAATTCGCGACGTGCGATGCTCCTCAAATCCAATTTCGGGATGCTGATGAAAGTCCCTGCGCCACGCAACTGCCTGCTCCTTTAACTTTTGCGCCAAATCGATAAGTCCATCCAATTGCAATGCGGCATCCTCCTTTTTGTATGCTTCTGCTTAACAAATCTATGTAGATTGCACCAATAAACATACTTATTTTTTTAGTTTATTATAGCGAACAGTTTTCGACACATCAATACAATTCACATTAGAATACTAGGATTTAATGCAAGACTGCAGCCAGATTGCTGCAGCCTTCCCACAAAATTGCTGTTTTCAATATTTCACGCCTGCAGATCCTAAAAAAAGGCAGCCGCCTCTTTAGCAGTACGCTCCGGTGTTTTCAACGATAAATATTCACCGTGCAGAAAGGTAAATACATTCATATCACTTGTCCCCAAAGCGCCCAATGTAAGTCTTGGAACAATTCTAATATGTGCTGGATAGGCAGCATTGGCTTTCTTTGGAAGAATGATCATCATATTAAAGCTGGCTACACCGATCTTTTTGAAAAGTGAAAAGAAGCTCAGCATGCTGGATGCCAGATCTCGCCAATCCTGCTCCTGTAATTGCACGATAGCAGGCATATGTTCAAACAGGCCTATGAAATCATAATGGCTTTTTGGCGCATAAGCATGGAGCCAGTTCATCGATCCTTTGCGTCCTATCCATCTTTGCTGCAGCTGTTTTTCCGTGTCTAGCAAATCTGCATAGAAAGATGTTCCGAACTGATTATAATAGCGCTCACTATACATAATGGCTTTCTGATCATAATTTGTAGGCTTTTCAGATGCTAGAACGTGTAAATGCGGATGCAGGATGCTTCCGCCAGATGGAGGCAAGTAATTCCAATTAATTGACAAATGATCAGTTTTACGGTCCGCGTCAATAACCTTTTGCAAATATGTATGAGCAGTTCTCAGACTATCGTAAATAACTTGCTCTGAAAACTGTTCAAGAGGAACATAGTGCTGTTCCGTCATCCTTACGACACCATTATGTTTGGCATAAGGAAACAAATTAGGAAACAGGATTGCCTCTCCATTGGTCAGCTTGCCGTCATTTACTAATTGTTCTGGATAAGCAGGTGTTGCCTTCCATACATTTTCAGAACAAAATGGACATTTGCTGCCGCTCGTGCTGATGCCGACTTCACTATAATCAGACGGCATGAATGGCGCGCCTGGATCAAATAGAATACGAGAGCTTTCTCCCGTTAATGGATCAAGCCTGATTTCTGTTTCCCTGCTAATAAGCTTGCCTTCCTGCATCGGATCGTGAAAAGCAGAAAGCTCCTTATGAGCGTGAAATGAAATAGCCAATAGCCTCTCCCCTTCTCCCATTAAGCTCATCATTGCCTGCACTATACCTTTTCAACAGCGTTATTGAAATACCTGCTCTATTCCGCTGTATTTATGGATCGGATGACGCTCAGGCTCATATATTTTCGTGACTGCTTCAATTATTTCATTTCTTCTTGCTTCTATTTGCTCCAGCGGCAGCTCCACTACTATATTATCAACCGGATAAGGGCCTATGCGCCAATGCCCCAGTACAGCTCCTTTAAATTCCCCGTCTATAAGCAAATACTGCAGCACTTCAAGCCCCTTGTATTGCTTCAACAGCTCATCCATATGGGCTCTTACGATTATATCGGACCTGTCCAGCATGAATACAGCAGAAGGAACTTCAGTGGCAGCAAATTGATGGATATCATCGCTACAGATAAAGCCTTTGCCCAGCTCTGCAGCTTCTGCTTCAACAATAACCTGCTCTGCCAATAAAGTCTGCACTGCCTTTTGGATCGTTTTCAGCGGGAATTGGGACCAGCTCTTTATATTGGCAGCCGTAGCAAAAGCCATTGACCGTATAAAGGTGACAATTACTTTGGACGCCGCGCGTGCAAACTGATCCTCTCCTGTTTCGACCTTAAACCATTCTGTCTCAAAATCAAACCAGCCAGTATCCCAGTCGGTATCCGGCTGATGCTCATAGATAAGAAAGGCTTCATGCAAATCTTGAAGCGCTTTCGTTATTTCGGAGGCGCTGTATTGCTGAAGCTCCTGCTTAAGCTGATCTTTGGAAATTCCTCCGGAATACTTGATCACCTGCCATACATCCTCATGGACAGCGCCAGATTTAGTTAACGGCTTACGGAATGCAGCGGCATAGACAGGCAAATCCTCCTCCAGCACATAGCCGATTCTTCCGCCGCAAAACCTGCCTTTAATTAGCCGGTTGTTTTCCCGCAGCTCGCCTGTCAGCTGTTCGTCTGGAAAGGATGCGCGGTGCACAAGCTTGGGCGGGTCGCCCGGCCGAGTATTATGCACTGGAGAAACAGGCTGCAGCAGCTTGAACAATTGCATATACTCCTGCTCATTATGGAAGCTTTCGATAGGATTAATAAAACGTTGTCTGCTCAGGCGTTCAGCCAGTACTTGCTTCTTCTCTAGTGTAATCATAGCAGCCTCCTAAATATCATTCATCACTTTACAGTCTCACAATTGTACGTCCGCGCAGCTTGCCTTCTACGATTTGCTGCAGAGCGGTTGGCAGCTGCTCAAACGTAACCTCGTGAGCCATACGATTGAGATGCTTCGGCTTCAAATCAGAAGCAAGCCGCTGCCATACCCGCAACCGAAGCTCCATCGGACATTGGACGGAATCGATGCCTAGCCAATTGATACCGCGCAAAATAAATGGATATACAGTCGTGCTCACATCCGAGCCGCCCGTTAAACCGCAAGTTGCCGCTGAACCGCCATATTGCAATGAGCTAAGAACATTTTGCAGCGTGCTGCCGCCTACCGTGTCTACAGCTGCGGCAAAACGTGCAGAATGAAGCGCTCTTGGCTCAAGTGCGCTCAACTGCTCCCTATCAATGACTGAAGTTGCACCAAGCTCCAGCAAATACGCATGCTCTTCCCGCTTGCCTGTGCTGGCAATTACCTCGTAGCCTTTGCTTGCTAACATATCTACGGCGACACTTCCCACACCGCCCGTCGCGCCAGTCACGACAACAGGTCCGGCATCAGGTTTTAACCCGTTGTCCTCCAGTCTAATAACAGACAGCCCAGCTGTAAAGCCGGCTGTGCCAAGCAGCATCGCTTCCCGCAAAGAAAGCCCGCTTGGCAGCGGCACAACCCAATTTGCAGGAACACAAGCGAGCTCGCTGTACCCGCCATGCCAGCTTACGCCAAGACCATAGCCAGTCACAACAACCTCGTCACCGGCCTTATACTTCGGATCTGCAGATTGAATAACAGTGCCAGCCAAATCGATGCCCGGAATAAGCGGATAGCTCTTTGCAATTTGTTGCCATATGGCAATCATTCCATCCTTGAAATTCACGCTTGAATAGGCAACTTGAATCGTGACCTCTCCTTGAGGCAGTTCATTTTCATGCAGCTTCTTTTGCTCCATCGTTATGGAGCCGTCGTCATGCTGTTCCAATACGTACGCTCGAAATGCTTCCAACGCGATACCCGCCTTTCCTTTTTCCAAGCCTCGATTCCTTCGTTAATATTTCCATTTTACCATAAACCTGTCCTCATCACTGCTTCTTATGAACTCGCTGCGATTCCTTTTAGATTTACTATTTTGCGCCTGGCAACCACCAATTCCATTTGCCAAGCAGCACCATCACAGCTGGAACGAGCACCATTCTGATTATGGTAGCATCGATTAGAATGGCGGCCGCAATGCCGATGCCAAGCTGCTTTACGCCAACTACCTCGCCAAAAGCAAACGGTACGGTGACTGCGATCATAATGCCTGCGGCCGCGCTTATGAGCCTGCTTATTGAGGCTAAGCCAGTAATGACCGCATGCTTATTATCTGATGTAATTTTATACTCCTCGAAAATGCGGGATAGCAAAAATACCCCGTAATCCATACTGATGCCGAACACCAGTCCAAAAATAAATACAGGTATCATAATCGCAATATTTTCAGGCTCGGCCCCGATAATGCCTTTTTGAAACAGCCAAGTTAATATGCCAAACGCTGCGCCCAGGCTCATCAAATTCATCAAGATCGTTTTAACTGGAATAAGCAAGGAGCGAAAGGCTACAAGCAGCAGAACATAGGTGGTAGTCAAAATAAACAAAAATACTTTGTTCAGATTCGTAAAAATAGCGTCAAAAACTTCTTGCTCATATTTTGCTTCTCCGCCTACCAAAAAAGGCAAGTCTGCGGAAGCCCTGCCTTCTATCTCCCATTTTCTGAGCCAATCTCTTGTTGCTTCAGCCGATTTCTCACTTTGTAGCGTTACTAGCATAAGCATCCTATTACCGTTTTGGTAATAGCGATATAGCTCTGTATTTGTAAAAATTGACTTCACTACTAGTACATTAGGATCAGCCTGCAGTTTTTTCACTAGCTTATATGCATGGTACAAGTCATCTTTATTAAAGCGGTTGGCAGATGCTTCCGCAATAATCGCAACATCGGTCGTACTAACGGAGGTGAAGTGAGCTTCATAGCTCTCAAAGGCGATTCGGGAAGGATAGCTTTGCGGTAATGAGGATGCATCCGGTACGGACAGCTTCATACTGAACAAAGGAATAAAACAGAGGACAAGCAATAAGATGGCTATAGCGCCAGTAACAACCGGTCTTTTTACCGCAAGGCGGGAAAGAGCAAGCCATATGCTGTGGCGTGCACGAACAGGTGGTCTTTCTGATTTAATAATCCGCCATAGACTTAACAAAATAATTGGCATCAGCGTAAAAACGAGCATGACCGCTATCGTCAAAACGATTATAGCGCCAAGAGCGACGGAGTGAAACAACGGCAGCGGAATAAACATAATGCCGGCCAGACCGAGAAAAAAGCAAAGCGCAGAATAAAGAACCGCTCTGCCGGCAGAGGCAATGGTAGCATGCAGCGCTTGCTGCACTGGCTTTAGTTGCAATTCCTCACGAAACCTGTTTACAATCAACAGTGCAAAATCAATGCTTAAAGCTAGTCCAACCATAGGGATAACATTAAGCACAAAATTCGACAGTTCTATTTTTTGTCCTACGAAATACATGATCCCCATCGTGCTAGCAACTGTAATAACACCTATCACGATAGGGATTAGCGCAGAAACCAAACCTCCAAAAGCTATCCATAATATAATAAAAGCTATTGGTATGCCAATCCGTTCGGCATGGGTCAAATCACGCAAGCTTGCCTTGTTAACATCAGCTTGAACGACGGGCTTTCCAGTCAGCTTGGCGGAAGCGTACTGGCTTTGCGGCAGCAGACTGTTCAGCTGATCAATAATCGGCGCAATCTGAGAGCCTTTCTCATGAAAGGACAGCAGTGCATATGCATAATTTTTATTCATCATACCTGCATACAGCAGCGGTGATTGGATCGTTTTAACGCTTTTCAGCTGCTGCACATTTTGAAGTGTCTGATCAATATAAGCTCGAAACTGCTTAACAGACGACTTATTTTCAAAGACGATCATTACAGGATCGTCAGGCATATGAAAATCACTTGCGAGCCTATCCTGTACGATTGCGTATGCACCGCTCGGCATGAGCCCATGATCCTGCAGTACAAGCGGCAAACGGACAGAAAAAAAGCCGAGCAGCAGCAAAACGAGCAGCCAGAAGAGCATAATCGATCTGCGATGCTGCATAAGGCTGGAAAGAAGCCACTGAACAACCATGACGATGCTCCTTCCTGCAAACAATACAATCTTGCTTTACTATTCGTTCTGTTTAAGGCTTTAATCTTGTCTTTCGCACTAAACGATATGCGATGAAAGGCATCACTCGGACAATCGGAAGAAGCAGCTTTGTCATTCTCGGCTCCCCGAGCAGCCATTGCAGCATTTTCCCCCATCTTCTTGGACCATTAAATTGCCGCTTAACCGCTTGTGTGTATTTTAATCGCCACTGCCGCATCGTCAGCTCGCCCTTCAAATACTGGTCTGCAAGCGGCGCACAAAGCTCGGCAGAGCGCAAAGCCATTGACATGCCATCGCCGCATAACGGCGGAATCATAACAGCCGCATCGCCTACCGCAGGAAGAGTGCTCCAGGCCTGCGGCTTGCGCCTCAGATCAACCGGCGCTACTGCAGCTTCTGAGCCTTCAATTAATTTGGCGCCTGCGAGTCTTTTTTGCAGTGCGCTGTTGCTTTTGCAAGCAGCTTCGAGCCATTCAGCTACTGATTTTGGTTTTTGGGAAAAAGCTCGCTGGCTAATAAGCGCAGCGATATTAACCTTGCCCTCTTCAATAGGGGAAATGCCCAGATAGCCTCCAGGAAAAAAATAAAGCTCTACTGCTGATTGTATGGCAGCTCCATCATAATGAGCCTTAATTCCGACATAAGCATGCTTTGCCTCGCGCTTCAGCCTATTTCTGAAATGAGCTGCCTTTTCTGCCCCTATGTAATTGGAATGCCGCTCAGGCTCAGCTGACGTAAAAGCAACGCCTGCACCGCCAATCGCTCCCCATGCTGAAATTGCAATTTTGGCTTCGAAAGCGATGGTATGCTTATTTTGCACAGCTTCGATACGGTAGCTATCGGCAGCGCAGTTTATTGATCTGACCTTAGCTCCGGTCATCACATGCACGCCAGAGCATTGTGCAGCTTCAATAAGCGCAGCATCCAGCATGAAGCGGCTAATGCCAAGCGCTGCTCCAGGCAGCGGGACAGCCAACTGTTCACCGTTAGGAAGTATTAGATTGGCATGCGCAATAAGACTAGGCTCAAGTGTCATAATTGCCTCTGACAAACCAAGCTTGTGAAGCATTCCTATTGATTCCGGAGACAGAAATTCTCCGCAAACCTTATGTCTCGGAAAGGTTTTGCCTTCAAGCAGCACCGTGCTCCAGCCACGCTCCGACAAGCTTTTTGCAAGCGTGCTGCCAGCTACGCCTGCGCCTATAATGACAGCATCATAATATTGGCTCGACATCGCTATCCACTCCGATTGCTGTTTTTGGCTCCGCTGTCCGTAATGATTACAGCATAACGAAATAGCGGACGCCATGAATAATATAGCTCCGGTCCGTCCAGCGCGCCTCGAAGCCGCTTCCAATCATAGTTGCGAAAGCCTTTGGCGACAGACAAAGGGCCATCGTTCAATATGTATCTGTTCCCAGACATGACGCGCGTAGCCAGCCAGACTGCAAGCCACGCCAACGGATGACGATGGATATCATTAATTACAACACCGAGCCTGGCAGCCTTCAGCATGCTTTGAGCGACCCGCGGCAATGCCGCGTCTGCAAAATGATGAATAAATTGCGATCCTGTTACAATATCTGCGCCAGCCGCGGGCAGCTCAAACAAATTACAGCGTATAACTTGAACGCGCGGCTCATTGTTAAAAAGCTGCCTTGCCTCTGCACATGCTTCCTCGGTAATATCAGCTAATGTAATGCGCATATCGATGCCGTTTTTGTCAGCCCAGCGCAGGAGCTGCCTGTTCACATCTCCAGAGCCGCATCCGACATCGAGCACAGCCAACCGCTTTGGCCTCCCTGCCGCTGTCCATAAGCGGCGCACGCCGTACAAGCAAGGCGCTGCTGCTCCAAAGAGGCGGTTCAGCCATCGCAATTGCCGCAAAGCTTCACGCAGCTCTCCTCCGCCCATTGAGCTATCATCCATCAATTCGTCTTCGATAGCTCTGTATTTAAGCGGCCTAAGCATAGGTTTCATCTTTCAGCTCTGCAATAGCAGAAGCTGCAGCTGGAATATAGCTTATCTGAATCATTTCACAAGTAAGTCCGGGGCCAAATGCTAGCGCAATACCGCTTGTCTTGTCTGCTAAGTTATTAATCAGCTGCTTTCTCATCTCATCGAGCACAAACAGAATCGTAGCAGAGGACATATTTCCGTATCGTTCTAGGATGGTGCGGCTGGGGCCCGTTTGCTCCTTGTCCAGACTATACACCTCTTCCAGCACGTCGATGATTCCTTTGCCGCCAGGATGAATAGCCCATAGCGATGGCAAAGCGTCGCTGCCTTGCAGCCGCTCAATCTGTTCCGGTATAAACTCGCGAATAAGCTTAGGGATTTTTGTAGAAAGATACAGATCAAAGCCATAATTGCCAACTTCCCAGACCATTTCTTCGGCACAACCCGGCAATAGAACAGAATGGCTTGTACCTAGTTCAAAGGAAGCCGGGCGGCTGCCGGCCATACTTGATGCAACAACGCAAGCTGATGCTCCGTCTCCAAAAAACGAAGCGCCAAATAATGCCTCGCGTGCCGTAGATGGCTGAATATGCAGCGTGCACAGCTCTACTGTTACGATCAGCACTTTGGCATGGCGGTCATGTTGAATGAGCTCCTTGGATAAGCAGATAGCTTTGAGGCCTGCAGCACATCCAAGAAAATTAAGGGGAATGCGGTTTACCGTCTCTCTAAGTCCAAGCTCCTTCACAAGCAAGGTGTCCAAACCGGGAAGAAATTGGCCTGTACAGCTGACGGTAATAAGGTGAGTAATTTCAGAGGATTGAATTTGACTGTCTTTTAAGGCTTTTTGTGCAGCGCGAAAAGCGATAGGTACGGATTGCTGCTTGTACATCGCCATTCGCTCTTTCGTTGTCGGCACCAGATGGTTTGCGGCCAGCGAGAAATAACGGCAGCTGTCTGAAGGCTCTAGTAAATTAGGCTCGCAGGTATACCGTGTTTTTACGCCGCACTGCTTAAACAATCGCTTCGCCCATCTTGCTGAATCCGGATATGCATGCAGCGCTTGTGCCAGCCGATGAGCAGTTTCATCTTGTTCGAGACGATAATCAGGCACAGCTGTGCCTATCCCGATAATTGCAGAAATTTCATGATTCATATTAAAATAACCTCCCTAGCCTGCACACCATACATAACAAAGCAGACAACCCTGTTTGTACCATCTTATTCGCGGGATTATTGCTATATGCTGGAAATCATATTACACCTTTCGCGCACGATAAAAGAGAGGTCGGCTTTTGTACAAAAATAAGAACAAGTGTAAGGCTCCCCTTACACTTGTTCTTATTTTTCTTCGGTAAACGCGTCTGCCAAAAAGCAGCGAAGCTGTTTATCCTTATATAGCTATAGGAGGTTCAAGCCCTGCCTCACACAGCAGCCCCGAGCCTGCTTTCCATTATCGATCGAATATCATGCACCAATTGAATGGAGGCTTCTATCTCGACCTTTCTTGTCGACAAGCTCTCTATGCTGCATCCGATCGGAATCCCTTTTTCGAGGCCAAAATCAAACAGCTCTTCAAAAATTTTGCGAGATTCCTTGACAGACTTTTCAAGTACATCAACAGAGTATTTAAGATCATTATCAAGCCATTTAGGAATGCTGATGCCGAGCCATTTCATAAATTCTAATGTTTTGGCAGAACCGCAAGGCGCAAGATTGAATAAAATAGGCACAAGCTCCTTATTGTTATCCTTGCAATAATAATAATAATCGGACAAGAAGTTTTTTGACGCTTCTACATTATAAGTAGCCTGCGATATAAAAAAGCGGCAGCCGCTATTAATTTTGCTAATAATACGCAAATGCTCGTCATTTTTTTTCATATGACGCTCTGGAATAACAACGCCGCCAAAAGTCAAATTATTACTGATCTGACTGCTAAGCTTATACGCATCAGCCAAGCTTATATTGACGATTTCCTTGCTCGAGGAAGCTCCTACAAAAACAGAGAAACGGTCCTGCTCTTGCTCAGCCTGCAGCCAATTCGTAAATTGCTCTTCTGTGTTTTTACCTACGCAGCGATAAATAATTTTAGGCATTTGCAGCTCGCTTAAATAATCATTGCTGTATTTCGTAGGTTCAATAGTCGGCAGGTATGGAAAGGGGCGATCCTCATCGATGCGGTCGCTTTCCTCCTGCACATCGTATAAAATCAAACCGTCAATTTGAAGCCCGTGCAATCTTTCACACTGCTTCTGCGATATTTCGGCTATTTTTTCTGGCGTATGAGTATGCTTAGGCGGAGTCATCCCATATGTTAGTATGCCTGGCTCTCTTCTAAGTATTTTTTCTTTTAACATTTGCTGCACATCCTCTATTTGATAATTCCATTATAAACGCATTTGGAAACTAAGGAAAGACAGGCCGCATATTTGCTTAGCAGCCTGTCTGCTTAGTCGCTCCTCGCCTTTGGCTTACACAGTTGCGCTATGACTGGAACGTGCTATGCTTGTCGCCGCCACCATATTGCGCAGCGCTTCAACTGTTTCTTCCTTGCCGCGCGTCTTAAGGCCGCAATCCGGATTAATCCAGAATAGTCTTGCGTCAAGCACCTGGAGCGCGCGATCGATCATGCTTGTCATTTCCTCAACAGCAGGAATTCTAGGACTATGAATATCATATACGCCAAGTCCGATTCCTTTGCCGTACGTGTTCAGCTCGAAGCTGTGAATAAGCTCTCCGTGACTGCGGGACGTTTCTATGGAAATAACATCTGCATCCATCGCATCAATGGAGCCAATCATATCATGGAATTCACAATAGCACATATGCGTATGGATTTGAGTCGTATTTTGTACAGTGCAAGTCGTCATGCGGAATGCCTTGACAGCCCAGTCCAAATAGTTGGCCTGATCTTCTTCCTTCAGCGGCAAGCCTTCGCGGACGGCAGGCTCATCCACTTGGATCATGCCGATTCCTGCTTTTTCAAGCGCTTCTACTTCTTGTCTGAGTGCATAAGCCAGCTGATAAGCAATCCGCTCGCGAGAAATATCCTCGCGGACGAATGACCAGTTCATTATCGTAATCGGTCCCGTCAGCATGCCTTTTACAGGCCGTTTTGTCAATGATTGCGCATATTTTGTTTCTTCTACAGTCATCTCGTTTACAAAAGCTACATCGCCATAAATAACAGGCGGCTTTACGCAACGGGAGCCGTATGATTGCACCCAGCCGTTTTGAGTAAAGGCAAAGCCGGCCAGCTTTTCGCCAAAGTACTCAACCATATCTGTACGTTCGAATTCGCCATGTACGAGTACATCAAGGCCGATTTCCTCCTGCAGCTTAATCCAATCATTGATTTCATCTTGAATAAAGGCTGCGTACTGCTCTTTCGTCCAATCCCCCTTGCGCCACAATTGTCGCGCTTTTCTGACTTCTGCCGTCTGAGGAAAGCTGCCAATTGTCGTTGTCGGGAATATCGGCAGCTGCCACTTTGCCTGTTGAGCTGCGAGACGCTCGGCGAAAGGCAGCTGGCGCTCCAGCTTCGTTTGAGCTATTAAAGCGACAGCATCTTGAATATCCTGACGCTTGCGTTTGCTGGAATGCTTGAAGGCTTCGCATGCGCGTTCATTTTCCGCAAGCTCTGCACTTATTGCATGCCCCTCGCCATGTGCCGCTTTTGTCAGCCACACAATTTCATCCAGCTTTTCATCAGCGAATGCCAGCGCATCCTTAAGCTCCTTATCGAGCTTCGTTTCAAATTGTACGGAAACCGGAACATGCAGCAGACTGCAGGAAGATTGAATAATGAGCTGATCTTCCGTGACATGCGATTGAATAGCTTTTAGCAGCTCTAACTTTTCTTTAATGGAAGCTTTCCAAATGCCGCGTCCGTCGATTAATCCTGCCCCTAGCACTTTATCCTTTGGAAAACCAAATTTTT
This sequence comes from Paenibacillus sp. GXUN7292, assembly GCF_050864975.1. NCBI lineage: Bacteria > Bacillati > Bacillota > Bacilli > Caryophanales > Paenibacillaceae > Paenibacillus > Paenibacillus sp. GXUN7292. The sequence continues at coordinate 282,822 of NZ_JBOZWO010000002.1, read as the reverse complement.
TGATGGATGCCAAATTACCGGCAAAACCATGAACAAAATCTAGCCCTATCGCTTTTACTGGAAGCTTGACAATCTCTTCATATTGATCCGCCGCTTCGAAATACGTTTGCAATATAACATTCAGATTCGGCGCCGCAGCTGCTAACTGTCCATAGATGTTTGACAGCCGCTTCACATCCTCAGCGCTAAGCTTTGTAGAAATAACTGGTTCATCGATTTGCACCCATTGAACGCCTTCTTTTTCAAGCTCCTGCAATACTTGAATGTACAGCGGAAGCAAGCGCTCGAGCCACGCGTCAAATTCGGCAGCAGCATAACCTTTGGACAGCTTAAGGAAGGTTAAAGGACCAATAATAACCGGCTTGCCCGCAATCCCTAGCTTTTCCTTGGCCTCGCGATAAGCGAGCAGCGGTTTATTTTCAGTGAGGAAGGGCTCTGCCCCATCCAATTCTGGCACAATATAATGATAATTCGTATTAAACCATTTGGTCATTTCACTAGCGGCTGCATCCTTAGTCCCGCGGGCAATACCATAATAGACAGACAGCGGAACGTTTCCACCGTCATATGCAAATCGTTTTGGCACTATTCCAAACATGGTCGCCGTATCTAAAATTTGATCATAGTAGCTGAAATCATTAACAGGAATAAGCTCGATTCCCTTCTCCTGAAGCTTGCGCAAATGCTCCAAGCGCAGCTCCTGCAATTGCTGCTGGAAATCTTTTTCCTCCAGCTTGCCTGACCAAAACGCCTCCAGTGCTTTTTTCCATTCCCTATGCGCACCTATGCGAGGATATCCCAAAACGCTATTTTTAACCATATCATGAGCTCCTTCACTACTTGTTACATGTAAGATACCACGAAAAGAATGCTATAGTGTAACTGGATTATGCTATGGTTAGATATAACTAAAAGCTATAACAGAAATGGCAGGGCTTCGTTTTTTTATAAGCAGTAACCAAAAAACAATCAAGGCTGACCACGAAAAAAGCAATCATCCTATAGCGAGCTGCATGCTCTAAGATCATTGCTTTCTCCTGTTATTTTGTTGTTTTTTCTTGTGCTTGAAGGTGAGCCGTGAATCGCATTTGCTTAATTTCCTCTTTAGACAGCTCAGGAAGTGATGGATCCGTCTTTACGATAACGAAGCGGGAATCTCCCTCCCATTTAACCTTGGCTCCGAACGTTTCAAGTACAAGCCGCGCCGGGATATACGTTCTTCCGCCGGCAAGGCGAGCAGGCGTATTTAACGTTTGCTTTTTTCCATTAATATAGACATTTTGGGAATCTATCTTTAATTGAATGGTAGTCTTGTCTTTACTTGCCGTTACTACTCGATTTACGGGATCCCAGTTGATTTTGGCCTCCAGCTTTGTCAACAGCTCGCGGAATGGCACTAAAGTATACTGATTTTCAATTATCGGCTCGTTCTGCAGCTTTTGCAGCTCATTATTCCATACAATAGCAGCCTTATATCCGACTTTATCAGCTGGAGCAACTTCATCAATGAGCCAGTCTCCAACTTTTGGCAGATTTTCGCGAATTGGATTACTTAAGAAATCAATCCATTCTCCTGTATTGGCATCAATTGATGGATGAACCCCATTGTAGAACAACGGCACACCGGGCTTGATTCGAAGCGTATAGTGAAGAATAAGTACACCATTCTTACCGGGTACATACTCGCGATTCAAATCATATAAGGACAATAAACGTTTTTGTGCCAGTTCAATCGGATATCTAGGCACAGCTTTATCTGTAAACTTTGGCGGATCAGCATAATAAAGACTTGGGAACTTCCCTTTTGAGTCCAGTACATACCTATAGTGAAGGGAATAAGCCAGACGTTTACTGGCAGGTCCATTCTCCTCTGCCCAATGCAAATACGGTTTAATTTCATTAATAATAATTTTCGCCGCTGCCGGTGTAGTAATAAATTCGCTCTCTTTTTCAAGCGCATCATTGGCCGCATAAACATTATTTGTCCAATACACTTCGTAGGAGGCAATTTCGCCTGTAACACGATCTACTAATATAGCCATATGATTACTGTCATCACGATAACCGTTATGAAGTCGGTCATAATGCACCCAATGGACTGTTTTCTCTTGATCTCGAGTATTGTATTCCGATACCGGATAACGGTCGTGAATCCAATCATCCTTAAGCTGCCAGCTTTGCTTGCTTGCAAACTGATCTGCAATGGCGGTTGCTTCTTCAAAAGAAATTTTCTGTTTGCTTTCATCATAAGGAGGCTGCATCAAATCTCCCGTATATTTGTATAAACTGTATTTCACTCTGAAACTCGTCAGCTCTCCATCAACAGCAGATATAGCCAGTTCACCGGTATGGCGGGCATTGCCATAAAAGTCCTTCTCAACGGTCTTGAAGGTAAGCTCCCAGTAAGCACCATTAAATTTAGCCGTCACCTTTGCGCCTTCTGGCAGCAGCAGCAGCTCCTCGGCACGTTCAATAGCTTGATCAGCATTATTTATTTTCAAATCGTTTATACTTGCGGCATAAGTAGCTGCAGGACTTGTCAAATCCACTGCTCCTATTGCCAGCGCTGCTGCAGCTACTAAGGCGCAAGCCCGCTGCACAGCCTTTTTCTTTATAAATCTATGCATGCGTTTTGTTCATCCTCTCTCCTTTAAAAGATATAATCATTGCATAGTTAGACGTTATGTACTACAAAAAGTTTCCAAGGATTTAATGAATTAAAAGCAATAAGTTACGTGGAAATAGAAAAAACAAAAACCCGTGCAATGAAGCGCTTTTGAGCGCTGTGCACAGGTTTCAAAATTTCTAGTAATTTATTCAGCCGACAATTGCTTTACCAGTTCATCCAAACTGATATCAGCCAGGGATGACAACAGCAAGTCATAGTTTTCAAATGTCATATAACTGGTCACTTCATTAGGCGTAACTACTGTCTTGATGCCAGCACACTTCGCCGCAAACAATCCATGCCTGGAATCCTCAAAGGCAATCGCTTCAGCCGGCTTAATCTGCAGCCATTCTAGCGCTTTTAGATATAACTCTGGGTTAGGCTTTACCTTCTCTACATCGTCAGCAGATGCAATAAATTCGAAATAGTGCCCAATATTAAATGCCGTTAAATATTTTTCAATCCAATGTCTGTGTGAGCTGGATGCGATTGCTAAACGCAAGCCCGCTTGCTTGGCTGCAGCCAAATAATTCTCAATGCCTGGCCGCAGCGTTTGCTTCACCATATACTCATTATGCTTTTCAGCTGTAAAAGCTTCCAACTGTTTATGATCAAATGACCGTTTCGTTTGCTCCTCAAGATTTATATGAGGATTAAAGGCTTCAAAGCCTGTTCCAACGCATTGCCCCCAAACCTCGAGCGGCAAATCAACATTATAGCTGCTATACAAATCACGATAAGCATAATACCAAGGTGTCTCCGTATCCACTATGGTTCCGTCGAAATCAAAAATAAGAGCTTTAATCAATTGGCTTCACCTATCCTGTCCTCTCTCTTATTTAAAAAGCAAAGAATTATTTTATCTACTCCCTACTATATCATTTAATTTCAATCGTTTCATTCGTTTTATATCTCCATGCTTCGCTGGCTGTCCCGGGCTTATGAAATATACTTTAATATGCCAATACTAGCTGCATTTCTTCAATTTGTTTAGGAAACTTACATTGGAAAGCTCTTGACGTGTTCCACATGGGTATAGAGGCAGGTATCAACCAGCATATATTGCTTGTTGCCCTGTCTACAAGGAATCTACAACTTCAATAGATGGTCAGTCGTTCCGTTATTTGGCCCAAAATTGCAGTTTTGAGGAGGTAAAGTGACACACGTTCCGCTATTGGTCAATAAATCGAAGAAAAAGTCCCATATAAATCCGAATAGCGGAATGTGTGACCATCTCCATTCATTGTGCACATTTGGTAAGCAAAAGAAAAGGGATCGGAGAGCAGGTTTGAGACTGGAGAAGCGGCAGCGTCCGCCTTTGTAGGCTAATTTTAACCATTAGTTTGGCACAATTCGCAAAATATTAGGCTCCACGAACACTTGTCCATTCTGCCTTGACAGCAGGCACCCAACAACAGCAACGCAAAAAATAGCCCATCAGGCTGCTTGGCGCAGCCTAATGGGTTAATTAATTGGATGCTATACATTTGTAAGCTACAACATTTGTAAGCTATAAAATGTCAGCTAATGTCAGCTATAGAAGCTTGCCGCCTTTTCTATGAAATGCTTGCGATCCTCAGTCAAATCATCCTCATAGTAAATCGCACCGACGGGACAAGCCGTTTCACATGCACCGCAGTCAATACATACATCTGCATTAATAAAATACTGGTCTTCACCTTCCGCTATACAATCGACGGGACATACATCAACGCAATCTGTTGCTTTTTCTCCAATACAAGCTTCCGTTATTACAAAAGCCATTCTCTTCACACCTTTCACCATGATCTGATTTCTTGTGCAAAAAAATAGTAAATGGATATTGCGGCTGCTATTTATCGGAATTCGCTATTCAAACTCGATTTCCTTCTTGTCTCTACTAAAAATAATATGCTTTTCATTCAAAAACTTGACCAAAATCTATTTCCTGTTTGATCACAGAATGTTACTATGTAACAAGCATAGTTTTAGGTGCAATAGAAATACATATTAGTAATTACATTTTATTAGAGAAAGAAGGTTGATGAAGCTGTTTAGACGTATTATGTTGTTTCTGCTAACTAATATTTTAGTCATTACAACGATTTCTATTATTTTTGCTGTTTTTGGCATAGGCAATTACATTACGGAGGATGGCATTAATTTTGCATCCTTGCTCGTATTTAGTGCTGTTGTCGGTTTTACTGGGTCATTTATTTCCCTTGCCATGTCCAGATGGATGGCTAAAATGGCGATGCGCGTTTCCGTTCTTGATCCTAGTAAGCCTCTGTCTTCTCAAGAGCGAGACATCGTTGAACGGGTACATTATTATGCGCGTGCTGCCGGGCTTACTCATATGCCGGAGGTTGGTATTTATCAATCCCCAGAAGTAAATGCTTTTGCAACAGGCCCTTCCAAGAAACGCTCACTCGTAGCTTTGTCTACAGGGCTGCTTGATCAATTGGACAACGATGCGGTTGACGGCGTAATCGCCCATGAAATTGCCCACATCGCAAACGGCGACATGGTAACCATGACGCTGTTGCAAGGTGTCGTCAATACATTCGTCGTCTTTTTATCTCGTATTGCAGCTTATATCGTATCCAGCCTTGTCAAACGCGATGAGCTTAGCGGTATCGTACATTTTGTATGTATCATTGTGTTTCAGATTATTTTCTCTATACTTGGCACCATTGTCGTCATGGCATTTTCCCGATATCGCGAGTACCATGCGGATGCGGGCGGCGCAGCCTATGCGGGCCGTGACAAAATGATTCACGCGCTGCAATCCTTGAAGAGAAAGCATGAGCTTATTGATAACAGCCAAACTTCGCTTGCTACTTTAAAAATTAGCAATCGTCCAAAAATGCTTTCCCTCTTCTCATCCCATCCTGCTCTCGATGATCGTATTCAGCGTTTGCAGCAATAATCTAAACGTAACGCAAAGGGCAATTCCGCAGTCATTCCATTTGACTGACAGAATTGCCCTTTTTATTGTTTATCCCGCTACATCTCTTTTGGTAAACATAAACCACGCGATCAGCTGGAATACGATGTAGTAGACTGCAAGCATAATAATGGAGAAGGATAACGTCATTTCCGGCCTTAGCGGATGACCGTTTGCATATCTGCTAAGATCGATATTGGCAAATAGCAAATATTTGACCCACTCGTACTTGGCAAGCACCGATACTAGTGTATTTCCCATCAATATGCCTAATAAAGAAAAGCCTATAGCCATTGAAGAGCTGCGGAAGGAAGCGGATATCATAAATGCGAAAGTGACATACATGATAAGCTCAATGACGCTGTAGCCGTATTTTTGCAGTACGTTTAATACCATGGAGCTTTCTACAATCTGGCCGTCAGCGCCGATTGAAATCTTAGGCTGGGACAAGCTATCGAGCCCTTCCAAAGAAGCTCCTATGGCAAATGAGACAGCGAAGCATAAAACGAGCAGCAAGATGGCAAACATAAAAGTTGATATATATTTACAGAGCAAAACCTTCGCTCGTGATGCAGGCCCAACAAGCAATAGCTTAATCGTTCCCCATGAAAATTCTGCTGCAACCATATCTGCTGCGACTATAACCGTAAGGATCGTGACTAAAATAATTAAAGCGGAAGATGTGTCCATATAAGACCATAATGTATATGCGTATGGATTTATATTATTATCCAAATAATACTCATTTACTTTAATGCGATTCTCTAAGTTTATGGCTGTTTGCTCATCAAATGCTCCTTCATTTTCTGTGAGCGCTTGACGCATTGATTCGTTGCCCTGTGTAATCTCCTCGCGCCAATTCGACTGATCGGACTGCGACGATTGGTCCCACTTCATAATCCCTGCCACAAGCATTAATGCTATAATCAGCAGCCCTATCATTGCCCAAGTACGGGGTCTGCGGTATATTTTCATATTTTCATTTTTAATCAACATAGCTGCACTAGACAATTTGTTCACCCCTTGTTAGCTCCAAAAATTGATCTTCAAGTGAATAATTATCCGTCCAAATGCCGTATATGTCGATTTGTCCATGTACAAGTGTTCGAATAATTTCCGGAATACGCTCCTTGCCAGCTGTAATATGAAGCCCGTCAGCTTGTGCAATCACGCTTAGATCTGGCAATACAGCAGCTAATTGCTCCAGCGCTTGCTCTGGGTCTGTTACCTCTACTCTAATTTTATTGCTGCTGGCTGCGTTTTTCATCTCGCTTATTGTACGCACATCTATAAGCTTGCCTGTCTGAATAATCGCTATCCGATCGCACATCAGCTCCATCTCCGACAGCAGATGTGAGGAGACGATAACCGCGATCCCTTCCTCTCTTGCCAATTGGCGCAAATAATCTCGCAGCTCGCGAATGCCGGCAGGATCCAAGCCGTTAGTCGGCTCGTCAAAAATAAGCACGGATGGCTTATGCAGCAAAGCCTGCGCTACGCCAAGCCGCTGACGCATGCCGAGCGAGTAGCGCTTTACCTTCTCGTGGATGCGATTTTCCAAACCTACAAGCTTAACAACCTCATTAATTCTTTCCTTTGTCACTCCCGCATGTCTTCTGCCAAACATGACCAGGTTTTGATAGCCGCTCAAAAATTTATACATTTCCGGATTCTCAACGATAGCGCCAATATGCGTCATCGCAAGCTCGAAATGCTTGCTTACCGAAATGCCTTTAACTAATATTTCGCCTTTAGTCATTCCGATTAGTCCCACAATCATGCGAATCGTCGTTGTTTTCCCCGCACCGTTTGGCCCTAGAAAACCGAACACCTCGCCTTTCGGAACATCAAATGACAGATTGTCCACAATAACGCGGCTGCCAATTTTTTTGGTTACGCCGCGAAGCTGCAATACTGCTTCATCACTCACTGCTGTTAACCCCCTGCAAATCTCATAGTATGCGATAACTATAACGTAATTTTGCCAGAGCATAGAATGGTCTTCAGTCTAAATGCTAGCTGGACCCTGGTCCAGTCAGCTGTTGGACTTTAGAATAGCTGACTAATGAAATCCATTGCGCAATCCTTTCTGAACGATTACACTTTTTAAGTAGTGAATAACCTTGTACAACATGCGAGTGATAGTAATGGAGGTCTGGAAATGTCTACGATTATTGTAAATTGGGGGCAATCACGCGTAGCCTTGACTTGGGAGCAAACCATAAATCTTCCGCCAGCACAGCTTATTACAAGCGTGCATGGATTTTGCTTTTACGAAGAAAAGCTGTTATTAGTAAATCTGCATGCTCGCGGCTGGGATTTTCCAGGCGGACATATAGAATTGGGTGAAACGCCTGCGCAATGCATGAGGCGTGAAGCGCTGGAGGAGGCCTATGTAGAAGGAGTTTGCCAGTTGTTAGGTGCTATATGTGTTGATCACAACGACAATCCGAATTGGACGGAGCAAAGCCCATACCCGAAAGTTGGCTATCAAGTGTTCTATCGGATGAATGTTACAACGCTCCGTCCTTATCTGGCTGAATATGAAGCGGGCGAAAGAATTTTTATCGAGCCCGCAGAAATAAGCCAGTTTTATAAAAACTGGCATTCTGTCTATCAGGAAATATTGGATTATGCATGCAGTAAAATTTCTTCCACCTGATCAAATGCTTCATCTACAGTCTGAACTTTAACCAAATAGTTTTTTTCCAGCTCATATTGACCTTGCGAGAAGGAATATTTGGGATCGTAGTAATAAACGAGCATCATCTCAACTGCAGCTGCGTATTTTTCGGCTTCCAGGCAGGATTGGATTTCATGTGCAATAGGCGTATGAATTCTGGACTTGATTCGCTGGAAAGCCTGCAGGCAGGCTTCATTGTTTTTCCAAGGCTCATAGTCCTTTAATATTTGCTCGACACGCGCTTGCACGGGCAGTTCAATCATAATGGCAATACCGGTCTCTTTCTTGCTCATCAAAAAATCAGGAATGACGGCTTTACCGACTCGTTTGCTTTCCGCTTCAACGGCAAAGAAAGCGGCGTTTTGGGTCGCAAGCAGCTCTTCTACGAGCAGGCCTTCAAACATTTTCTGATTATTCGGTTCAAGCCCGATTCCTCCAAATATAGAGCCGCGATGGCCTGCCATTCCCTCCAAATCAATTACTGCATGGCCTTTTTCCTTCAACCGGCGCAATATGTCCGTTTTTCCGCAGCCTGTATTGCCCTGCAGCACGACCGCTTTCGGATTATAATTCATCGTCTCAAGCTGCCCGACTACCCACTGGCGATATGATCTGTAGCCGCCAATTAAACGAGAAGCTTGAATTCCCATTAATGAAACGACGGTTGCAGACGTTTTGCTTCGCATCCCGCCTCGCCAACAAAACACCGTTTTCTCGCCCGGAATTTCGGAAAACCGTTTTATAAAAGCTGGCAATTTAGCAGATACAATTTCCAAGCCGCGCTGTTTGGCAGCTTCTACACTGACCTGCTTATAGATTGTTCCAACCTCCGCCCGCTCCTCATCATCAAATAAAGGAATATTGATACTGCCTGGTATTGTCGCCAGTTTGAATTCGGATGGCGAACGCACATCAATCGTTGTTACCGTGTGAGCTTGCTTATGCAACCTCCACTTTTCTAGCGTTATATCTTGAAACATATTAGCAGCGCCACACTTTCAATCAGCATTAAGAAACGTAAATCCGGCCTTGTCCTTCTCCTATTACTTCGCCAATTAAGGCCGCCTCTATACCTGCATGTACGAATTGCTCCAGCAATTGCTCCGCTTCATCAGCAGCGACAGCAATCAGCAATCCTCCTGAAGTAACGGCATCGCATAAAATCCACTGATCAAGCTGGTCAAGTCCTTCTGGAAATACGACGTCTGCCTTAATGTGGTTATAATTGTTTTTCGTTCCTCCAGGTACAAAGCCAAGCTCTGCCAGCTCTCTTGTACGCGGCAAAACAGGCACACTATCTCTATGAACCGAAAATTCGGCTTTGCTGCCCTTGGCCATCTCCAGCAAATGTCCCAACAGACCGAAACCAGTAACATCTGTGCAAGCATGCACCGTATACTTGCTCATTATTTCAGCTGCCTGTCTGTTCAATGCAGACATGACTTTCGTAACCCGATCGATTTCTTGTTCCGACAATTGATTGTTTTTAAGAGAAGTCGTCATAATGCCGACACCGATCGGTTTCGTTAAAATAAGCTTATCTCCCAGCTTTGCTCCTGTGTTCGTTCTTACTTGTTCCGGATGCACAACGCCAGTAACAGCCATGCCGAATTTTGGCTCCTTATCATCAATGGAATGGCCGCCGACAATAGTAACACCGGCTTCTGCAGCCTTATCCGCAGCTCCGCGCATGATTTCCGCCAATATTTGCTTGTCCAATGTAGTAATTGGAAATGCAACGATATTAAGAGCCGTAAGTGGTGTTCCACCCATTGCATAAATATCACTAATCGCATTAGCTGCCGCAATCTGGCCAAAGGAGTAAGGGTCATCAACGATGGGCGTGAAAAAATCAACCGTTTGTACGATGGCGAGCTCATCATTTAGTTTATAAACGCCGGCGTCATCACTAGTATCCAATCCTACTAATAAATTCGGGTTTGGCTTAGCGGGCGGGAGACTGCGTACAACTTGCCCCAAATCAGCCGGGCCGATTTTGCAGCCGCACCCGCCTTTGCTTGATAACGCCGTTAACTTAACGGTTTGCTGTTCCATTTTTTATCATCCTCTTTCATAAAGTGAAAAATCTTATCCTGTCGCCTCGAAATGTGTTAAGATTGCAACGTTATATGCTCTAATAATTGCTTTTGCAACTATTTACTTACCTTAAGTTATTATAAAACTTAAATTGTATCCCTTTCAAGGCTGTATAAGTAAGCTTCTGTTATAAAAGCACATACTTAAATGATGTATAATCAATGTTTTCATTATTAATTTAACAGGGGCTTGATGAAAGCGTGATAAAACTTGCTTGTAGCAATAATGCGATCCTGTTATACTGCATAAAGATATTATCCCCCCTATAAATGAAAAGGTTGTTTGATATGTTACCATTTTCCCGATTGTGCAAGTGCAAGCCCCCCATCCCGTAATCTCAACAAACAACATGATTTGATTGAGATTTTGCAAGTATAGGGGGAAGTAAAAATGTTAAGAAAAATCTCAGCACCGTCATTATTGTTATTTATCGTATTAGTAGGATTTCCGCAGATAAGCGAAACGATCTACACACCGTCACTGCCTGATATTACGGAGCAGCTTCAAGCAAGCAGCAATCATATTCAATTAACGTTAAGCATCTATTTTCTCGGCTTTGCTATCGGTGTATTTTGCTGGGGCAGATTATCCGATTTAATTGGCCGCAGACCTTCCCTTCTTTGGGGGATTGCTGTCTATGGGATCGGCAGCCTTGGCTGTTATTTGTCTCCATCTGTTGAATGGCTGCTAGTTAGCCGTTTTATTCAAGCGTTCGGAGCAAGTACAGGCTCTGTTGTAACACAGACTATATTACGGGAGAGTATCCCGGACGATCGGCGCCATGTCATGTTCGCCCAAATTTCCGCCGCTCTCGCCTTTACTCCCGCCGTCGGACCATTGCTGGGCGGATGGATAGATCAATGGCTTGGCTTTCGCGCTGTCTTTATGACCTTAATTGTGATAAGCGTTGCTATATTCGCCTATACATGGACTTCTTTGCCGGAAACGCGAAAAGCAGCCTCTATTAAAAATACCAGCTCCTTTGCAGTAGCTAGGAGAATGCTTAAAGATGGCCGCATCTGGGCATTCGGTTTCTTGATTGGCGCAACGAACGGGATTCTTTTTAGCTATTATGCTGAAGCTCCTTTTATTTTCATTGAATTTTTCGGGCTCGAACCTGGTTGGTTTGGATTGCTTGGCATATTTGTGGCCTTGTCATCCATATTGGGCGCCATGCTGTCCAAGCAGCTTTTAAGCCGGCTGACCGCTGAAAATATTATTGCTCGTGGTTGCCTTACGGCTGCAGCCGGAGCTTTGTTATTAGTGCTTCTTACCTTCATTAACCCGCTGTCCAATGTGTTCTCACTGGTCGGCATCATTTTTTGCCTCTTTATTTTGCTGCTCGGCGTCGGTATGGCAATTCCGAATTGCCTAAGCCTGGCACTTGTACAATATAAGGATGTGGTTGGTACTGCGGGAGCGGTGTTCGGTTTGGGTTACTATTTACTCGTTAGTCTGATTACGAGTGGCATGAGCTATTTGCATAACGGTTCCTTGCTTACGATGCCGCTGTATTTTCTCGGCCTGTCCATTGCAATGGTTTTGGTCAGCAAAGTTCTTGCAAGCAGAAGCACGATGTATATGAAGCAACAACGATAAACGACTCCGCCATCCTTAGGACAGGCGCGTTTACCGATGAAATATAGGAACATGTATAAAGTGAAAACTTATACTTTCCTATATTTTAATAGATAGGAGCTGGCCCAGTCGGGTCAGCTCCTTTGTAGATTTTATTTAATTTACAATTTAACCGTTGGATGCGTGATATGCGTTATCTACCGCTTCCTGCTCTTAATCTCCGCTGCGATTTGTGCTGCAAGCTCTTCCGGCTTTCTTTGCCCCAAATCTCCTTCGCCGCGTTTTCTGACGGATACTGTATTATTATTTCTTTCTGCTTCCCCCAAAACGAGCATATAAGGGACCTTCTGCAGCTGCGCTTCGCGAATTTTATAGCCGAGCTTCTCATCGCGCACATCTAACTCAATACGAATTCCTTCCTTATCAAGCAGCTGCTTCACTTGAAGAGCATCATCCAAATAATGGTCAGAAACAGTCAGCAGCTTTACGTGAACCGGGGCCAGCCAAAGCGGAAATGCTCCTGCAAAATGCTCAGTCAATATTCCGATAAATCTTTCTATGGATCCATAAAGCGCACGGTGAATGACTACTGGACGATGTTTTAAACTATCCTCGCCGATATAGCTTAAATCGAATTTTTCTGGCATTTGAAAATCAAGCTGTATCGTACCGCACTGCCAGCTGCGCTTTAACGCATCCAAAATGTGAAAGTCTATTTTTGGTCCGTAAAAAGCGCCGTCGCCTTCATTAATTACATAATCTGCACCCAGCTTATCCAATACGTTTTTAAGCGATTGCTCCGCTTGATTCCACAATTCCTCCGAGCCCATCGAATTTTCCGGCCGAGTTGACAATTCGATGCGATAGCTAAAGCCAAGCACCTCATATACATGATCAATCAATGCAATGACACGGCTGATTTCCTCCTCGATTTGCTCAGGAAGCACGAATAAATGAGCATCATCCTGACAAAACGTGCGAACCCGCATCATGCCGTTCAATGCTCCAGAAAATTCATGGCGATGCACTTGGCCGAATTCAGCAATCCGAATGGGCAGCTCGCGATACGAGTGCAGGCTGTTTTTGTAAATCAACATATGTCCGGGGCAATTCATTGGCTTGAGTGCGAACTTCGTATCATCAACATTTGTAAAATACATATTATCTTTATAGTGATCCCAGTGCCCCGATTGCTCCCAAATGCGATTATTCATCATCAACGGTGTCCGAACCTCTTCATATTCCCGTTCCCGCTGCAGTTCTCTAGCGAAGCTTTCCAGCTCATTGCGAATCGTCATTCCTTTAGGCAGGAAAAACGGCATGCCAGGCGCCTCCTCAGAAAACATAAACAGCTCCAGCTCCTTGCCAAGCTTGCGATGATCACGTTTCTTCGCTTCCTCAAGCATATGCAAATGCTCATCCAGCTGCGCTTTTTTTGGAAAAGCAGTGCCGTAAATTCGCTGCAGCATTTTATTGTTGGAGTCGCCGCGCCAATAAGCGCCAGCTACGCTCATCAGCTTGAACGCTTTAATTTTTCCAGTAGTCGGCAAATGAGGTCCGCGGCACAGGTCAACAAATTCACCTTGACGATACAGGGAAATTTCTGCTTCCTGAGGCAGATCGCGAATTAATTCCAGCTTAAGTGAATCGTCTAACCCCTCAAACAGATTAATCGCTTCCGAGCGGCTGACAATCTGTCGAGTTATCGGCAGGTTCTCTTGGACGATGCGGGCCATCTCTCTCTCAATTTCCGCCAAATCGTCTGTAGAGAATGTTTTGTCAATATTAATATCATAATAAAAGCCATCTTCAATGACAGGGCCGATACCAAGCTGTATTTTGCTGCCGCTATACAGTCTTTTTATAGCTTGAGCCATCAAATGGGCTGTGCTGTGGCGATATATATCTAGACCATCCTTGCTGTCGAGTGTAATAATGTCCAGCTGAGCATCATGCTCAATCTGATAGTTCATGTCTACAAGTTTACCGTCAAGCTTGCCTGCAATCGCATTTTTCTTAAGTCCTGCGCTAATTGATTCAGCAATTTGCCCAACAGTTGTTCCAAGTTCATACCTCCGTTTTATTCCATCCTGCAGCATAATTTCCATAACATGCTCTCCTCCAATCTTCAAGATTAAGTTTATATGAACGCAAAAAAACGCAGCTCTCCTCGAAGGGACGAGTGCGTTCAGCTCGTGGTTCCACCCTAATTCGACCTGATGCAGGTAATAACTGCAGCAAGGTCCTTATTAGTATCCAGTAACGGGGATAAAACGGTGCCGCATAATGCTGCCATCAGACAGGTTCAACGCCACAGCTACAAAGGGGTAATATTCGCGCCGTAATTGAAGAAGCTTTCAGCAAACGCTCCTCTCTCTGGGCAATTCGTACACGATATCATGTCTTTGATCAATGCTCTATATGAATGACTTTGACTCAGCTTACTAAACTTGCTTTAGAAAAGTCAAGTTTTTTAGTCAATTCTATTAAAAAAGTTAATTTGACACATTTCCTTTATCGCGATATTATTTATGCGTAATGATTACGTTTATCTATTTTTAGGGAAAGGAGGAAAGATATTGCGCATTGCCTCTAACCGTCAACACATTCATCTTTTTTATATATTCCTGTGCGGTCTAATCGTTTGGTTCGCTTTTTTTCCTGAGTCTGTGAGATTTTTAGTGCAAGGAAAGCTCTGGGAGCTGTCTTCATTTACGATGTTCAAGACAATTTTGCTAGGCATTTTGTTAGAGACTCTCCCCTTTCTTCTGTTGGGTGTCATCGTCTCCTCACTCATGCAGCAGTTTGTGTCTGAAAGGTTTATACGAAAATGTATTCCTCGCAACCCGCTGCTTGGGGTACCGTTTGCCTTAGTGCTAGGATTTTTGTTCCCGGTTTGTGAATGCGGATTAATCCCGATCGTTAGGCGTCTACTTGCCAAAGGCATGCCCTTATATATCGGAATTGTATTTATAGTTGTTGGTCCAATTGTTAATCCAGTCGTAATTGCAGCAACCTATACTGCTTTTCGCTCTCGCCCTGATTTAATTTACTCCCGAATGGGATTAGCGCTTGCAGCCGGATTGTTAATAGGGTTAATTATATACTTTTTTGTAAAAGGAAACCCATTAAAAAATAAGCAATCAGCAGCAGACGAGCGCCAGCATAGCCACAGCTGCGGCTTGGAGAAGGAGCATGCAGACATCCATGCGAACCCGCATACCATACATACAAACAAGCCAAATAAGCTCCTTACTATGGTCGATCATGCCGGCAATGAGTTTTTTGATATGGGTAAATATGTTATGCTGGGCTCCATTCTTACAGCAGCCATTCAAACTTTTCTGCCGAGAACGAATTTAGTTGATATTGGACAAGCTGAATTCAGCTCTATTTTCTTTATGATGGGCTTTGCATACATTCTTTCTATTTGCTCAACGTCAGATGCTTTCGTCGCTTCATCATTTGCATCGATCTTTTCCAGCAGCTCCTTGCTCGCTTTTCTTGTCTTTGGACCTATGCTGGATTTCAAGAGTACTTTAATGCTTATGTCTGTATTTAAAAAACGTTTTGTGCTGCTTCTCTCTGTTCTTATATTTATAACCGTATTTGCTGGCGCTTTATTATTAGGTTATTGGTACTTTCCAAGCAATTAGTAAATAAAACAGCTTTAATTATCAACATTAATATTTAATTGTATTAATTAATTTGAAAGGAGATTTGCAATTATATTATGCACACCTTTCATTATGTTCTGCGTGCTCTGCTGATGGGCGGTTTCTCCTATCTGATCGTCAAGCTCGTCAAGGATGAACGCCTTAATTACTATATAGCGCCCCGTACGGAATTATTAGTTAAGCTATCTGCTCTGGCTATGTTTATACTAGCGGTTGTATTCGTCTATATCGCCTTGCACAATGTTACTCATAAACAGAAACCTGATTGTGGGTGCAGCCATCAGCCTTCAAAATCTAAAGCGAAAAATATCATCATTTACAGCATGTTTCTGCTGCCATTATTGCTCGGACTTTTCACCTCGGATACACTGCTCGGGAGCAATATTACTTCTCTTAAAGGGGTCAATCTTGCCACTAGCAATAATGTTACGGCTAACAGCACTGCTTCGGCTGCAGTAACAGCTGAATTATCAGCACCACCAAGCACGGTATCTTCCAGCAATGCCCCTGCCCCTGCTGAAGTGCCAACTGCAGCAAAAGACAATTTGGACACGCTGTTCCCTTTCGATGAATACACAGAAATGCATGCCACCCTTGGAAAAAAACTATATGAGCAGGATACGGTCTATGTGCAAGAAGCAGGTTTCATTGAAACGCTAACGACACTTGATCTGTACAAAGAAAATTTTCTCGGTAAAGAAATCGTTATAAGCGGCTTTGTTTATCGCGAGGACGATATGACACAAAACCAATTTGTTGTTGCCAGATTAGCTATGATGTGCTGCTCTGCAGATACGGAGCCCTATGGCATTCTAGCAACCTATAGCCACGGCAATCATTTGGCAGAGGATACTTGGGTGCGTATAACTGGCGTATTAACGACAACTGCTTACCGCGAATATGAAATTATGGACCTGGATGTCAGCAAGGTTGAATACATCGAAACGCCAAGCACGCCTTACGTATATCCCAATGACGGGTATGCGGATGAATATGATTCAAGCATAACGGCTTATTAATACTAGGGCCTCTATGAATTATTTTCATAAAGGCCCTTCGTTGTGCAATTATTGATGCTGAAGCTCTTCCTCGCTCACATTTGGAAAATCATCATCGAGCCTGCTCCAGCTTTGCTCCATCTCATCATCCGTCAGCAAGCATAGGTCAAGGCTTGTAACAATAGCTTCCCTGTCCATATCAATGCCGATAAAAACGACTTTATTGATGCGATCGCCATACACCGGATCCCACTGTTTTCGCAGCTCTGAATCCTGCATTAGCATTTCATTTTGCTCTGCTTTAGTCAGCGCAGCTACCCAGTATCCCATTGGGCCAAATTGTACGGAAGGCCCTGCCTGACTGATGCTTTGCGCCATATGATTGCGGCTGGCCAGCCACATTATTCCCTTTGCCCTGACTATTTCGGATGGCCAATAGGACATCCACTGCTTCAATCTGGCAGGATGGAAGGGCCGAACTCTCTCATAGACGAAGGAAGTAATGCCGTATTCCTCTGTTTCCGGCGTATGCTCATCCAGCTCCAGCTCTTTGATCCAGCCAGCCGATACACTTGCCTCATCAAAATTAAATAATCCAGTATCCAATATTTCAGAAGGGTCAATTTGGCCATAATTCGTGCGGATAAGCTTGGCGCGCGGCTGCAGCTTCTTTAGTAAGCTTTCCAGTTCAGCTAGCTCTTCAGGCTTGATCATATCGCATTTGTTCAGAATAAGAACATCGCAAAATTCAATTTGATCGATCAGCAGATCAACGACATCCCGCGAGTCGTTTTGAGCTACGCCTTGATTGCGCTCCAGCAATGATTCGCCAGAGGAAAAGTCATGCCAGAAGCGGTAAGCATCAACGACCGTCACCATGCAGTCCAGCTTGCAGTAACGAGACAAATCTATTCCCTGCTGCTCATCCACATACGTAAAGGTATGAGCAACCGGTATTGGCTCCCCCACCCCTGTCGATTCGATCAATATGTAATTAAAACGATTTTGCTGCACAAGCCGTTCTACCTCCCTCAGCAAATCCTCCCGAAGCGTGCAGCAGATGCAGCCATTGGACATTTCCACAAGCTGCTCATTGGTTCGTGAAAGCCCTCCCCCATTTTTAACCAGATCAGCATCGATATTAACTTCACTGAGATCATTAACAATGACAGCTACCTTCATGCCCTTGCGATTGTTCAGCACATGGTTAAGCACCGTTGTTTTTCCAGCTCCTAAATAACCGCTAAGCACTGTTACAGGAATTTTATTCAAAGACATATGTTTCCTCCTAGCTTTTTACTTAATCGTAATCATTACGTATAAGAATATAGCAACTGAAATATCATTTGTCAACCCTGCTGTTAAGTTGATTGATTTTTAAAAACCTCCTTTCAAAATTGACACTGAACCGTCCAGACGGTATAGTAAATCTGAGGTGAAGCATATGAATCGTAATTCCAAATACAATCGGGTGCTCCTTTCCGCAGCAAGCATCGTGAAGAAACAAGGCGTTGAGCGTTTAACACTAGAGGCCGTCGCCAAAAAGGCTGGTATAAGCAAAGGAGGGCTGCTCTACCACTTCCCTAACAAAGAACTACTGCTAGAAGGTATGGTTAAATATATGACGGGTGATTTTGTCCATAGTCTTCAAGAAAGAATTAACAGCAGCTCACATGATAGGGGAAAATGGAGCCGCGCCTATATTCAGCAAACTGTCGAGGATATTAATAAGGATAATGGCATTAGCGAAGCTCTAATCGTGGCTATGTTCGCGAATCCGGAGCTGCTTTTGGAAATGCAAACCCATTATGCGCAGTGGCAGCAAAATTTCGTTCAGGATGGGATCGATCCTGTACAAGCGACAATGGTTCGCTTAATTGCTGACGGACTTTGGTTTTCAGAAGTATTCGGACTAGGAAAGATTGATGAAGCATTACGAAATCAAATACTAGAAAAAGCAATTCAGTTGACAAAATAAGGAGAAATTTACTTGAATCCATTTCTACTTCTGGCAACAGCGATTATAAGCGAAGTTTTCGGCAGCACGATGCTGAAAGTATCCAACGGCTTTAAGAAGCTGCTGCCTTCAGCGGGCGTTGTAATTGGCATGGGTGTATCATTTTATTGTTTATCCTTAGCCCTGCAATCTTTAACTCTAGGTACTGCGTATGCGATTTGGTCTGGCGTAGGGACAGCATTGACAGCTATGGTCGGTGTTATGATTTTTAAAGAAACATTCAATGTGAAAAAGCTGCTCGGTTTACTATTAATAATTTGCGGAGTAGTTTTAATGAAATTAAGCAATGGAGCATCTTAACAATGATTAATAACTAACATCGGGGGCTTCAGTATGAAAGGCTACTACGCATTAACGCTCGCCATTATTTGTGAAGTATTTGGCACAACGATGCTGAAATTATCAGAAGGCTTCACGAATCTCCTCCCATCCATCGCATTTGGCGCGGGCTTCCTGACCGCTTTTTATTTTTTATCCGTCAGCTTGAAGCGTGTACCGCTAAGCTTGGCTTATGCGATTTGGTCAGGAGCAGGCACTGTTCTGACAGCAATAATAGGCATTATCGTATGGCAGGAAGTTTTTACTTTATTTTCGGCGGCTGGCATCCTTCTCATCGTGGGAGGCATCGCTCTCCTCAACGCTTCTTCAGCACAAAAAAAGAAGCTGTCTGCTTCATCATAAGATGAAGCAAGGCAGCTTCAGGAAAATATCAATTCGGTTATTATGCGAATGATGGCCTGCGTTCAATTACTTTCCCGCTTACAACTTTAACATATTCTTTGTCTCCACCTTCTACGGATGGGCCAATATAAACGTCTGCTTCCGAGGACTGCATTAGAAAAGCCGCTTGTGCTTGTGTCGGCAAAGGAATGACCTTCCTTTGAGCATGCTTGCCCAATCCGGATTTGCGCTTCATTCTTCTAATCGACGAACGCTTGTTCATAAGGAATCCCCTCCTATCAAGTAATTCATTGTATTTAACAACTCGTCATTATGTTCAACAATTTCAGCTAATTGTACATCTGTCAATGTCCGATTTCCGGAAATATGCACCGATAATGCATGCTTCTTACCCAAAGGATAGCATAATACACATACCTCTGCAATCTCACGACGCTTAAAAAATGACCATTCTCCGCTTAAAAACGTATCCAGCATGTATATTCTTTGTTCGCCTTCTTTTTTTCCCGCATTTTCATCCATGTGGAACGAACGCTCGCGGCCAACATTGCCGCCAGCCTGGTATATCCGATCTTGCTCTCTCTTCCATATGGCAGCCCCTAATACTCGAAAATCTCTGGGCGCCAGGAACGAGAATCGGATAGCCTCTGCATAGGACGCGTACTGCTGCGCTTGATTGGCTGCACCGGAATTGCGAATATACTCCCAAAAAAAATGTAAAATACTTTGCTTGCGGACGAGCAGAACGTTAGGATCTACAAACAAGCCTTCCTTAGCGATTGCTGCCATAATTTCACCACAGGCGGTATCCACAGCTGCTGCATGCTTTAAATCGGTTCGATTGGAATTGTAGCGAAGCATCGTTAAACCTGTCAAATCGGATAAAAGATGATATTCCGAGACGGTCGTTTTATGAATCAGATCATCTCTGCTTGCCAAATTATGAGGAATAATTCCATACACGCGTCTTCTGCCCAGCCTGCCCCAAAACATGCCCATTTCAAATATTGTATTATCTCTTGTAATAAATACGGGCTTGCCGCGAATAAGCGCTACATCATCTGCTGCAAACAAAAAAACTGCAAAATCGTTCGTGGAAAGCTCACGCTCCAACGCTTCCATCGTATAATCATTGCCATTAAACGCTGCAGCATACCAAGGATTTACTTCAGCAACGTACTCAAGAGCAGTACCGACCGCTCTGGCAAAATCGATTGCTTCCCTTGAGCTGCCTATAAAAACTCGCGGTTTTCTATGCCGAGTCATCAACGCATCGTGCTCCTTTGGTGAAATAATTTCCTCTATATCATAATTATACTAGATTAATTAAGCTGGAGAAAGCATATCTAACGTTTTCAGTAGACTTATTGGAAAATTAGGTCTAAAATAATAAAGCATACGAAATGATTTCTTTTGCTGCATGGAAGGTGAACAAAATGTTAAAAAAAGCTACTTTTGCCGGCGGTTGCTTCTGGTGTATGGTAACGCCATTCGAGGAACAGCCAGGCATTCATGGTATTATTTCAGGTTATATGGGCGGTACCCTAGAAAATCCGACTTATGAGCAAGTGCTAACGGGCGAGACAGGTCATCACGAAGTTGTACAAATCACTTATGATCCTGATATTTTCCCTTACGAGAAGCTGCTTGAGCTTTACTGGCCGCAAATCGACCCTACAGATGCGACAGGCCAAGGCAACGATCGGTCTAGCCAATACATCGCAGCTATTTTTTATCATGATGAAGAACAGCGCCTGCTTGCAGAAGCATCCAAAAAAGCGCTTGGCGAGAGCGGCCGTTTCGAGCAGCCGATCGTCACTCAAATTAAAGAAGCGGTTGTGTTTTACCCGGCGGAGGAATATCATCAAGATTTTCACCGCAAAGACCCTGAATACTATAAGGAATCTCGCGTTTATTCAGGCCGGGATGCTATTATCGAAAAATATTGGAGCAAATAAGAAAGAACAACACAATCGTCCTTAATTGAGGACGTACGAAAAAAGACTCATTCTCAGCAGAGATTGAGTCTTTTTTCTCAAAATAATAGAAAGCATAAGGTTTTAACTTATCCTGTTTCTATATTTCATCGATTATATCGGTAAGCGCGCCAGTCCAAAGGATGGCGAAGCCATTTATCCTTGTTACGTAACGTTGATAATGTATGGGTACACATTTACTTGATCGTTAAACTTGAATTCCGCCCAAATTTTATATAAGCCTGGCTTATGAAAATGAGTGTGAAAAACCGTTTTATCAGAAGATATCGGATGCACGTGCACAAAATTTTCCCCAGACCCATCCAAAATCACCACATGGCCTAACGCTCCCAAGTATGGCTGCGGCTTCCCGCCCAGCATGTCGAAATCAAGCGTCACTTCTTTATGAGCTTGGATGTCCGATTCCATTTTAAGTTCTATAGCCTGAGCATTAACCATTTTAGTAAATTGAGTATCTGGAATAAGCTTAGCATCATTGTTTGCCAGATCCGTATCGCCTACATGAATTTGAATAGGTTCAACGACATAATTCAGATTTTTCGGCTTAATGTCAACAAATACGTTATAAACATTATCTTTTAAATTTATCTTTTGCGAAAAGATACCATCCCGTTGTTTTTCAGGATGCAAATGAAAATATTGCTGCAAATCCGAGCTGACAACAATGACATGCATCAGCTTGTCGTGCGACGGCTCCAGCTCAGGAGCTTGATCGGTAAAATCCTTCAGTTCGATTAACAGCTCATCTTTCAAATAAAAAGCATCAGCCGTAACTTCATTGTCCGAAGGCTCCAGCTGATAATGCTCCGTGTAATGGTCTCCGGTATCCACTTTATTGTTTAAGCTCGCGTATACTTGATATCCAGCGGCTACTGAGCCGAAGCATATCCACGCTGCAATTACGCTTTTCCTTATTCTACTTTTCAAATACTCTCCTCCTTCTTGAAAATTAAGGAATACTACTCAAAAAGTATTTCTCGTGGTCATTTTTTTATACATTCAAAAGACAAAAAAGAGCTTCGTCACAAACAGCGTCACTGTCGTAAACTAACATAAAACTACGTTCACCATCTGCAGAGTTCTCCCTTGTAACAACATGCTATTGATTTATACGAAGTCGAAACCGATACAAAGGAACCTCGAATAAAAAACAAAAAAACGGGACTCGTCGTAACGAGCACCCGCTTCATACAGTTATTCTCCAAGATCTACATTATGATAAACCTGCTGGACGTCCTCTAAATCTTCAAGCGCATCAATCAGCTTCTCAAACTGCTTCAATGCATCGCCTTCAAGCGTTACCTCACTCTGAGCTAGCATCGTCAGCTCCGCTACTGTAAATTCCGTAATACCAGCAGCCTTGAACGCTTCCTGTACTTCATGAAATTGATCAGGCTCTGCGTAAACGATGACAGCATCCTCTTCTTCAATCAAATCTCTTACCTCAATGTCGGCATCCATAAGCAGCTCAAACGTTTCATCCAATGTTTTGCCTGTGATGCCTATAACAGCTGTGGCGCTGAACATATAGGCTACTGAACCGCTGACCCCCATGTTGCCGCCATTTTTATTGAAAGCGGAACGAACCTCAGGCGCTGTCCGATTCACGTTATTGGTCAATGCATCTACAATAACCATAGTTCCATTAGGACCAAAGCCCTCATAGCGCAGCTCCTCATAAATCTCTTCGCCGCTGCCTTTCGCTTTATCAAGCGCACGATCAATGATTGCTTTCGGCACATTGTAAGTTTTTGCGCGTTCCAGTACAACCTTCAGAGCGCGATTAGACTCTGGATCCGGTTCACCTTTCTTTGCCGCTACATAAATCTCTACGCCAAATTTGGCATAAATCCGGCTCGTATTCGCATCTTTACTTGCTTTTTTTTCTTTAATATTATTCCACTTGCGACCCATACTGTACCTGCTTTCCGTTATAGAATATTCAACTTATTATACCATCAATTTGTCCAATGAAAAACTGCTCATGCCTGCTATTCTTCCAATGCAGGTTCTACTGCTTGATGCCCAAGCCTATAATAACATAATAAATGCTGTGATTTGATGAACGACACGAAACTTTCACTTGATTGAAACGGTTCAAATAGCCCTAAGTAGTCATGCCTGTATTCAGGAAATGATTTATGATAATAATAAGCCTATCCCATTATTTTGCAATAAGAACAATATGAATATAATCCAATTCTCCGAAAAGGAGCTGGACCGAATTGACTAAAAGCAATCATTCTGAAACGAAGGCAGCACAGCTGCTGTTTTTCGCCTGGGGAGTCGCTTTCCTTGCAACAGCGGGAAGCTTATATATGAGCGAAGTTTTACACTATATCCCTTGCGACCTATGCTGGATTCAGCGTATTTTTATGTATCCGCTAGCTTTAATACTTGGTATTGCATTTTTTCGAGAAGAATATCAAATTATTTATTACGCGCTGCCGCTTGCCATCATCGGATCGCTTTTTTCTATCTATCACATACTAGTACAGCAATTCCCAGATACGATCGGCTCGCTGGCTGCATGTGAGGCTGGCTCATGCATCGGTGATTATTTATACTGGTTTGGGTTTATTACTATACCAATGCTTGCTTTAACTGCCTTCATCCTAATAATCATCTCACTTTTGTGGATGAAGAAGCATGCTTCACGCGTTAGTAAGACATAATAAAAACAACTTGCCAACGCTATATCAAATTTCCACCGTGCAGCTTCAATATTTTAAAGAAAGGGGAAATACTTATGAAATGGATTATGTCAGTCGTATTAGGTCTTGCTGCAGTTCTGGCTGTTTATGTTATGATCTTTCAATTTCCGGAAAAGAAAACAATCGATGAAAACAAGCCTTCTATAGAAATTCCAGAGACGCCTAATGACGCTGCCACGGCAGAGGCTGTCTATCGCAGCAATTGCATGGGCTGCCATGGCGATCAATATCAAGGAAAGGCTGGACCGGCCCTTACCGGGGTGGGCACCAAAATGTCCAGAGAAGCCATCTATAATAAAATAGTGAAGGGCGGCGGCGGCATGATCCCGTTTGAAGGAAAGCTGCCGGATGAAGATATTATTAATTTGACCAACTGGCTTTCCACCTTCAAATAATACAATAAACAGCTTCGCCGTTCTTTGGACAGGGATGAGCAAAGGGAATGTAACAAGCATTTTCCTCTGCTCGTCTTTTTTGCTTCCCCACTCTACAGACCGCGTTCATACGCATATCTTGCCAGCTGAACACGATTTTCCAGATGCAGCTTCTGCAGTATATTTTTCAAATGATTTTTTACAGTATGCTCAGATATAATCAGTGTGTCCGCAATATCCCGATTCAGCATCCCGCGGGCAACGAGCGTCAATATTTCTTTCTCTCTCGGTGTCAAAGGAGTGTCTTCAGGTTCAGGCCTGTTCGCTTGGGAAAACTCATTCAGTATACGCTGCGCAAGCTCCTGCGACATAGGCGCCTGATCGAGCGCGACCGCTTTTAAATATTCATGCCAAGCGCTTGGATTTAAATTTTTGATCAAATATCCTTGTGCTCCTTTTTTAAGCGCTTCAAACAAATGAGCAATATTGTCAGATACAGTTACCATAACAATTTTAACGTAGGGATATTTATCTTTTATAAGCTTGGTAGCCTCCAGGCCATCCATCCGCTTCATATTTATGTCCATAAGTATAAGGTCAGGCATAACCTGCTCCGTCCATTCTATCGCCTGCTCGCCATTTTCCGCTTCGCCAACAACCTCGAATAATGGATCAAGTCCAAGAATGGAGCGCATCCCTTCTCTCGCATGAGGATGATCATCCACAATCAGCACTCTAATCGGCTGAGTCATATCATGCCACTTCCTTCCCAATTTTCATAACCTCTACAATTGTGTACGGTTCCTGCCGCTGGATAGAAAACTGCCATCCCAGCTCAAGCGCTCGTTCCTTTACAATTTTTAACCCGTAGCTTTCCGCCTTCTGAAGCGATTGCGGTGTAAAGCCTTGCCCATCGTCCATAATGCGGCATCTCCAGCCCGTATCCGTATACTCCACATAAATAAAAATATGCTTGGCATTATGAGCATGTTTGCGAATATTTACAAGCGCTTCGCGAATAAACTCATACAATCCAATTTTTTCTTTGACGGATAATGCTTCTTCCTCGATCTTCCATTCATATTCTATTTTTATATTAGTCTCCAGGTATATATCACGAATCAGCATCTCCATCGATTCCTTCCAAGGCACAGTAACGAGCTCAGGCGGATAGCGAAGATTGGATATCGATTGCCTCACATACTGATTCACTTCATGCACAGTTTGTTTAATAGATTGCAGCTTGCTATTTTCTTCCGCCAAAGCGGACTGCTGAGCCAGCTCTTCAACCTTGATCGACATCAGGAACAAAGATTGTGCAATGCCGTCATGAAGCTCTTTGGCCAAATTTTCTCTTTCATGCAGAGCTGCCTGAACTAATTTGGATTGCTGCAGTTCAGCTTGAATCGTCTCAAGCACACTGAACAGCTTCGTCAACAGCAGCATAGTTACTAGAAAAACGATAACCGGAGCTAGCCAGTTCCCTAAATCCATCGACACATACGACAACAAATATTCATGACGAACATATTCCCAAACGCCGATTGTAATCGTCGGAATCGTTAATATGAGCCATTTAATTCGTTTATACAACATGAGCTCTCCCTTCTAGCGCTTGCAATGCCTGCAGCTTCACTATCTATTATGGATGATCGAAACAAAGTTAGAAATGACTCTTTCGGGCTACTGCTTGCCAAGAAACAGAAAGCGACCGAAAAGTGTCGAGAAGTATTAGGAATCGAATTCCAATTTCTGACAAACATTGCATACAAGCTTTGGTATGATTACATTCGTGTCTCATTCGTTAAAAAATATGAGAATGGTATGAAGTGTACAAAAAGGAGTGTTACTCAGCATGGAATGGATTACAGATGAGCTGTTTGAAAATGAAACGATCAGCTTGGACGGGTTTAATTTTAAAAATTGCACCTTCCGCAAATGTGTCATTATGATTCAATCATTGGATATTAACTTACTTCACTGTTCATTTCTCGAATCGATGCTTTATATCAAACCGATGCTCTCCGCCGCTGATATATCTCATCGCTTATCGAAATCCACATATGACAAAACGACTTATTTTATAAGAAATGATTGCCGGTATCCCAGAACAGTGCTTCAGCTTCAACTTCAGTAATCACATAATAACAGGGCTGCCACCCCGTCCATGAGACGTAATGACAGCCCTGTTGTATCCTTATTTGATAATGGATTGACAGGATACATAGCCGGCAATCTGCTCATTCTCAATTCCGCATATTGCCTTTTGCTTATCCGTTACGAGCACCCGCTGCCCGTTTGGCACGCGCTCCACCTCTAGTTTCTCCAATACCTGTTTGAATTCAGGAGTTCTGCGCGCCTGGTCAAGCAGCTCCATATCCCCTATCGATTGTGTAACGAAGCTGCCTTCCAGCACTTCATATGTTTTGCCGACTTCAATTTCATTGCGATTAAATAACATATAAATGACTGCGACAATAAAAGAAACAATAAAAATAATCTGCAAAATTCTGCTGAGCGTCAAGGCTTTACCGGTAAACATAACAAACTCCCTTTAATCCGATCATGCGGTGTATTTATGCTGCTCCTTCCAGTCTACACCAATGCAGACGCGCTAACAACCCGTCGGCTGATAGCTTAGCTTCTCTTTACGCCTGCGGTATGCCTCTGGCACGATAATGCCAACTAGCACAAGCAATACCCCTGCCCATTTCAACCAGCTTACCTGCTCATGGAGTACGAGCGTAGACAGCATGACAGCCACAGGAAGCTCTACTGCTCCGAGAATGCCGGCCAAGCCTTCTCCGATATACGGTACACCATAGGCGAAGAGCAGCGGCGGTATAAATGCGCCAAAACAGCCTAATAAAAGCCCGAACAAAAGCAAATCGCCCCACAAACGTCCATTTATCAAATGATGCGGCGGGAAGATCAGGCTTACAAAGAGCAGTGCGCCTGCTACCATCCAAAGCGTGCGATGCAAAGGGTTTGCTTTGGGCAGCACGCCTCCGCTTATAAGAATAAATACTGTATAGCTGACTGCTGCAAGTAGCCCAAATAGGATACCTGTCATGCTGACGGCTTGTACTTGCTCCTCCAATACACCTGCTGCAAGAACAGTTCCAGCAATTACGATAGCCAGCGACACCAGCATTATCGCCTGCGGCCATTTTCTCTGCCTCACGGCTTGTATTACCAAGCTGATCCATACAAATTGAAAAAGCAAAATAATTGCCAATGAAGCCGGAATGTATTTTAATGCATTATAGTATAACAAGCCTGTAGCAGCCTGAGGAACGCCTGCCAGCATCAGCCACGCAACCTTTTTGCCATTTAATCGCTCAAATGCTGCACCTGCCTGCTTCTGCTGACCTTTGCCTTTCCATTTCATTGCCAGACTTAACAGGCTTAATAATAAAAAACCAACCAGCAGCTGTGTGCCGACAACCTCCTGCAGTTTATAACCTTTATCATAAGCCAGAACGACAAAGGTTGATAAAATGCCATAGCTCGCGGCTCCAAAAAAAACTGCAATCATATGCTTCATAATACTATTGACCTCCTTAGTGCTGTAAAAATAAAAAAATCCTAGCCTCGAATAGGAATAATCTTCATAAGATCATATCCGCTATTCGTAGCTAGGAAGTTAAGGCTTCCTGTAGAGACCCTCACCCTAATGAAAGTGACTTTGTGAGGCTATACGAAATATTGCACAACAAAATATATTTTATCGTTTTTAATCATATTGTCAAGCGCTCAATTTTATTCTACCTCATGAATGCGGATTAAGT
This sequence comes from Paenibacillus sp. GXUN7292, assembly GCF_050864975.1. NCBI lineage: Bacteria > Bacillati > Bacillota > Bacilli > Caryophanales > Paenibacillaceae > Paenibacillus > Paenibacillus sp. GXUN7292. The sequence goes on along the minus strand of NZ_JBOZWO010000002.1, from coordinate 254,621 downwards.
TTGTTGCCCCAGCCTTGCCGATCGGCACTCCTGCCGAAATGACAATATAATCTCCGCGCTGTATCAGGCGGGCTTCAACTGCTCTTTGTATCGACATATCGAATAAATCATCTGTGCTAGTAACAGGCTCGCCTTTTAGCGGCGTAACGCCTCGGACAAGCGTTAATCGCTTCATCACATGGTCATGAGCCGTAATCGCAATGATTGGCGCCTTCGGTCTATGCTTCGATACCATCCGGGCGGAAAATCCGCTTTCCGTAGGCGTAACTATCGCGCTTGTAGCAAGCTGCAAGGAGGTTGCCACAACTGCCTGGCTGATCACCTCAGTCGTTGTAGCAGGATGAGCATTGCGCTTTGCCGTAAATTGATCCTCATAATTAATCGTCGATTCTGTCCGGTGAGCGATTGTCGCCATCATTTTCACTGATTCAAGCGGATAATTTCCTGCCGCTGTTTCACCGGAAAGCATAATTGCATCGGCACCTTGCAGCACCGCATTTGCAACGTCGCTTACTTCAGCGCGCGTCGGCCTTGGATTAACCTGCATTGAATCAAGCATTTGAGTTGCAACAATGACAGGCTTGCCTGCTGCATTGCATTTATCGATCATTTGCTTCTGAATCATGGGAACATCCTCAGCAGGAATTTCTACGCCCAAATCACCGCGAGCAACCATAATGCCATCAGAGGTTTCAATAATACCGTCTAGATTGTCGACGCCTTCTTCATTTTCGATTTTGGAAATAATCTGAATATGACCTGCTCCTGCTTGTTCCAGCAGCTGTCTGACATGGAGTACATCCTCGGCCTTGCGGACAAAAGACATGGCAATCATATCTACTCCTGCAGCAACTCCAAATTGAATATGCTGCTTATCCCTTTCCGTTACGCCCGGCAACGATGTGCGGATACCCGGCAAATTAACGCCTTTGCGCGGCTTTAATGTACCGCCATTTACAATACGGCACTTGGTTTCCGTCCCTTGGGCAGAAATGACCGTAAGCTCAATTAGTCCGTCATCGATTAAAATACGGTCTCCCGCTTGTACATCTGCGGCCAGTTCAGCATAATTAACACTTACGACTGAAGCAGTACCCTCCGTCTGCTCGCTAGTTAGAATAATTTCAGCTCCGCTGACAAGCTCTACCGACTTCTCCTTCAGCGTGCCTATTCTAATTTCAGGTCCTTTAATATCCATCATCACTGCCACAACTGTGTCAGCTTTCTTCGCTGCCTGTCTAACAAGATCAATTCGCCCTTGATGATCCTGCAGCTCGCCGTGCGCCATATTCAAGCGCGCAACACTCATACCAGCAAGCATCATTTGCTCAAGCATTTCAACGGATTCACAAGCCGGTCCCATCGTACATACAATTTTCGTTTGATTCATAACGTTCATCCTCCGTTCTTGACTGCTGTTATTGTAATGGATAAAACAGACAACGTACATGAACTATAGTATGATAGAAAGACTATAGTACAACGAGGTGACTGGATGATTACGATACCGCATTGGCGCCGCGACCAGGGAATGAGCTGGTATGACAGTGCAGAACTAGCAAAAAAGCAGCATCATTTTATTGTTGTTACGTATGGAAGCTGCCTGTACTGGATAAATGGAGAAAAGGTAATGGTGAGTAAAGGCGATTTTTTACTTATACCTAGCTCTGTTCCATACTACGGAAAAAGCATTCCAACCGTTTTCCATGAGAAGCTGCATTTTGAAGTGCAGGAATTGCCGCCGTTCAGCGGGATAACGCCCACAAGCAAAACTATAAGACTGCCGTTGTTTCAATCTGACAGCTGGATAAAATCGAAAGCTGGCTGCTATGACTTAAGCGTGGAAAGAATTCGGACTGCTTTAAAGGAATTAGAAGAGGGGTTAGCCTTTGCGGAAGGGCGCTTGCTGGCAGCTTTGCTGGAGACGCTGACCTTGTGGAGCCGCGAGCTTGAGCAGGGAGAAATGACAGAGCCTATCGTACAGCATGTGGAAAAAATGAAAAAGTACATCGCAGAGCATTATCGCCAAGCCATTACCAAGCAGCATCTGGGCAGCTGCATTAAACGCTCGCCAAACTATGCTGCGGCGATATTCAGTAAAGTGACGGGCCAGCCTATAAGTGCATATGTCCATGCCGCCAGAATAAAAACAGCTGTCTATTTGCTGCAGGATTCGCTGCTGACCGTCAGCGAAATAGCCGAATATCTCGGCTATCGCGACGTCACATATTTTCAGCGAATTTTCAAACGAATGATTGGCCATCCTCCATCCGTTCTGATGAAGGATCGCCCTCCAACGCCTTAGCTAAGCCTGCGGGCAACATTTTGCGGCTGCGCTTCAATCAGTGCCATTTTCAAATTTTTTGCGCCCAGCATCGCCATATTAAATCTTGTATTATCGGTTGCTGAGCCGATATGAGGCAAAGTCAGCACATTTTTCATTTGCAGCAGCGGATGATCCTTCTGAATAGGCTCCTGCTTAAAAACATCCAGTCCAGCTCCTGCAATCCAGCCTTCCGACAGTGCTTCTACGAGCGCTTCCTCGTCAATCGTTTGTCCGCGCGACACATTAATGAAATAAGCAGACTTCTTCATGAGCTTGAATTGGTCGCGCCCAATCATGCCCTCTGTCGCTTTCGTTAACGGGGTTAACAAAAGCACGAAATCAGAAGTTTTAAGCAGCTCCTCCAAGGACGAATACCTTACGCCAAGCTGTTGTTCAACCGCTTCCTTCCGGCTGCGGTTATAGTATTGAACATCCATTGAAAATCCCAGCTTGGCTCTGCGGGCCACAGCCTCGCCTATTCTGCCCATTCCAATAATGCCAAGCGTAGCATGATGAACATCGGTTCCAAATATCGTACGTCCCGCATTGGCATTCCACAGTCCCTGTTTCACAAAATGATCAAGCTCAGCCACTCTGCGCGCGCAGCCCAATATTAGCGCAAATGAAAGATCGGCAACCGTCTCGTCAAGCACATTTGGCGTATGCATGCCAATTACTCCATGCTTCTCCATCGCATCGAAATGAAAATGATCATAGCCAACGCTGATCGTGCTGACCGCTCTCAGCTTAGGAGCCGCTTCCAACAAACGCTCATCGATCGTTCTGCCAGCAGTCAGTATGCCTTCTGCACGGCTCAAATAAAGCATCAAAGTTTCTTTGTCTATTTTTTCATTTTTATCCCAATAGTCAAGATTGAAGCTCTCTTCCAAATATTGCTTCACCTCAAGCGGCAATGGTCGATCAATAAATATCGTCGGTTTCATCACATAACTCCTTTGCGTCGTTATAAGTATGTGTTTCATTATAAATAATACGATGCCGTTTGGATAGGCTTGACTGAGCATTTTACAAGAAGAAACGGCTCGACCTTATATAAGGACGAACCGTTTCTTGAAAATTATTTTGCCTGAAGCTGTTTCACCAAGTCCTCACTCTTCACTCCAGGGCTGCCATTAATCCGTTTCAGCGCAAACAAAGTTCGCGGATCGCCCTTCACCAAGTAATTGACGCCAGATTCAGTAGTAAGTGTAGCCCGATAGCCCAGATCTTTAATTATCTGTTCGGATAGATGCGAATAATATCCAAATGGATATGTAAACACCGTTACCTTCTGGCCTGTCTTCTCCTCAATGATTTGGCTTAAACCATTTATATCCGCTTCAAGCGCTTTAGCATAAGCTCCTGTCGTTTCACCATCCATCTGTAAAATACCGACACGCGTCTGGCCGTCATCCTTGCTCTCATGCATGTCTATCGTATGATTCTGCAAATCGACCAAGCCCGAATCAACCATTTCCTTTGCTTGCTCCCATGTAAAATGCGGATAAAAATTAACGCCTGGCAAGCGATGCTCCGTCCGTCCAGCTGACCAGCCGATCGGCGAAATAGTTGCCTTCATATTAAGCTCCTTCAACACTGGAAAAGCATGCTCGTAATTGCTTAAGTAACCATCATCAAACGTTATTGCAACCGGATTTGGCGGCAGCTCCTTCTTGCCGTCTACAAAATCGATCAGATCAGGTATAGATACCGTATTGAACCCCGCTTTCGCAATAGCGAGCATATCACTTCTGAATTTATCCGGCGGCGTAATTAATGAGTTCGGCTCAAAAGGATCTGCATCGATATGATGATAGACTAAAATCGGCACTTTTGTTTTTTCAGCTGCCGCCGCTGCTGGCGCTGTGAACACCTTTTCCGCATGAGCCGCTGCATTGTCCTTCGTTGTGTAATGACCAAAGTCAGCAGGCACGTATACATTCTCATCTTCGAAAATATATCCCAGCATCATAGTGCCAAGCGAATTGCGATAATGCATCGTATCATAAAAATATCTTGGGTCGCCGCTAACTCCCGTATAACCGGTAAAATCCCAAAAATCCGTTACTTCGGCGATTTTTACCCAATATTTTTTCAGATCGTCAAGATTGTAGCTTCTCAGCTCCTGCTCGGAAGTAGCACCTGTAATCAGCCTGAAGCTGATGCCGCGCTCATCGCAATATTGCTTCATTCTCTTTAATGACTCTACATTATTGTCCAGAGCGATTGGCTCCATCTTCCCGAAAGGAGCAAAAGCCGCTTTATTACGATCCATATATTGACCTAAATTATTAACATCCTCTGCATCTCGTTTAACCTTGTTGTAGACGCCGTTTTCAGGTATGAATTGAGCGTATTCAAAGGAATCTATTTGTCTTTCAGCCAATCCCTGCAGCTTATCGTAGCCGTAAGACGGATTGAGCAACAAATATTTCAAATAAAACATCAGCTTCGACTCGCCAGAAACTTTGGCGTGCAAAGACTGCTTGAAGTCAGTCGCCTTCTCATTATAGTGGCTGATCTCCTGCAAGCTCATATGAATAACAATGTTTTTAGGCTTATATTGATCTACAATATAATACATCGTTTTTTCATAATCATGAAAATCGCCGCCATACATCAGCATGCTGTAAAATTTTGCGTCATCCCCATAATATTGATTTAACAATTCTGGAGAGATCGAGCTTGATTTGGAGCCTCCGATAATATAGGAATTATACTGCTCATGCCGCTCGTCCAAGTAAGCGATTTTTGCTACTCTCGGGTTATTAACCATATTGTATGAATGCCATTTTAAAAACTTATCACCGAACACTCCAAAAGGATCGACAATAATATTGAAGCCGCCAACTGCCAGCCCGCCTACGACAAGCGCAGCTGCAAAAGCTATTAACCATTTACGCAAGCTCATATGCTCACCTCAGCCTTAAAATTGAAAATATAAAAATTTAGAAACAGAAGTCATTTGCGTTAATGAAATGCCTAATAGAAAGGCAGCTGCAAAGGCATAGCGATAGCGCGGCTTGAAATCCTTCGTTATTTCGCTTGAATTTGGCGCAAAAAAAGCAATAATCATCGCAATAGCAAGCAGCACAATCGTATACAGATGATAGGCGCCAAAGGTAAGGAACTGGTAATACACAGCACTGCCTACGCCGTATTCCTTCCAGACAAACATCATTTTCATCACTTCCAGCGCATGTGGAAGATTGTCAGAAACGAATAAAATACGTGTGCCGACTACGCCCGCAAATGTAATTACCCATGCTAAAATAAAAGGCAGCTTCCACTTTTTGCGATACATGAAATGAGACATGCATACAAATACGCCATTAATAACGCCCCATAAAACAAACTCCCAGCCTGCTCCATGCCAAAAGCCGGATACAAAAAAGGTAATCATTACAGCACTATAGAAGTTAAAGCTGCCCTTTCCCTTTCGATATACGCTGCGAAATACATAATCGGATAAAAAGCGCGACAGCGTCATATGCCAGCGATTCCAATATTCTCTGAAATTTCTTGCCTTATATGGTGAATTGAAATTTTGCGGAAGACGAATATTAAACAGCAAAGCAAGTCCGATCGCCATATCAGCGTAACCGGATAAATCAAAATAGTAAGAAAGCGTATAGCCTACCGATGACAACCAGGCTGTAAGTGTATCACCCGCACTAATATTAGCAAAAAATTGCTGGGAGTAATTCGTTAGAGGATCAGCCAGCATTATTTTTTTGGCACAGCCAATTGAAAACAAGAATAGCCCCAGCATAATATTGGAAGCATTGAACAAGCGCTGCTTATTGTCCTGGTATTGCGGCAATACTTCAGCATGATGAACGATTGGACCTACAATCAACTGCGGGAAAAATGTAATAAATAAAAAGAAATCAATCGCTGGCGTAGGCTTAGCCGTACCGCGATAACTGTCTACCAAATAAGCAATCAACTGGAAGGTATAAAAGGATATGCCCAGCGGCAGCACAATATTAACAAGCCCGTAAGCTTGCCCAGTAATCATATTTACATTATCGATCATAAAATTCGCATATTTATAATAGCCCAAAAATAAAATATTCAGCGTCAGCCCTGCTGCCAAAAGCAATCGCTTGAGCCCATTCCTGCCGGCATTGCCACTCTTGATCATTAAATTGCCGAGCATTAAATTGACGCACATATCAATAATAAAAATTATAGTAAAGCTGCCGCTGCCTTGCGCGTAAAAGTATACCGAGGCTATAACGAGCCATAGCTTGGCCCAAAAATGAAGCTTAAAATGACTAAGCAGCCTGAATCCTAAAAAAACAATCGGCAAAAAAATAAAAATAAATGAATATGTTGAAAAAATCACAAAATACGACCTTCCTTCATCCGAATGCATAACTAGAATGAAATGGCAGTTGCCAAGAATTATTTCATTATAGCACAGATAAAGATCAATGCATAAATCGACAAATCTCTTTCTATTATTAACCAAGTGTTGAAAATCAGCGCAAACAGTTCTATCATAGAAATAATAATATGATAAAGATAGGAAGGTTTACCCAATGACACAAAAAGGCGGTTACCGCGTTTTATTGTACTATAAATTTGTTCCAATTCCCGATGCTGCAAGCTTTACAGCTGAGCATTTGACTTATTGCAAGGAGCTTGGCGTAAAAGGCAGAATTTTAATTGCGGATGAGGGCATTAACGGCACCTTATCAGGCACTTATGAGCAAACAGAGCAATATATGCAGCATATGCATGCCAACCCTCTGTTTGCCGATATGGTTTTCAAAATTGACGAAGCGGATAAGCATGCTTTCCGCAAAATTTTTGTAAGGCACAAAAAAGAGCTCGTCACTTTGCGGTATGAAAAGCCTTTAGATCCAAACAGCTTGAGCGGCAAGCGCTTATCGCCCAAGGAATTTCATGATTATTTGCAGCGCGAAGACGTCATTGTCCTCGACGGACGCAGCGATTATGAATATGATCTGGGTCATTTCCGCAACGCGATTAAGCCTACGCTGGAAACATTCAAGGAATTTCCGAAGTGGCTGCGTGAAAATATGCAAGACTATAAGGACAAGCCCATTTTGACTTATTGTACGGGAGGCATCCGCTGCGAGAAGCTTACAGGTGTTATGCTAAGTGAAGGCTTCACTGATGTATATCAGCTGGAAGGCGGGATCGTAACGTACGGCAAAGATGATGAAGTAAAGGGCAGACTGTGGGACGGCAAATGCTACGTATTCGATGAGCGTATTTCTGTAGATATTAATCATACTGATGAAGCGGTAGTTGTCGGCAAATGCTATCATTGCGGCACTCCTGCAGAAACGTATATTAATTGCGCGGATGATACCTGTCATCGCCAGCATATTGTATGCGATAATTGCGAACAGCAATATAATCATTACTGCTCGCCTGAATGCGAAGAGCATGTGCATAACCTAGCCCAGGGATAAACGTGCCCCGCTCCAAGGCATATAATAAACAGGGATATCGGCAACAACAACCGATATCCCTGTTTTATGGTTCGTCCCACTACGCAGACGAGCATTGTTTTTCATGCTATATTAAAAAGCTAATGAAGGATAGCTTTTTTGTAGTCACTCTTCATAATGGACTTCACTAATGAAGGCCATTTACTATTAGTTGGACAATACTTTTTAGCCACCTTTTCAATGGTATCCAAGCCTTTGCCCACATAATTTTTTGAAATCAGCTGCGCAAACTTCTCCACACTGTCGCTTTTCGTCTTAAAACTAAAGCCTTTATTAAACCCGTCACCGTCAATGGCATTCAATCCGAACAAGTTATTTTTCTGCTTGGCAAGCTTACTTTTGCCGTGACCGCTCTCCAGCTTCATCACCGCTACCGTGAAAAAAGCATTAACGCCGTACTTCACTTCCATTTCAAGCACAGCCTCGCCAAGCCCATGGCCTGCCAGAGCTGAATCTCCAAACAGCTTTTCAATTTGCTCGCTCGTAAGACCGGAAGCCTGGTCAACCGTCGAGGTAGGCTGATTGGCCTTTTTGTCTTTTTGAACGGTTTTCACAATTTTAGGCAAAGCTTCGCTCTTCAGCTTGGCAGACAGCTGCTGAGGATGCTGGTCTGTTGCCGACGATACTGCTTCCGTATAGCTTTGAATCGTAACTGGCTTGTTCATTTCACGCTGTTCTAATGCTCCCTCTTCTGCTTGCTCAATCCGTTTCACATAATTTCCATTTATGTATCCATCCGACTCCAGCTCAAGCCAGCCATTTTCAAGCTCGCTTACAATAGTGAGCTGGTCGCCTTGCTTCACCGTTTTAAGTATTTTAGAATCGGCATGACCCTGCTCCCGTATATTCAAAAAGTAAGCTGTAACTTCAACCATAAAGGATGGAAGGCTGCCGGCAATCTCTGTTTTCTCGTTATATGTAATTTCATTCCTTTGCAATACTTTATCTAAACTCTCTGTGATCGTTTCAGCATACAAGCTTGAATATGCCTCATCCATCGTTATGCTTTCATCCGCTAGAGCTCTATTATCGTCTTCCTCATCATTTTCCTCATAAATTTTATTCCATGCATTATTCAGCTTTTGAAAGGCGGCTAACCAGGCTGGCTTCCAATCGCTATGATGCGCTACGTCAATATGAACAGCCTCACTAGCAGGAACTTCCTCCATGACTGAGCTCGATGTTTCCAGATGGGCGGATTCAGTGCGGTGAGGCGGATTAAGCAAAAGGGTTATCACTAGCAATAAACAAATAGTCATTATACTTATTGGATGATTGATCATTTTTCTCATATCAAGTACCTCTTTCCTAAATTTATTTAAGAAGATCGGTCTTGGAAGAGTATATGTGGCAACGTCCAAGCTAAGACTGTCATTTTAAAAAAAGTGCTTAAAAATAATAAAAAAACAGCTTTCCTGTAATAGGAAAACTGTTGATATTAGTGGATTTTCAGTCCTTAAAAAATATTTTTTCGCTATTTATTATTTTTTTTCAGACAATTTATTAATGCTATTAAATTTATAGGTGTTTAGCAGAGAGAATACCGGGATACTGGCATTATTTGAATGATTTTATTCAACATCGCATCATCCATTAACTGCTCGGACAGCAATACGATTTGACCGGCATCCTCGCGCGCCCGAATCAACCGGCCGATGCCTTGCCGCAATCTCAGCAGCATATAAGGCATATCAATTTGCTCGAACGACTGCTCCGCTTCCGCACGCAGCGCTGTAAAGACAGGATCATTAGGCGGAAACGGCAGATCCCAAATAATGACCTGTGTCAATGCAGGACCCGGAATATCAAGGCCCTCCCACAAGGTAGAAGCGCAAAGCACGCTGCTTTTATCCATTTGAAACTGTTTAATTAAATGACTGATTTCCTGTGTGCCTTCAAACAGCATACCGCTCAACTCGGCATTAGAATAACAATATTGTCTAAACACTTCAAGCTGCTGCTGCGAGGAAAACAGGACGAGTGTGCTGCCACCATTTTTTTCTATCAGCTCAATCGTTTTTCGGGATTTTTCCGCTAAGGATATGGCTGGCTGCTTCATGATGGAAAGCTTCATTTGCACATCATAATCATATGGCGACTGAACGGTGAAGGATAGATGGCTTCCGATGCCAAGCGCATCGGCAAGCAGCTTGAAATCACCGTTAACAGATAAGGTAGCAGAGGAAAATACGATCGGCATCGTGCCGTTAAACACGTACTCCTTTAGCATTTCCTTTACTTTTTTGGGCATAATGATAAGCGACAATCCTAATTTGTCCTTGCTTGCCCAGCTAATAGGCTGTACAGGCTGCCGAAATTGTGACAAAGCTTGCTGAATCGTATCCAAATGCTCTTCGACAATTTTGAGCTGATAAGAATCGATCGTAAACATGCCGCCTTCATACACAAGCTGCTCTTCAATCTCGTTAATAGCGGCATGAAATTGATGCAGCTCTTTTGTCAGCCTGTCACTCCATAAAATCTCCATTCGGTCAGATGCTTCAACCTGCCTGCTAGACTGCTCCAACTGTTGAAACAAGCGTTCACTGGCCGATATCGCTTCCTCAATCGCAAGTGCGAGTGATTCTCGAATTTCACCCTGCAGCAGACGAACAACAATTTCTTCAAACACATCATGATTGAGCTTATAGGTCAATGCTTTTTGAGCCGCGGTTTCAAGCAGATGCCCTTCATCGAATACAACCGAGCTGTGTTCCGGCAGCAATGGAAGCTGTCCTTCACGCTTGCGTGATTCAAATGTCCATACATGCTGCATATAAAAATCATGCGAGCAAATAATGGCATCTGCTGTTTTACGGTAATAATCTCTCGACAGCGTTTGTCCGCAGCGATGCCTGCGATCGCAGACGAAGCAATCCTGAAATACATCCCAGCCAATCCTCGACCATTCCTTATCACTTAAATCCGGATAATCTCTGCGATCTCCGTACGGATAAAAGCTTTGCATCGTAGTCGGCTTCGTAACAAAATCTGGCAGCCCTTCATATATGTCGAACAAGCGGTCCGCGAACAGCTCATTCTCCTCTTCGCCTCTAGCTTCATCAAGCTTTTCCAAGCACAGATACTGATCTTTAGATTTCGCGAGTCTGGCATCAATTTGAAAATCCAAATGCTTGGCTATCTTGGCAAGATCGCCTTCCTCTTTTACGAGCTGCTCAATTAAGGACTCATCTGCACACGCTATAATTGCCGGCTTTCCGCTATAGCGCGCGTAGCTGATTGCATATAACAAATAAGCTAGCGTTTTTCCTGTGCCTACACCAGCCTCGGCAAAAATAATCTCACGATCCGCATACGCGCGTTCCAACTGAAACGCCATATAAATTTGCTCATCACGCACTTCAAAGCCTGATTCTGGCAGCTTTTCATAAAAAACATCTGCAATCCAATCGCTAGCCTGCTGAATAAACGGCTGCTTATGGTCATAGTCAAACGGATAATGGTTAAGCTTCACTTCTCTGTTTCTCCTTTAAGATGAACCTTCCCATCGAATGGAATCTGTTCATGTACATACCTTATTTTTGGCGAAAATGCTTCAACTACTAGTGAAAATTTGTGTATAATACAATTGAAATTGCAAAGGAGAACCTAGTCATATGAATCATATTAAATTTATGCTATACACGATTGCAGCAGGCTTGCTGGCAGGTACTCTATCTGCTTTTTTTCTGGTTAGCTTAGAATGGGTCACCAGTATGCAAAACACTTATCATTGGCTGCTTTGGCTGCTTCCGCTTGGAGGAGCACTTGTATCGTATGCTTATATTAAATTTGGCAAAGATACAAGCCGCGGCAATGCGCTTATTTTTGAACAGATTCAGACCGGGCGAGGCAGCGTTCCCTTTCGCATCGTGCCGTTTGTACTTGGCGGAACATTGATCACCCATCTATTTGGCGGTTCCGCAGGCCGGGAAGGGACAGCGATGCAAATGGGCGGCGGAGCTGCCAGCTGGCTTGGTGCTGTCGGCAATTTAAACGCAGAACAGATCAGACTATTGCTGCTTGCCGGCATTAGCGCAGGCTTCGGCTCCTTATTCGGAACGCCGCTGGCAGCGGCTGTTTTCGCATTGGAGGCTGCAGCCAGAGGCAAGCAGCGCCTTCACGCTATCATCCCTTGCCTTGCAGCCAGTTATACCGCCCATTTCGTATGTCTGCTCTGGGGCGCAAAGCATCAGCATTACTTTATTAGCCTAGTACCTCATTTTAATTTCATAATTTTAATCAAGCTTATAGCAGCCTCAGCAGCGATTGGCGCAGCTGCCTGGCTGTTTAAAAAAGCACTCTCCAGCTTGAAAAGACTGTTTCAAGCCTATTTGCCGCATACGGCTTGGCGAAGCTTCGCAGGGGGAATCATCATCATTGCACTTGTCTATGCACTGGGCACCAGAGCTTACCTTGGCTTAGGGCTTCCCTTAATCGAGCAAGCATTCGATCAGCCGGCAGCAGCACAATGGTTCGCCCTCAAACTCATATTTACTGTTATAACACTGGCAGCAGGCTTTATCGGCGGCGAGGTTACGCCATTATTCGCTATAGGCGCAACGCTTGGCAGCGCGCTTGCTCCGCTAATAGGCACATCGCCTTCGTTTTTGGCGGCAATCGGCCTTTCTGCCATGTTTGGCGCTGCCACGAAAGCGCCGCTCGCCGCATTTGTGCTTGGCCTAGAATTGTTTGGCACGGATGCAGCCTTATATTTGCTGGCAGCTTGTCTTATCAGCAGCCTGTGCTCCGGGAAAAACAGCATTTATGCTGCCCCTGTCCGCCAATCGATGTGATTAGCCGAATCGCTTCCGATAGCCGCACTTCTTGCAAAGCTCCTCAACGGCTTCTCTTCTTGAGAAGCCGTCATAAATCCGCGTTGCCCGCTCTCCATCAATAATGTCCGAAAAGCTCTGTTCATGCACGTTGCCTAAGTTGATAATACCTTCACCATCCAGACAGCAGGGAATCACAGTTCCATCGATCAGCACTCCAGCCTGATTGCGCAGCGCGTAGCAAAAGCCTTTTCCCTCGTCTGCTGGAGCAGCCAGATCAGGCCAATCGAATTCAGGATCCTGATTCAAATAAATGCGATCAGCAATTTTGACGCCAGTGCCTGGCTTGAAGCGCTCTTCTATCTGATAATCCAGGCTATATTCCTTTTCTATCATCGCCAGCAGTTCGCGATTTTTTTGCTTTTGCTGATTTAGCTCATTGTCCATGTCGAGATTCCACAATCTGTACGAAACAATCAAGTTGCTGGCGGCATTTGCCTCTCGGACAAAATCTAAAATTTGCGACAGATAGCCTTCCTTATCCTTAGATCCGGGATGCCCGTCAAAGCTGTGCAAGGAAAAATTAATCTGGCGCAGTGCAGGTTTTCCGAGCAGCTTATGCTTATTTTTCGCAATCAGCGTGCCATTAGTCGTAATATTTACTTTAAAGCCCTTCTCATGGCTAATATCGAGCAATTGGTCAAGCTTCGGATGCAAAAGCGGCTCGCCCTTCACATGGAAATAAATATAGTCGGTAAAGGGCTTGACCTGATCCAGCGTTTTACTGAAATCTGCAACAGAAATAAACCCTTTGGCACGCTGAGTAGGCGGACAAAAGGTGCAGGATAAATTGCAAATGCTCGTCGTTTCTATATAAAATTTTTTAAATCGCTTCACTGCAATCACAATTCCTATCTTGTTAAAATCGTATTGATTATCCATCTAGTATACACTAGTTAACTGCTGTAGTCTCTAGCCCAAAAAAGCTTAAAAAACAAGTTGACCCCTGCTGAAAATCATAATATAATGGCGGTACGAATGAGGTAAACAGTTTTCTAGGGTTCCGCAGTCATCCACGGCTGGCCTGGTCCGAGAGAAAACACGCGTAATAGCCGCGTTAACACGGAGGGATAAAAGCCCGGGAGATATCATCGTGATATTTCTCGAGGCTTTTTTTGTTTTTTGCGCATCCTATAAAAATATTTGCAAGTATCCACTCGTGTGCGACGCGATTATTCGCGGCTACAAAATAGAAAGGGAGAGCAGCTATGACTGTAAATCGAAATGTGTACTGGATTTTGCTAATTGTTGCAGGCTTTTTTGAAATTATGTGGGTTGTAGGATTAAAGCATGCCGATTCTGTGCTGCTTTGGGGTATGACAGTCATCGCCATACTCGTCAGCTTTGGATTGCTTATACACACCAGCAAATTTTTGCCTACTAGCACAGCATATGCCGTTTTCGTTGGCATCGGCACCGCAGGAACGGTCGTATCCGAAATGACCATATTCGGGGAGCCATTCAGCTGGGGCAAAATTATACTCATTATTGTTCTGCTTATTGGAATCATCGGACTGAAGCTTGTTACAGACGAGCATTCGCAGGCACAAGAAACAAGTAATGCTAACGAGAAAGGAGCAGGAGTAAGCAAATGAGCTGGATATATATCATTTTGGCTGGATTATTTGAAGTTGTAGGCGTTTCTGGAATAGCTAGAATCAGTCAAGCAGGAACGATTAAAAATTATTTCATTATGATTGCCGGTTTTACGATCAGCTTCCTGTTTCTTGCTCTTGCCATGGAATCTATGCCAATGGGCACTGCATATGCCGTTTGGACTGGAATAGGCACGATCGGCAGCGCCATCGTCGGCATAGTAGTATTTCATGAATCGCGCAGTAAAAAAAGAGTGTTTTTTATCGCCCTCGTTCTTTTTTCTGTTATTGGATTAAAATTGATTGAATAGGCGTTTACAGCAAAAAGGCTGAAAACAGGGGCTATCCCTGCTTCAGCCTTTTTGAACTTGATCGCTGTGCATTCCCTTTTCATTTGCTAGTTGCTATTTTTGGACTTCAAGCATACGAAGCAATACTGTGATGACTTCTGCACGGGTTGCATGCCCATTAGGAATAAACTGTTTATTGCCGCGTCCTTGCATAATGCCAGCTTCATGAACAGCGTTTACGCTTTCTCTCGCCCATTTTGGAATATCATGATAATCGGTATAGCTCCCTGTACTATCCTTTTTTGCCGGCAAATCGAGTGCACGAGCAATCATAACAGCAAGCTGTGCACGTGTAATATACGCCGCCGGTCTGAAAGTTCCATCCTCATAACCGCTTATTATGCCTGCATGAATTGCTTTCTCAACGGATTCCCGCGCCCAAGAGCTTATTGATGCATGATCGGCAAATGAAATTCCTCCCTTCGTACTATCAGACTTCAACGCATTCATTAGCATGACTGTAAATTGCTCCCTTGTCACATCGTCATTCGGTCTGAATGTGCCGTCAGGAAAACCATTTATTAAGTTTAAAGCCGCGGCACGCTTAATTAAGCTTTCAGCCCAATGATTTTTAATGTCATTAAATGTTGCTCCATTTTCAACCGCTGATTCGCTCTCGTTTTCATTTTCTTTCGAGCCGCTGGAATTATCGCCATCACCATCATCGGTGTCTCCCCCATTGCTGCCATTCTCATTTCCCCCTCCGGGAGTTTCTGTATCAGGAGGCCCAGCATCTGCAGCAGGACCGAATATAGCCACCTCCGCAATACTGTTCCAGGCGTTGGATGTATTGCCGTATCCTTTTATGCGCACGTATCGTGCGGTTACAGGTGAAAAAGAATGCAATTCAAGCTCAATACTGCTGCCCGAGCTGAATCCGTCGAAAACCTTGCTCCATGCTATTCCATCCTCAGACAGTTCAATTTGAAAATAGCTGGACCTTATATTGCCTTGATACCATGCGACTGCCAGAGCGGCCACCTTTTTCAGCCCGCCCAAGTCATATTGTATCCACTGATCGCCTTCAGCCGACCAGCGCGTATTAAAATTATTGTCGAGCGTATTTTCCGGCACATTCCCGTCATGTGTACTTGCCGTCACACCGGCAGGAATAATTTTTCTATCCTCCGGCGGCATAGTCTGATCCACCGTCTGCTTAAACACGATGTAATATACAGCCGGTTTTTTCTGAGCATTCGGGTCTTTTACTTTAATGATGGTCGTACCTGGAAGCTGTGCAGCAGGCTGTACACTTACTTCAAATTGGCTGCTTGTACCTGTAACAACAGGTACGGTTTGACGATCACGCGGCAGCTCCACATCGTAAACATATCGATCCGATTGAAAATCAGCCAACGGCACTCCATCAATTGCCAAGCCGCTGAGCACTGCAATTTCCCCGGCCTCAATCTCCCACTCATCCAGCGGAACGACCGGCACATCGTCGAGCATCGACAAATCACCGTTTATTATTGGCGTCATACGAACAGTAATCGCAGCCTCCTTCACTTCCTCCAAATGAATTGCCAGCTTCTGAACACCGACATTCCTCGTTTGGCCGGCCGGATTCAATGAAGTTGGCAGGGGCTCGGCAGGCATAACGCTAAAGGAAGCATTGACCGGACTTAAAATCTCGACTGCAAGCTGCCGTCCATCTTGACTCAACAAGGCAATCGTCCCATTCTGCTTTAACTCAATGTCGGCACGCGTATGCATAAACCAATACAGCTCGGAAGGCACCTTCAGCTTGACCTCATCCTGTACGAGAAATTGACGGCGATGATCAATAAGCGCTGTCCCCCGCTTCACAGATACGGCAGATTTTTGATAAGCTGGCGTCAAATCAGCAATTGCAAATGCTCCCTCGCTGGATTCGAACGATGTTCGCGTAATTTCTGATATAGAGCTTGCGGACTGATCTACACCGGCAGACGGCTGTATGACGAGTGTATTATGGCCTTCCGCACGTTTACGGTAATAGGTCCATCTCAATCCGGTTTCACTCATATCCCAATAGCCCGGCAAGTTATAATTTTCCGAACCCAGATCCAGCGCCCAGCGAACCCCATTCGCATCAAAGACAAATGAGCCCGTGTCAAGATCGCCGTGCGGCGCGCCGTTTTCCCCTCCTTTGAAGCCAACGAACAAAGCATTCGGATCATTCCAGCTGCTTCTCATAGTGACAGCCTTGGGAAGAATAAAATGATGATCCAAATCTGCTGGCGGTGCTGCTCCATAGCTTCCTTCACGATACCAAAGCATATCGTATAAGCCAGGATTAATCGAAGCCCCGCTTGCAAACTGATGGTACCAGGTATATTCAGGCTTGTTAAAATGCTCTGCGAACCAAAGCAAAAGTCTGCCTGGGATTAAGGAGCTGCCATTGTCAAAATAATTGAATGCCCCTTTCGGTCCCGCAATGTAAATCGGATATTCAGCAGTTTCGGCTATTCCTTCTCTTTCTGAAAAGCCAAAATCATGACCAAATACACTATTTAATGAAGAAAGAAAGTAAATGAGATACATTGTACCGTATTCCCAATAAGCAGGCCCCTCAGTTGCCGAACCGTCGGGTGCATACTGCGGCAGCCCAAACTGAATCGATTTGAAGGCTTCCCTTAAAATCAGCCCGGCAAGCTCCTCCTCCTCATCGGCGATGGCAAGAGCGCCAAGCGTCATCCCTGCATTCGATACAAAATTCCAATTGTCGCGGTTATAAACCCACCAGTAGGTTTTGTTCAAATACATAGGCACTGCCGGCGTTAATCCTTTGTCAGCTATCGCCTCGCGAATCGTTGCCCGCTGCTGCTCTGTAAGCACATGGTAAAGCCAGTCATATCCTAGCGACACCCCGTGGGTCATCATTGCCGTATCCAGAAAGTGGCCGGGACTCCAATCGGGATATGCGGCGCTAGACACATGCTCCAGCTCTTGCCAGGCTCTTTGCGCATAGCTATCGTCCTCTGTAATTTGATAGACAAATGCCAGTGTTGCGATTCTCGTTGCTGAGGTTGTATCGAGACGCAAGCCGTCCGGCTTGTTATAAACGCGCGGCTGCTCGGACAACATGGCATCTGCCTGCGATTTTACAAACTTGAACCACTCCTTCATTTGTGGATTATTATCAGCCAATTGCTGACGGATACGTGCAAAATCATCGGCAGTTGCCATCAATCTCGGATGGCTGTTGTTCGGCTGCTCCGCCTTCAGCTCGGCAATAATTTCTTCTGCTGTTGGAGCCGTGTATACATGAATGTAAGTTGAGGAGCTCCCTCCTAAAGAACTGGTCACACGCACGTAGAAAGTATCATTTCCTACATAATCTTGATTTGGCGTATACGTCCAGCTTCCTAGGCCGTCCATAACGAGCTGTCCATTGGCTGGCTGCTGCTCTACTTCATACTGCAAACCTTCCGGATGATTGCTAAGCGCTTTTAATGTACCGGAAACTGCAGTGTTTTTATTCGTCGGGTAGATCCCTTCCTCCAATTGTGGCGGCTTATGGACTGGTGTAACCGTAATAGCTACTCTAGCGGCAGCCAGATCGCCAGCTTCATTTTTAACAGTTACATAAAAGCTGTCTTCCCCCGTGAAGGATGGATCAGGATAATACTCCCATTTTCCATCAGCCGTTAAATATGCCAGACCATGTGCAGGCTCTGTAAATAACTCATAGGCAAGCAAGCCTTCATCCGCTGATTCCGCTTCGATGGCACCGCTTACAAATCCTCCTTGCAGAACGGTTTCTTGAACATTCGATACCGTAATTCCAGATGGTTCACCCACATAGACAACAGCAACAGCCGATTTCCCCTTATTGGTCCCTTCTGTTTTGGCTGTTATTAGTGCGATCCCATCAGAAAGACCCGTCACTGCACCATCCGATACAGTTGCAACGGCTGGATTCGAGCTTTCCCATGAAATTAATGTCTCCACGGCGTCTTCAGGTGAAATTTGAAGGCTTAATGATTTTGTTTCGCCTGGCAGTAGAATGACCTGCTCCTCTAGTAACTTGATTCCATCAATCGGAATCCACTGCAGCATACTGGAATCATCAAACCAAACTTTTCCAGTCCCATTTTCGTAAAAACTTTCCCAAGTGACTTTGTGTGCGTCCGCTGGAATGTCTACCACCTTTTCTATTAATGTCCAGTCCTCCGCTGCAGCAAGGGAAGTTGATTCGATATAGGCAATGCGAGTGTTCGATTGATCGTAGACCTGAATTCTATAATATACCTTGCCAGTATAATCTTCCGTCTTAACCCATTGCTGCATCCGGTATTGCTTTCCTTTTTGACTGGCAGACAAAACGATACTCTGAATAAGCGCTCCCCGGCTCATGCTGTCCGCTTCTATTTTATAAGCGTTGCTTCCTGTTCTTGCAATCGTTTGATCAACCGAATATACCGGACTTCCTGAAAATGTATAAGTGGTCCACGGCGGGCTGGCACCATTGTTCATTGTTTCATAGCCGCCATTTACAAGAAGCTCTGCCGGTGCCGCATATTCATATAACTGAATATCATCAAACCATGCAGTCCCTGTTGAATTTTCTAAGAAACCTTCCCACATGATTCTCACAGTTCCTTCCGGTATATAAATCTGCTTTTGAATAAGCGTCCAATCATTCGTTCCCCGCAAAACACTGCTTTCAACAAGCACGGTTCTAGTGCCGCCGCTGTCATACATTTGAACTCTCGCATAAACACGGCCCGTAGATATGATATCTTCTGTTTTTACCCATTGCTGAAACACATAATCTTTACCTGCTTGTCCGCTTGTCAAATGAACAACTTGCCTGACTTGCCCTCTCGCTTGCTCGCTTGCACGAATCTGATAAGAATGTTCACCTTCCTTGGACTCGGAGTTCGTAACCCCATATTGAGGCGTACCTGTGAAAGTATACGTTTCCCAATGGCTCGGATTACTGCTGCCGTCGAGCATTTCAAAGCTGCCATTCGAAATCAAGTTGGCCGGGCCAGAGGCAAAGCTTTTTTCTGCATTACCGCCAATCCATGGGATACTTGGAATGAGCAGCACTATACACAGCAGCATTGCAATACTTTTTCTCCATAAGCTTCCTTTCATACAGTCTTTACTCCTCCTTCATATAAGTGTTGAGATTTACATAGCTGAAATTCATGTACATCTCCCTTTCACAATAAAAGAGGACCTCTCCATTTTCTATAAACAGTCTTGCAACGTGCTATCCAGATCACATCATTACAGCTATCTATTCTTAAAACAACTATTCATATTTAATATTTTGCCTCAATCTGACTTGTCTTTTGACTTTTTATAATATTCCTTTACAGGAATATTCCCTTTATGGTATATTCTTATTACGATATTATTGAATGGAAATGAGGAGTGAGACAGCTGTAAACAATGGACATTTCGATTTTTGCAGCACTTGCTGAACCAAGCCGGTTTCAAATCGTTGAACTTTTGCGGGATGGCCCACTCACTGTTGGGGATATCGCAGAACGAACTGGACTGCGGCAGCCGCAAGCCTCCAAGCATCTTCGCGTACTAAGCGAAGCCGGTCTTGTCGAAGTAAATGCCGAAGCCAATAAACGATTTTATAAGCTGCGACAGGAACCGTTTAAGGAAATGGAGCAATGGCTGGAGTCATGGCACCGTGTTTGGGATGAAAGATTCGACCGCTTAGACGATTATTTAAAAGAGCTGCAGAGCAAGGAAAAAGAAGACACTTAAGTCATGATTGCACACAAATTCAAATTATTTTATTTGGGAGTGAATGAAAATGACAACAAAAAATGATGCAACGAGCAAAACCGCAGTAAAAGTTGAAGGCCGCGAATTGATTATTTCCCGCAGTTTCCATGCGTCACGAGAGCTTGTATTTAAAGCTTGGACTGACCCTAAGCATTTGCCTCAATGGTGGGGACCAAAACAATTTACGACCACAGTGCAGGAAATCAATATTCAGCCTGGCGGAGTATGGCGTTATGTTATGCACGGGCCTGATGGTAATGATTACAACAACAAGATCACCTTTATCAAAGTAGAATCCCCTGAATATCTCGAGTATGCTCATGGGGACGATACAGATGATGAACAGTTCCGGGTAACTGTAACTTTCGGCCAAGAAGGCCAGTCAACTCAGCTTACGATGCGTATGCAGTTCAAATCCATCGAAGAGCTGGAGCAATCTGTCAAGCAATATGGAGCGATAGAAGGAGCACAGTCTACTCTAGACAGGCTTGAGGTGCAGCTCCCTAAAATTATGTTGACGAAGGCTCAAGGCCAAGCGTTTATGTTAGAGCGCATTTTCGATGCGCCCAAAGAGCTCGTATTCAAAGCTTTTTCAGAAGCGGAGCATCTGAAAAATTGGTGGGGGCCTCGTGGATGGACGCTTACCCATTGCAATGTTGATTTTAGACCGGGCGGCTCCTGGCATTATTGCATGAAATGCATGGATAAAAACCAAGGCGATTTTTACGGCTTTGAATCATGGGGCAAAGCGGTTTACAAAGAGATTGCAGCAGGAGAAAAAATTGTATACGTTGATTATTTCTCAGACGCTGAGGGTAATGAATCAACGGAGCTGCCTCCAAGTGAAGTTATATTGCATTTCGAAGAGGCAGATGGCAAAACAATCGTTAGAAGCCAGTCCATATTCCATTCCGAGGATGCTTTGAAGACCGTTATCGAAATGGGCATGGAGCAAGGTATTACCGAGACTTGGGATCGTCTCGCCGAGCATCTGCTTTCGGTTATCAAATCATAAGGGTTATTCTACCAAAAGCACAAGAAGCTGTTCATGAACGATTCGGTTCATGAACAGCTTCTTTCAACTTTTACTGCTGCAACCTTTCATTCGTTTCTAACAATCTGACGATAATCACTGCCGCTTCAGCCCGGGTGACAATGCCGTCTGCTACGAAACGGTTGCCTCCGCGGCCTTCGATCAGACCGCTCTCTGCCGCTGTAGCAGCGTAACCTTTGGCCCAGACCGGAATGAGCTCGTCATCCGCGAATCCGGTATTTCCGCCGTTTTTCACCGGAAGATTCATTGCACGGACAATAACAGCCGTCATCTCGGCCCGCGTCATATTGGCCTGCGGGCGGAAGCTGCCATCGCTATAGCCATTAATCCAGCCGGCTTGCACAGCAGACTTCACTGCATCAGCTGCCCATGCACCGATTTGTTTTTGATCTGCAAAGTCAAGCGCGGCTGTTTCATCCGACGGATCAAGAGCACGAACCAGCATAGATATCAACTCCTGGCGGCTTACCGCTTTATCAGGCTGGAAGGTATGATTGCTATAGCCCTGCACAATTCCAAGCTGTGTTGCCTTTTCGATCCAGACTTGTCCCCAATGCCCTTTGATGTCGGTCAATATGACTTGCTCTGGCTGCCCTGGCGTCCGATCCATGGCAAATACAGCAAATTTCCCAAAACTGCCGATCTCCGCCTTAATCATATCGCCATCCGCTTCCCCGCCGACTTCAATCCATTTCTCCTGCTTTTCGTCGTACTGCCAAATAGACGGATATTGTGATTCTCCCAGCTTCTTCTTGTCGAATGCAAGACTCAAGAGCGCCGGCTTATTCAGTTTAACCTCCGGCTCCCCTTGTACATCGACGATCGGACTAAGCAGTTGGCGCAACATACTGGCATAGTCGATGATCTCCTTATCATCCAGCTCCAGCAGCAACAGCTTCGTGCTTTGGTCTGTCGTGCCCTCGGCAATGATCAGCTTGGCGATATTGCCCAGGCTTACTTCCCCTGCTGCCTTGCCCGGCAAATACAATTGACCCGTATGCGAAATATTAGAACTCGGACCAGATCCTCCCTGATACGGCGGAGTTACAACCGCTTTTTCAATATCGACCTTTATAGTCGCAAGATTGGAATATTCAAAACCATCATATACCCGGAACGTAAACGTATCCTCTCCCGAGACAGCAGCATCCGCTGTGTAGACAAACTTACCCTCAGCCGCATCAGTAAGCACGGCTGTCCCTTTCTTGCCGTTTGCCACTATTTCGTAAGTAAGCTTAGTCCCTTCTACATGCTCCGCTTGCAGGCTTCCTTGTACATTCTGGCCGGCTTTAACGGTATAAGCGTCATCTTGGGCGGTTGGAATTGCCTGATTGAACATCCACTGCATCGACCGGAACTGACTTGGTCTCTTCTCAAGGCCAATACCGGAGCCCCATTCCATCCAGCCTCTTCTGCCAGCGCCGTTGTTATCATTCACAAGCAGCGATAGGCTCATCACATCTCCGCGCCCGGGCCGAATCGGCGTCAGTTCCGACCAAGGCAGAGCAAGCTTATAGATCGTCAGCTTCTGCTCTTCATCCCTCGTTACCGCAGCTTTGCCGTTAGATACCGGCCCTGCCGGCAATTCTCCCATCGTCGTCCAGCGATAAATTTGCGGGCCACCAAGCGTATCCGATATGCCATATTCATACCAGCCCAGGCTTTCACCGGGAATTCCGGGAGACAAGGCAAACTGGATACTGTCATTATTCCATATGTCAGCTCCGGAGGCCGGCGCCGCATGAACATCATCCTTTATTTTTGCAGTCAAATATAACTGATCCTGATCGTAGTGCAGCCAAACTTGCCCTCTCACTTCAATGCTGCCGGTATGACCGGACAACAACACGGGTTTCCCTTGCGACAAGTCGATTGTAGGTGGAAGAACATCAATCTCCGGCTCGATATGATCGTTGATCGCAATCGTGCCCCGGTTGACCGGATTAAAGCTGAAATTTCCTGTATACACATAGGGGTCTTGCTGAGCAAACTCAACGCGAATGGATGCCTGCTGGTCCCCTCCAAGAGAAATCGGGTCAAGCGCGATGCTAAATAACTGTTTGCCGCCCGGCTGTATAGTCGTGTTAACAAGCTCTTGGCCGGATTGTCCGCCAACTTTCCAGGTTATGTTGTTGACAGTAAGTTCTGCAGCTTCTCTAAAGTTTTCTACATTTACATTCAATATTTGAGTCAATGATCCTTCATTCTGCAGCAGCGCTGGTCTAATTGTAACCTTATGCGATATGCCGGTTGCAACCTCATGCCGCAGCTTGCCGATCTTGTTGCCTGCTCCGTCCAACAAATGAACCGCTACCGAACGGAAGCCTTCCCGCGTCTCGCCAATGGTCAGAGAAAGCTCTGCTGATTGCCCCTGCGCAGCCGCAAGCGAATATCTGTTTTCCTGCATCTTTGCAGTTACAGCCAGCTGCTGAGGTCCGGTTTTGTTGTTCATGGTTACCGTGAATGTATACGGATCACCTATTGCCGCTTGCTCGCCGGCAACTGCAAAAGTATCGTCCTGTACGATCCTGTCTATGCTTCCTTTGATATAGAAAGGTTCCCCCGACAGTGTCATATAAATTTTGCCGTTATACGGCGTATAGATCTCCGTGTTGCCCATCAGATCCGTAATTTCCAGATTGTTGTTCGTTTCGATAACAGCTTGGGTTTCTTGTTGGGCCCAGACGACCCGAAGAGCTTCGCCATCCTTCGTGAACCGATGGCTGCTGATCACGCTGCCGAATGACTCGATCTTCTGGAAAACCGCATCGGCAAGCTGCCTACTTGTGGCCGCGTAGCTCGCATAAGCCGGTTTTGGCGTGTAGGCTCCCATCAGATCATTCTTATGCCGGACCAAACCAAAATTGTCTTCATTGTAATCAGGTTGCAGCCCATCATTCATAAAATCGTACCAGGCCATCCGCTCCACTCCGTGCCCCAGTCCCAACACAAATGCCCGCAGCAAATAGTTGGCCTGTGTCTTCTCATCGACTCCTTTGGTAGATTGATGCGTCGGTATACCAAATTCCGTCACCCAGATCGGCACAAGCTCATCATCATTGTATTGCTTAATCAACGTTTTCAGGTCTGCCATCGGGTCGAATATTTCGTCCGGAGTGTTCGGGACCATGTATTTCTGTATGGACATGGCATCCAGATAGTTCAGACCGGCGTTTTTGTCCTCGCCTTCTCCCACACCTTTGAACACGCCTTCGATCCAGTTCAGATCGATGCCTGCAGAGACGATGCCTACAATTGGCACATCGGGATATGCCGGCTTTACTGCGTTATAGGTCTCCTTCATCAGCTTGAAGTAATAGTCCGGCTGCGAATTGGCAGGACTGTTGCCCCGTTTGCCAAAGCCGCCATTGAATTCATTGTACACATTCAGCCCAATAATCTGATCCTTATATCTCCCCACATAGGCCTTGGCGTATTCAGCAAACCCTTTTCTGCCCGCATCCGTATAAGGCGTGCCATTGTTGTCGTAAAACGGGTTATTGAAAGCCGCGACCAGAAGTACTTTAAGGTCATTCTCCGCAAGCTTCGCCATGTAATCATTCGGCGAAGGATCAAAGGTGTATTTGCCTTTTTCCTTCTCAAGGGTCATCCATTCCACGCCGTCTCGTACGTAGGAAGCTCCCATATAACGAATAATCTCGGCCAGCTCCTTGCTCCACCCGCCAGCCGTTCTGTTCAGATGCGTATTGATGCCAAACGGCGAGTCACCGTTGCCGGGAGGCAAAGCAGAGGAGACAACCGCATAAGCGGTTTTGCGAACCAGCGGTTCAGTGCCTGGCCGCTCAGCTGAAACTTCCAGCGTAAAATATCCCAATTTGCTGAAAGGCACCGTAATCCCGGCCTGCCCGACATTTGTGTTCTCACTTCCCGATGCGACTTGCTCCCCGTAAATATCGAAAGCAGCCCAATTGATCACTGGCCAGGATGATCTTACGATAAATTTATTCGGTTCATCATCCAGAAATATGTTGCCAAGCGTCGTTTGCTGAATTTTCAGCTCCGGAAGCCAGTCGCCGATTCGAGCCGTAAACTGATCGAACAGCACTGTGGCAGTTAGCGCGGGGTTCTTAATGTCAAATCGGTCAAAAAGAATCGTAATCGCTACGGCCGGTTTATGCCATTCCCCATCATTCGCTCCGTTCCAATACTCAAACGATTTGGAACCCATTTCATTGATAACAACTTGCTGCCAATCAGATGTATCCTGCAACGTAATTCGCTGCTGGAATGTCTGTCCCGTCGCATCTGTTGTTCTTACACGCACGGACTTCAGATCCGAAGTTTTAATCCAGAAAGCCATTTGTTCAATATCAAGTTCGTCCACCTCTTTTTTGATGGAGGCATAGGGCGAGCCTGTAGGTCTTTGGCTGAAATCCGCCAGTATTTTCCCTGCATGGCTTCCTCTGTAGCTCTCAGCCGATTCGATCACCTGGTAACTGCTCTTGACGGCCGACGTATCTCCAAAGCTGAAGATCCATTCATCATTTGCTTGCTCGAAATCACTGATTACGCTATCAAAATCCTCCGGCGGCAGAGTGACATCAGCCGTAATCTGGTCGACCAGCACCGCGGCAGTTAAAGCGCCATTCTTAATGTCAAATCGATCAAAAAGAATCGATATGTTGTTCGTCGGTGCGTGCCATACCCCATCACTCGCCCCGTTCCAATGCTCAAACGATTTGGAACCCATTTCACTGATAACAACTTGCTGCCAATCGGATGTCTCCTGCAGCGTAATACGCTGTTGGAATGTCTGCCCTGTTGAATCCGTAGTTCGTATACGTATTGACTTCAGATCCGAAGTTTTTACCCAGAACGCCATTTGGGTAATGTCTAGGCCACTCATCTCTTTTTTGATGAGCACATACGGCGAACCGGTAGGCCTTTGGCTGAAATCTGCCAATAATTGCCCCATATAATTCCCTACGTAACTATCATCTGATTCGATCACTTCAAAGCTTCCCTGCACGGCAGGCGTATCGCCGAGACTAAAAATCCATTGATCAGTTCCTTGTTCAAAATCGCTGATTACGTAATTAAAATCCGTTGCAGCAGGAGCGAAGTCCGTTTCTTCAGCTGCAAACGCATGTTCTGTATTAAAATGAGCTATAACGTTCCAGATGCCTGACAAACAAAGGACCAGAAGGATGACACCAAACTTTTTAATCATACGCCTTTCATTCCTCCCTAATGTATTTTATATACATTCTTTTAGCTTAAATCTGTTATCCTTTGACAGCGGAACTTGAAAACCCTTGAATAATATACTTCTGACCCAGGAAGAAGACGATGAGCAGCGGCACGACTCCTGCCGTGGCGGCGGCCATCATCATGTTGTAGTCCACCCCCGCTTCTAGCATAAAATTTTGCATGCCGAGCGGTACCGTATACAATCTCTTGTCAAGCAGAAATATCAAGGCGTTCTCGTAATCGTTCCACGTCCATGTAAAATCAATAATGGCGAAGGTTGCCAGAACTGGCTTGGAAAGCGGCAGAAACAATTGAAAGAAAATCCGGAAATGGCCGGCTCCATCAATAAAAGCCGCTTCCGATATTTCATGGGGTATGCTCATGAAAAATTGCCGGATCATAAAGACGCCGAATACCGTAAACAAGCCCGGCAGAATGAGCGCCCAATGGGTATTGTAAATTTTCATCCAATCAAACATGATAAATTTCGGGACAAACAGCACTTGGGGCGGAATCATCATCAAACATAAATAAAGCAAAAAGATAGCATCCCTTCCTTTGAAAGGAATCCGGCTAAACCCATAAGCAGCAAATGCGGCCAACAAAGGAGCGCCGATCATTAAGATCAATGATATTTTTAAAGAGTTCAAATAAAACATCATAAATCCATCGCCTGTCATCCATACCTTGAAATGGTTAGTCCATACTGGATCAAGCGGAATCCACTGAATCGGATAAGTGAAGACGTCCTTCGGCTTCTTGAACGAGGTGCTGATCATCCAGATCATTGGTGACAAAAGCAGCAAACTGGCTAGCGCCATGAGGATTGTGTTTAAGCTTTTGACCAACCGTTCTCTGAATATTCTGAAATTTCTTGTATCCATTTTACGTCTCCTCTCCCTTTAATAATGGACCCACTTTTTCTGGCCAACCCATTGAATAAGTGTGATACAAAGGATAATTAGGAACATGGTCCACGAGACAGCTGACGCATATCCCATTTCATAGAAGTTAAACGCTTTCTTATAAGCAAAAATAGAGAAAACCGTCGTACTATTGGCCGGGCCTCCTTGCGTGATGGCATAAATCATGCCAAAGCCTTTAATGGAGCCTATAAAGCCAGTAATCGTCAGGAAAAGAGTCGTCGGGCTTACTAAAGGAAATATAATCAGTCGAAGCAGCTGCCCAAACGTCGCTCCGTCTATCTTGGCGGCTTCCAGTTGCTCTGAGGACAATTCCTGCAGCGCGGCTAAATAAATAATCATGTTATATCCGATGCCGCCTGCGGTCATCATCACTAGCACCGCATACATCGCTGTATCCGGTGAAGCGAACCATAACGGAGGATCGGATACACCAACCGATCGCAGGAATGCGTTAATCGGACCATTGGTCGGTTGAAACAGCACCATCCACACGAAGGCAACGGCTATGCCGCTGGTGAAATACGGAGCGAAAAAGAATGCCCTTAGCGTCTTCTGAAAATAAGTACGATTGTTAAGCATGACTGCAATTAAAAATCCAAGCATAATTGAAATCGGTACAGGAATTAACACCAGCAAGGTGTTCTTGACCGATACAGCAAACAAATCGTCCCTCACCATCATCCTGAAATTATCCAATCCGATAAAACGCGGGCTTTGCCCGCTAGCGAATATCCAATCCGTAAACATTAAGTAAAATGAAAACAGGGCTGGAACTAACATAAACACCGTCATTCCAATTAAATTGGGAGCAATGAATATATAACCAATCAGCCTCTGACGCTTCATCCAGTTCACGATCAGTCACCGCCTTTCTCTCTGTATTGTGTGTAGTTGTAACCATCATGCAGCTTTCGGCCAAAGAGGAAGACGGTACTCAAGCACCGCCTCCCCAAAGTCTGCGGCTTTATTTAGATGACTCTTGCAAATTCTTGTTATGCACGCGCGCCAGTTCCTTTGCGCCTTCCTCAGGAGTCAACTTGCCTGAAAACACGTTGTCATAGACAGCCTGCTGCTCGCTTCCCGTCTTCCGGTCCAGACGGCTCAATCCAAGCGGAAGGTTCCCAAATATAACCCGCTTGATCGATTCCAGATCATACGTATCTTCTGCTCCTTTGAACATAAGAGCAACGGCTTCATCGATCGGGAAATCCTTGGATGCCGGCACTCTGCCGCCTGCCGACATCGGCAGCATTCCGCCGTCCGCATACCACTGGATGAACTTCCAGGCTGCTTCTGGATGTTTGGAGCGAGGATTAATAGAAATAACATCACCCAACCCGCCGGCATAGATATAATCAGTTTGATCCTTTTCTACTTTAGGAGCTGGAGCCGCCGCCACTTTGAATGTCCGCGGAAATTCCGCCAGATTGTTCGTCGTACGGAAGACCTGATTCGTGGAGAACAGCATCGCTGTTTCACCTTTTACAAACATTTGATCCAGGGCGGGCTTTGAAGTAATCTGCTCCGTATGAGGCATCAAGCTTTTATCGGTGAACATCATGTCCGAATAAACTTGAAGCGTTTTAACCGTAAACGGATTATCAAATGCCGAGGTGCCATCTGGATTCGTCAGCTGCAAACTCTGCTTCCTCATAGAACCATTAATCGGCACATTGAAGTAATAATCGCTTTGCGCAAGTCCCCATACATTGTCATCCTTCAGCTTGGCGGCATAATCCCTAAGCTCGTCCAGCCCCCATTCTGTTGGAACCTCTAGTCCCTTCTCATCGAGCATATCCTTGTTCAGCCAGACAAACGAAGGACCTTTCGTAGTCGGAACACCATAATACTTGTCATCCACTGTCCAGAAAGCGGCGCCTTCGCCCATTTTGTCATTCACGCTGTAGTCGGTGAATGCACTCAGATCAAGTGCATTCCCAGCTTTGATCCGCTTCTCGTAAAGACTGTAATCATAACCCACATACATGTCCACAGGCTGGCTGGACATCAGCGCCGTATCCAGTTTCAGGTTGCCGGCATCGTCATTGACGAACCGCACATATTCTAATTGAATATCTGGATTTTCCTTGTTCCAGTTGTCGACTACCTCTTGAGGCCCGCTCTCGGGCGGCACGCCTCCCCACAGAGTCAGCTTGATTGGGTCTGCGCTTGCAGTTGGGCTGGGCTCGACGCTTGAGGACGGCGTGGATGACGGCGTCCCTGCTGCTCCTCCATTACCGTTATTGCTATTACTGTTTCCTCCGCAGCCGGCAAGCATCAGAGACACCGCCACTATCCATACCAATCCTGCAACTAACCGCTTTCTTTTTCTCATCTTTCCTGTAACCTCCCTAAATGGATGTTTGATTCATCCCAAATATACCAATTCGCTCCTAATCCTATAAGGGACGAAACTTGCAGATTAGCAGTACAAAACTTACATGTTATTCTCTCTCCTGAAAGAACTGGGAGTTTGTCCAACCAGGCGTTTGAATATTTTAATAAAGTAAGCATCGTCGGTGAAGCCCGTCTGACTCGCAATTTCCTCCATACTGAGCTTGGAATGCAGCAACAGGCGCTTGGCTTGTTCAATCCGAATATTCCGCAAATAGGCGATTGGCGTCAATCCTGTTTTTTTGCCGAACACGGTGCTCAAGTAATCCACGTTAATTGCTACCTGCCTGGCCAAATCTGTTACTTTAATATTTTCCTTATAGTGCTCCAGCATATATTGAATCACCAGGTTCACCTCGGGATGGTCCGTAAAGCTTACATGCTCTTCCTGTTTCTGCCGAATAAGCTCGCGTATTTCCTGTACAACATGCACAAGCAGCGATTCATGGCTTACTTCAGAATAGATTTCTGCCCAATCCCCCGGCTTTCGTCCTGCCAGCATCGTCAACATATGAAGCAGATGAACCGCAGATTTTTTCACTTCAACATGGGAAAATGACGATTCCTTCATACTCTCCCAAATTTGCGCTGTTACTTCAGCGCATTTGGATTCACTTCGCTCTTCAAAGCAGCGAATCAGCTCAGCCTCCAACTCTCCTAGTGGTGTTGTTACGCGTTTATTACCTGTCGTATAGGAATCACAACCATACCAATTACCGTTTAATAGATTCAGAGCTTGCAGCCAATCATGGGATAAACAGGCTAAGCTGCTGCCTGCCACCGATTCCACCCTCTCCATCCGGCATAATTCCATCTCCTTCTGAAAGTTCCAGCAAAAAAAGGTCGTTTGACCTGCATCATGAAACGATTGGACGAGCAAATATTGTTCTGGCCTGATATATGCCTGTTCAGCTTTTGCGGGAACAGCACCGCTTAACACAACAACAATATCCAGACTCAAACCGCGAAATTTCTCCATCGGCGTGACGAGCTCAACTGAATCAGCTTGTGGGGATGCTACCGTTCCCCAAATAACCGCCCAAATCCGATGATAAAGTGGATAAAGTGCCTCTCCCGCCGCTTTTAGCTCAGCAAGCAATTCCTCCTTGATCCGCGCCAGACTATTCAGCAAAATATCATCATTTAAGGACAGTTTCAGCAAATAATTGGAAGCCCCGTATTGAAGGGCGTCCCGCGCATAATCAAAGTGGCTCATAGCCGTCAGCATAATAAAGCGACTGCGAATTCCTGCCTTCCTCGTTTCCTTCAGCAGTTCAATACCATCCATGCCGGGCATAACAATATCGGCGATGACGACATCGGGCTTCAACTCTAGAATAGTGGCTAACGCTTCACTGCCGTTTCCCGCTTCCCCGACAACACAAAAGCCGTGTCGTTCCCAATCCAAAATTTCTCTAATCGCTTCGCGGACAAACACTTCATCTTCCACTAATAAAATCGTCCACATGCCTGTCATCTCCTTTCTGTGAATACGGCGCTGCAATCAACAGAGGCAAACGAATGCGAACCAGGGTACCTTCTGAGTCCGATATAAGTTCCAAAGCTCCCTCCCGCTTAAAAAGCAGTTCCAGCCTTTCCCTTAAATTGCTCAGTCCGATCCCGTGTCCGCTGCGTCTTCCTGGCCTGCGTGCTGCCTCTTCCATACCGATGCCGTTATCTTCCACTTCCAGAACAAGCTCGCTTCCCTCTGCCCGCGCCCTGACCCATATGGTCCCTCGGCCTTCGGTCATGTTAAAGCCATGAGCGATACAATTTTCTGCCAAAGGCTGTAAACTAAACTTGGGAACGAGTGCATATTGCACCGCTTCCTCCGTTTCATAGATGATTGTGAAATGTTCCCTGAATCGAAACGCCTGTATAGATTCATAGGACCGCAACAGTTTGATCTCTTCTTGAAGAGGAATCAACTCGATATCTGAATTAAGACTAGCCTCCAGAATTAAACCCAATGAAGTGCAAATTCCCGCAATGGCGTCCTGCTTTTCTTTTCTGGCAATCCATTTGACAGTATTCAAGGTATTCAAAAGAAAATGCGGGTTCATCTGGTAAAGCAGCATTTGGAAACGGACCGCCTGCTTTTGCCGCTCCTCCTGCTTAAGCCTGGCGATGAGCGCCACAACATCATCAATCATCCGATTGAAGCTGTCGCTAAGAGAACGAATCTCGTCTGTTGCCCCTCTTTTGACGGCTATTTTAACATTCAGCTTCTTATCCGACGCCTCCTCCATGCCTTGCTTCAATACATATAGAGGCTGAGTCATCCGAGACGCCAAAAAGAAGGTTACCAATATGAAAACGATTATGAGTATGATCAGAAATAAATATATCATCAGCCTTAATCGTTGAACCTCCTGCTGCAGCTCGCTCAAGGACATTTGACTAACCACATACCAGTCTAACTCCTCCACATAGCTATAATTGACAAGAGACAAAGCACGTTCATCCTTGAAATGCCCATTTTGTGTCTGTGAAGAAATGATTCTTTTCACACTCTCCGGACTGAAAGCAGTCTCCTTGTTTTGCATAACTGACTCTCCCTGGCCAGTGAAAATAGTCAGATCCTGATAGGCTGGATTATCTTTTAGTGTATTGCGAAACCATTCTTGAATGTTGATGCTAATACGTGCCAATCCGTAATTTCCCCGAAGATCGTCATCCAGCATTATATATAGACTCAGAAGCTTGTTTCCCTGACTTCCTCTTACATCATTCCAATCATCCGCCACCCAGCGATATGGGCGGTTGCCGGCTTGCAGTTTATTGTGCCAATCCTGCAGTTCTTTCTGCTCATTAGTCAACTGGTCATTGGGGGCATAGGAGGTATATACATTGCCGTTACGGTCGATTAAACGAAAATAAAGCTCTGTCTGATGAAAAAAAAAGCTGTTGTTGATTCCAAACATTTTGCTCTCTATTATTTTCTTTCGTTCAAGAGGATCATACTTATCAGGGGCATGCATAATCTGGATCAAGCTTTCATCCTGGCTCAGCATAATATTCGCTTTATAAGCAAATGCCATCATATCCGTTAAAGATATATAAACCTGCTGCATACGCTCAGACATGCGGTCTATCATATCAATCTGCCTAATGGATTCGAAATGTTGAAAAAGGTAATAAATACCGATGCACAGAGGAATCATTAAAAGTGTGATATAAGCGATAAAAAGTCTGTTTTTCAGCGTATTCGGAAGCCATTTTCGCCTGGTCTGCATCCTGTTTAAGTCACTCCTTATATGTACTCGAGTCTCCAAAATGTACCCTTCATTTTATCACATTCCAAAACTATATCAGCAGATTAAAAACTTGTATATCAGTATAACAATTCTTAGATGATAGAAGATTAAACATCTTTGAGCATCCAAATCATAAGGAGTATTCCGACAAACGCATAAGAAGCTGTCCATGAACCGGCTCGGTCATGAACAGCTTCTTTCTTGTGTACATCGGGAGTGTAGGAGTTCCATTTTTGAATATAAATCAATAATAAAGTCTAGCCAAATTACATTTTAAAGCGATATGCTCTTTCCGGTAGCGATTGATTCATCTACAGCAAAGCTAGCTTCCATCGTTTTATAAGCATCGCGAAATTCGCATCTGGTTGGCGTTCCATTACGCAATGCCTGAATAAAATCATCAATCTCTTCGACAAAAGGATGATGAGAGACGTCCCCGCTATCCGGCAAAATCGTCGGTATAACAGCATATTCTGTTTGTCCAGGCAGCTTGTGTGTAAAGAGCTGATTATTCATAATCGCTCCCTTCTCCCCTAGCAAATGCACATTGAACCGATAAGGTGTTTTACACTCCAAGGAAGATGAGACTTTACCGATTCCGCCATTTTTGAGCTTGAAAATGGCAATAGCATTGGGGTCAAACTCATATTCAGAGTCAGCCCAGGTGCTGCAGCTGTAAGCTGTTACCTCTGAAATTTCACCGGCAAAATAACGAAGAGCATCAATCGCGTGGCAGCCTGCTGACAGCATGCTGCTTCCGCCTCTAGCCTTCGTCTTGCTCCAACGATACTGGCCATATTGCGGGCCAACATGATGCCAATAATCAATTTGAGCCATGTAGACGCGTCCGATCGCATCATCATCAATTAAAGCCTTCGTATTTGTAAAAGAAGGATTCCACCGCAAAACAAAGCTGACAGCTGTGCGAACCGGGTGCTTCTCGAACGCCTCGGACATCGCATACAGCCCTGCTCTATCCATCGCCAACGGCTTTTCCAGCACCAAATGCTTGCCGTATTGTGCTGCTAGAACGGCCTGTTCAGGACGAAGATCAGGCGTGGAGCACAATACTACTGCGTCTACATCCGACGCCTGGATAGCCTGCTCATAATTATTCGTAACATCTGCTTGGATTCCCAATTGAACCAGCCTGCTTTTTGCAAATTCGATATTTTGACTTACTACTGCTGCAACTTCAGCATCAGCTCTCTCTGCAATCGCTTTCAAATATTCACCAGCTACCCAACCCGTACCTACTACAACAAACCTCAACTTTCCCATACGATTTGTCCTCCTAGAATTGTACTTTTTTGTTTTTGCTGTCTCATATTCTTTTACTTATGCGGAGTAAGTCCTTAGAAATACCACTAATCTTAAGACCGTAACGCTTTGAGGTACCATTGCTCTTCTGCGGGCCGCTCCTTCGTAAGCAGCCATATTTCTGTGAATGCAGCTGATGGCGCTGCGATTTTGTCCCAGGCATTATTAAAATCACTCCAGCCGAAGCTCGGGGACAAGTTCCGGATAAGCAAGGCTAGTGGATAATCTGAGCTATACCCCTTGCTTTTTGCTTCCTTTCGCAAAACCAGCTGATTTAACGATTCGATTAAACTATCGATCGATTCGATACAAATAATGGAACGATGTTCTCTCAGAAACAATTGCCGTGCCTCCTGCTCGCTGTAAAACAAATGGGTAATCTCCAATCCCAGCTTGCTCCCCCGGCTATCCATCAAAACAGCATCCGGCTTTTCCTGCTGATAAAGCAGTCTCAAACGATTGTCCGCCGTTTTGTTATACAAGCTAATAAACAGATCAACCGCTTCGCGCTCCAGCTTTTTTTTCGTGCTGACCGCCATATTCCGTTCACCTCACTGCCCATAAATGCCTTGGAAGGCGTGCAGTTCCTTCCAACTCTCTTTATATAATCATATTATCATTTTTGCCGCTTAGTTACACGACTCGTTTCACTCTAAAAAACGATCCCGCAAACCGTCAACCCCAGCCCTGCATAAACTTTGCGGAAAAGGGCATTATACCAGATAATGTATTTTCCTGTATTGGAGGAATTTTAGTGCAAGTATCTTTCTCAAGACTGCAGCTTATATTTTTGCTGCTGCTGTCGCTTGGCATATCCAATCATGTACTTATTATTCCACACCTTCTCCAAGAAGCAGGCCGGGATGCATGGGTAAGTATTTTAGCTGCGTATGTGATCCTTATAGGCTGGAGTTTTTTTCTATATCTCATTTTAAAATCAATGGGGATCACTCCGTTCAACAGCTGGCTTGAAGCCAAGGGCGGAAAAATCGGATACTGGATTATCGTCAGCGGATTAACTTTATATTTACTGGTTGCCGGAACGATGATTATTTTTGATACTGTAAAAAATATTAATATATTTTTTCTGCCAAGTACGCCTAATGCCGTTATTATTTTCAGTTTTATTATTTTGTCCTTCGGCGCAGCCAGGTCAGGTCTGAAAACTTTAATCTATT
This sequence comes from Paenibacillus sp. GXUN7292, assembly GCF_050864975.1. Lineage (NCBI taxonomy): Bacteria > Bacillati > Bacillota > Bacilli > Caryophanales > Paenibacillaceae > Paenibacillus > Paenibacillus sp. GXUN7292. The sequence goes on along the minus strand of NZ_JBOZWO010000002.1, from coordinate 218,947 downwards.
TGTCTATTCTACTATTGCCTATTGTGTGGATTTTAGGAATCGGCGTTTCATTCATGACTGTTAAAAGCAAGGATTACAGTATGCTGTACCCGCTTTTTACGGAAGGTTTTACACCCGATTTGCGAGGCATAGTCATTGTATTCGGCGGGAGTATAGATTTAATGATTTTATTGCTCTTGCAACATAAATTAAAAAAACCATTAAATTATGGCACGGTTGCTATATTATTGACGCTGTTGGCAGGATTGATTATGGGTCCGACAATCGGATCCATTACTGCATTCGGCCCTTTTCAAGCCGCTAATATGAGGTTTCCCGCATTCGAACAGTGGAGATTGGTTATGATTGGCAACCATATTTCCCATGTCGATTTTTTGGCCGCCTTTCAACTGATGGCAGGCAGTGTAATGAGAACGGCGTTGATTATTTTTTTAGCAGCTGAGCTTATCGGATACCGCATGCAAAAATATAAACGAGCAATTATGGTCGTCGCCACACTCATTATGGCCCTGCCTTCTATTATGCAATTAAGCGATATTAGAGCTCAAAAAATAATTCACAGTTATTTTTACGGCTATTCGTTTTGGTTTGGAGTAATGATTACGGCTGCTCTTTTGGTTATAGCTTATTTTCCTAGAAAGAAGGCGGATATTGCAAATGAAAACGTCACCTGAAGAAAAAGCATTATTTGCAGATTTGGATATCTTGCTAAGCAAAGGATCCTTGAAAATAAGCCGATTAAAGGAAGTATTGTCCTATTATGCAGACATTCACTTTCCTACACTTCCGGAATTGGAAAACACCAATAAGCTTACGGCTTTTTATTGTGAAGGAATGATTGATAAATTTCAGCTTAACGAGTATTTATCAAAAATGTGTCAATATATTATAGATCAGCCCCCGTTACAGCCTTTCGATTTTTCGGAAGGACTGGAAAGCTTGCCACTATTCGAAATTAACCATACATTTCTCGAGTTATTTGAAAAGCTGTTTACAGGATATTTAATTATTTATCACGAGGGCGATAAAGGCTTCTGGGCAATAAATATTTGCAATGTACCCCAGCGCTCACTGCAAGAATCCAATACAGAAATTTCTATAAAAGGACCAAAGGATGCTTTCACGGAAGACCTTTTTACCAATATATCGCTTATTAGGAAGCGACTGCAAACCAGTCTGCTATATAATGAACAATTTATGGTCGGAACGTTAAGTAAAACGCGCATTTCTTTGCTTTACCTCAAGCACAAAGCAAATCCGGAAATGATTACAGAAGCGCGCCAACGCTTAAATACTTTTAAAGTGGAAAGCCTGGTAAGCAGCGGGCAGTTAGAGCAATGGCTGTCAAACCGCACCTTTTCCTTATTTCCATTGATTGATTATATTGGACGGCCAGACTTTGTCGTGGAAACATTATTACGCGGCCGATTCATCCTGATTGTAGATGGGTCCCCTATGGCGCTGATTGGCCCAAGTAATTTTCTAGAACTGCTGAAGTCGCCTGAAGACGTTCATTTTCCCTATTACTATGTAATGTTTCAAAGAATATTGCGAATCATCGGCTTGCTGCTCAGTATATTTTTGCCCGGCTTCTGGATTGCTATCGCAACCGTTAATTTGGATCAAATCCCTTTCGCCCTGCTTGCAACTGTCGTCATTTCACGGGAAGGCATACCGCTCCCCTCTTTTCTTGAAGCGTTGCTGCTGCTGTTCCAATTCGAGCTGCTTCGCGAAGCGGGCATCCGGCTGCCTAAAGCGGTTGGCCAGACAATCGGAATTGTTGGCGGTTTAATTATCGGCGATTCACTTATTCGCGCCGGTCTAGCCTCACCTACACTACTGGTTGTTATCGCGATATCAGCTGTTGCTACATTTTGCTTAGTCAATCAATCGTTATCAGGGACGGTAGGCTTGTTAAGAGCATTTATCTTGTTGGTCTCCTCTTACCTTGGCGTATATGGATTTTTTTTAAGCATGTTTGCGATTTTAATTTATCTTTGCCGGCTCGAATCATTCGGACTTGCCTATCTTGAGCCTTTAACCTCCTTGAAATTCAAACAATGGATGGATGCGTTTTTAATGAATCCGTTCAAACGATCACGAATGTCCTCCGCCATGCTAAACAAACGAAAAAGGTGAGCGCTTTGAATAATATCAAACGATATTTTCTGAGTATAACAACATTTGCAATATTGATCTTTATCTCCGGATGTGCTTCCACCGACATTTATGACATTGAAAAACTAAACTATGCATCAGCAATTGGTGTCGATTTTAAGGATGGAAAATATCACGGATATATTCAGTTTCTCGACTTTCAATCCGTTGCAAAAACGAGCGGTCAAAAAAAATCTGTTAATGTATGGGTTGGCGAAGGAGTAGGAAATTCTTTTGAGGAAGCCTTTTTCAATTTATATAAAAGCTCTCAGGAAAGAGTGTATTGGGGGCATGTGACTTCCGTTTTAATAACAGAAGCTGCCTTCAAGAAAGGTTTTGAGTCCATCTCTGACAGTATTAGCCGATACTATGAATTTCGCTTGACTCCTTGGGTATTCGGTACACGTGAATCGATTAAGGATATTTTTTCCACTGCAGGCTTCTTCGGCCAATCGCCGCTCAGCACGATTCTCCATGAGCCGGAAGGCACTTATTCACAAGCATCTATCATTAAATCAATCAAGCTGCATCGATTAATTGCGCAAGTCCATGAACCTGGTTATACAACAGCCATTCCTGTATTGTCTTTAGATAGCAAAAATTGGAGCAACAAAGAAAAAAAAGAGCCTAAACTGACATTTGATGGGGCCTTTTTTCTTAAAAACACCACTTTTCAGAACTATATGACGTTAAAAGATTTGGAAGGCTTGCGCTGGATTCAAAAAGGCTCCATACGCATCGGTGTCCCGGTTCCGAGAAATGAACCTACCCTGCAAATCGTATTTGAAAAACCAAAAACAAAGTTGAATTATGTTCCTGCAGAAAAAAAACCTAGTTTTACAGTTAACATAAAGGCAAGAGGGTATATCGTCAATCGCTCTAAAAATGATCTGCAGGATCTCGATCAGTTGACAGAAAAAACAAAAGAAGAAATTAAGCGGGAAATTGAAGAAACATTTCGTGCAGGCAAAGAAAAACATATAGATGTTTACAATCTTGAGCATACCCTTTATCAAAAACATTTTCACAACTGGAAATCCCTATCTTCCTCAGACAGTCCATTGATCGACGATACTGCCATTCGCGAAATTAATCTCAATATCGATATAGAGCATTCAAGCTCAGACAAAAACAGGCAAATTAAAAGTAATAAATAGTCAAGGATAAACGGCTCCGCCGTCCTTTGGACAGGCGCGTTTACTGGTGAAATATAAGAACAGATATAAGGTTGCAAAGACTTATACTTTCTTAGATTGCAAAAAAAGCTTCCAACTCCATAACAATTATGGAATTGGAAGCTTCTTTTTAAATGCTAGTGCTGACGATGCAGCTCAATAAGCGCATCTGCATTCAGCTCTGCTGTGCAGCTATAAGTTACATGAGCATGGGGGAAATGCTCCTTTTTGCCAATTGCAACAGCTGTCATATGGGCGGAACGGATCGCTTCAACACCAGCGACTGCATCTTCTATGCCAACGCATGCCTCTGGCTTTACGCCAAGCTGCTCGGCTGCTGCGAGAAACACTTCTGGATCAGGCTTGGAGTTTTTGATTTCGGCAGCATCGACGATAATATCGAATTGCTCTTCCATCTTCAAGTTTTTAATAACGGAAAAAGCGTTTTTGCTGGCAGAAGCAATGGCCGTTTTAATCCCTAACCGCTTCAGCTTACCAAGCAGCTCCGGTATGCCCGGCAGCACATCGGAAGGCTTGATCTGAGCGATCAGCTCCTTGTACAAATCATTTTTTCTCTCTGCCAACGCATTTAATTGTTCTTCTGAATAATTGAGCTCTACAGGCGACAGGCTGAGCAGCAGGCGCAAAGACTCCAATCGGGAAACTCCCTTCAAATTCTCGTTGAATTCTCGAGTAAATGGAAGATTAAGCTCATCACCGATTGCTTTCCATGCGAGGTAATGGTGCTCGGCTGTATCAGTTATAACGCCATCCAGATCAAAGATGACGGCTTGCAGCTTATCGCTCATTGCATTTTCTCTCACTTTCTATACTTGGATTAGCTCAGCCTTGTAAGTCTCGTGCGGCTGTAAAGGTATGCTCTTTCCGAAAAGTGTAACGGATAGCGAATCGCCACTTGCCAAAGTAAGCTCAATACCTGATTTTGAAACAACCATTTCAATTGAACGCCCTTTGTATTGCAGCTTAAATTGATATTGGTCCCAATCGGCTGGCAGCTTCGGTGCAAGTGATAAAGTGTCTGGCTTAATACGCACTCCCGCGAAGCCGAATACGATTGCCATCCAAGTGCCGCCCATGTTGGCAAGATGCAGACCATCCTTGGTATTCCCATGCGTGTTATCCAAATCTAAACGGGCAGTTTCTTTGAAATAGTGATAGGCTTTATCCGCATAGCCGATTTTTGAAGCCATAATGCTGAAGATACAAGTCGATAACGAAGAGTCATGTGTTGTAATCTGTTCATAATAATCATAGGAACGTTTAATCGTTTCTTCCGACTGCTCATCCTCCAGCAGAAAATGCGCCAACACAGTATCTGCCTGCTTGCAAACCTGGTAACGATAAATCGTCAACGGATGGAAATGAAGCAGCAGCGGATACTTTTCCTTCGGGGTGTTTTCAAAATCCCATACTTTTTTATTTAAAAATGAATCGTCCTGCGGGTTAATGCCAAGCGCCGCGTCATACGGCAAGTACATGTTTTGCGCCGCATTTGCCCAAACGGAAATTTCATCCTCAGACAACTCCAGCTGTATTAGCAGTTCATTGTAGCGCTGCTCGTTATGAGCTTGCAGAAGCTTCAGCGTTTTTGCTGCCCATGCTAAATTATGCTTGGCCATAACATTCGTATAGTAGTTATTATTTACGCAGCATGTATATTCGTCCGGACCGGTAACCTCGTCAATATAAAAGCGGCCGTCACGTTCATGGCCAACTTCGATCCAAAGCCTGGCAGTCTCGGCCAGCACCTCGCACCCGTAGCCCGCTAAGAAATCATAATCCTCTGTTGCCATAAAATATTGAATGTAGCTATAAGCGATATCAGCGCTAATATGGTACTGTGCCGTACCTGATGGGAAAAAGGACGAGCACTCCGTGCCAGCAATCGTACGCCATGGATAAAGAGCCCCCTTCTTATGGCCCATCTCCCGAGCGCGCTGCTTCGCAAACGGCAAAATATGATGACGGTAAATAAGCAGCCCCCTGGCAATATCGGGTTGCGTAAGCAGAAAGACAGGCAGCATATATATTTCTGTATCCCAGAAATAATGTCCCTCATAGCCTTCTCCCGAAAGCCCCTTCGCTGCAATATTGCTGTATTCATCGCGGCCTGCCGATTGCAGCAGCTGGAAAACATTAAAGCGAATGCCTTCCTGCAGCTCATCATCATTTGAAATGACGATATCAGAACGAAGCCAAAAATCTGCTAAATATTGCTGTTGCTGCTCCATGATCTGGGCAAAGCTTAGAGCAGACAGCTCAGATGCTTTTTGCTTCGCAATAACAAGCGATTGCTCACCATGCCGAAGTGTATCCGTAAATACATTCCACTTCGTGAATGTGATCGGCTCAGCAGCAGCAAACACTGTGCGATATTTTACTTGCTTGGTTAAGACAATATGTTCATTTTCTAATGCTTCTGAATGACTGTATGTGGTTGCGCAGTTGACTGAAAGCTTAGAAGCCAATGTCTCATTGCGCACAAATCCGATGCCGCTTTCCGTACCGATCGCATTTGTTGTAAGCAGCTTTGCATGTCCAGAAGCTACGCGCGGATCATTGACAGCGGTATAGTTTTCAACATCGCCATTCAAATGTGATTCGATAGCAATTGTCCCTTGCACAGCGATTGGCTCAATGAGAATATGAATGGCAAGCAATTCACGAACCGTAAACGAAACTAGGCGTCGAAACGTTATTTTAAGCTCCTGCCCGGAAGGCGATTTCCAATGAATGAAGCGTTCGGATATGCCTTCCTTGAGCTTGAGCTCCCGCTTATAGGAAATGACTTCTCCCGTAAAAAGATTAAAATGCTCCCGCGCATCTCCTACATAGATATCAATGCCTTGGGCATCCATAATATTAACCAGCTTTTGCTGCGTAGAAGGAAAACCGTAGAGCTTTTCACCGTATGGAATATTGATGACATCATGAAAGGCGTTAATATAGCTCCCGCGAATCGTTTTCATATCGCCGCTATAGCCTTCCTCGAAATTGCCGCGTACTCCCAGATAACCGTTGCCAAGCGCATAGATACTTTCCTGGTTAAGCAAATCAGCTTCTGCAAGCGATGTATGATTAATAGACCAAGTCATTTTGATTGCTCCTATCCGTGTTATTCGGTAACGATCTTTACGTCCAGACCTGTTGTATTCGTTAAAATAGTTGCATACGTTTCATCGCTGTCCTGATCGATGTACAAATATAAATCTAGTTTTCCTGATCCGATTGTTAGTCCCACAACATTCATATCTTGAATATCAAGCGGCAAGCTTGGCGACAGCGTAATGATGCCATTGGGCACATCAACCTGCAGTCCAAGCATCGCCTGCAGCATAACAAACGCAGTTGCAGCTGACCAGGCCTGAGGGGAGCAAGTCGTCGGATAAGGCACAAGGCGATCGCATTCCTGTCTGCTATATCCGCAAAACAATTCAGGGAAGCGCTGATCTGGAACTTCAGCAGCAGCATGCAGCAAGCCCGAAACGAGCAGCTTAGCTTCCTTCAAGCGGCCGCTTCGCAAAAATCCGAGCAATATCATCCCATTATCATGCGGCCAAACACTTCCGTTATGGTAGCCCATCGGATAATAGCCTGTTGAATGGCTGCTCATTGTGCGAATTCCGTAGCCTGTAAACATATCCTCGTTCAGCAGTCTGCTGCTTACCGCTTCCTTCTTCGCATCGTTTAATATCGAGGACAATAGCAAATGGCCTGGATTAGAAGTTATGGAACGCACTGGCTTAAGCTCTCCATCAAGCGCAATGCTGAAAAACTGTTCTTCCTCCAGCCAGAAATACTGAACAATTTGCTCGGCTAGATGATTGGCTTCGGAACGTAATTTTCCACTTCGCTCATATTGATTAAGCGATTCATAAATCGACGACAGGCCCTGCTTCGCCCAGCAAATATAACCCTGTACTTCAATGAGCGCGATAGGCGCAGCAGCAAGCTGCCCATTCTCTTGGACAATACTATTGCTAGAATCTTTCCAGCCTTGATTCGGAAAGCCTTGCTCCGCCTCTTGCTTATAGGTCAGAAAACCGGCAGCATTTCCTTGGCTGCGCCGGTCAATCCAGCCAAGGGCTGCATCGACCGCATCCTGCAGCTCATTGATGATGGAGATATCTCCGCTCCACTTCACATATTCGACAAGCAGCACGAGAAATAACGGAGTAGAATCTACCCCTCCATAATAAGGCGAAAAAGGGGACTGGCCCGTTTGTACAAGCTCGCCAAATCGAATTTCATGCATTATTTTCCCGACTTCCTCATCGCGCCACGGATCTTCTTTTTTACCTAGATGAGCTGCAAGCGTGCGAAGCGTGCCAAGCGCGTGAGCGGGATGAAGAGGCAGCATGAATAATGCTGTAATAAGACTGTCTCTGCCAAATACAGTTGCAAACCATGGCAATCCTGCAACCATTGTAGCCCCGTAACCAATATCGGTTTGCAGCATGCGCAAATCCTGCAGGCTCCGCTCGTATAGCGAATTAAACATGGCATTTGAACTCGTCATTCTCGTATTGCGCGTTAACCATAAATCATAGCTGAACTGCAGCTTTTCTAGCCCCTGTTCAAACGGCAACAACGCTCGCTCGGTTTGATCGGTTACAGGTACGAATGCAAACTGGATTGCAGTATGCTTTCCAGCTTCTAGTGTCAGCTCATACATCAGCTCTTGTTCCTGTTCATTGACATCAGGATTGCCATCCCATTGAATGAGCGTTTGCCGCAGCTGCACATCTTTTCCTATATATTGAAGCAGCATGCTATTGCTTTTAAATACGGCAGCAGTCTTCTCTCCTACTTCACCGGAACGATAGTGGCGCACGATAAACATATCCTGAAAATCTGCATCAAATTTCACAGAAAGCTTAATTGGCTGTTCAGTTAAGAAATAGTTCGTCAGCGTCAACTGCTCACGCAAGGCGCCATCATATAAATAACTGCTTCTTTTGATCTCTATAGCGCCGCAATCCTTGATTTCATGCTTTAAAATGGTGGTCTGCATATAGCTTTCAGTCGTTCCTTCGCCTAACAGCTCAGGCTGCTCCCCGTTAATACGCAGCTCGTAGTGGCTTAGAAACCGTGTATCCTTCATATATAATCCATGTCCTAAATCTTGCCGCGAATCGGCATTGCCATATTGATCGGTTACATAAAACAACGGATGCTCCATCAAAACTTTGTTGCTCATATTGCTCCTATTCTCGCATCAGATAAGCCATTATTTAACGGCTCCTGCGGCTATTCCTTTAATGATGTATTTTTGCGCAAAAGCATAGAATATGACAACTGGAATGATCGTTAATGTCAGGCCTGCCATAGCTTGATTCCATACGATTGTAAATTCACCGAAGAAATAGAAGGTTGACAGCTGTATCGTACGCAAACCTTTGTCTGAAAGCACAAGTGAAGGAAGCAAATAGTCGTTCCAGGATGCAATGACATCCAAAATGGCTACAGTCACCGTAATGCTTTTCAACAATGGAAATACGATGCGCCAAAACACGCCAAAAGTGCTGCAGCCGTCCAGGATCGCCGCTTCCTCAAGAGCAATCGGGATCGATTTGATAAATCCGTGGTATAGAAAAACAGCAATGCCTGCATGGAAGCCGATATTCATAAAAATCAAGCCCTCATGTGTGTTTAATACAGGCAAGTGCAAATAAGTACGGATCCAGTCCATAACCTGCATAAGCGGCATCATTAACGTTTGGAATGGAATGAGCATCGTCGCTACGAAGGAGAAAAATATTATTTTACTCATTGCATTATTGCGGCGCACCAGCATCCACGCCGTCATTGATGAAAGCACGATAACGAAAACTACGGTAGCTATCGTGACATACAACGAATTGCCGAAGACGGTCAGAAAGTTCATTTTTTTCATTGCGCCAGCATAATATTCGAAGCTAAAGCTTGAAGGCAGCGCAAGTACATTTTCATAAAGCTCGGATCTCGTCTTGAACGAGTTAACAAGCATGATATAAATCGGAGACAAAAAGATAAGCGCAGCAATAATGATTAGCACGGAAATGACGCCATTATTAGCTTTTCTCATTACATTTGCACCTCTTTTCGTTTCGTAATAATAACCTGTGTAATGGTAACAAGTGCAACGATGACAAAGAATATAATCGCTTTTGCTTGACCTAACCCATAGTTGCCATAGCCGAATATTTCATTGAAAATATTCATGGCAAACAGCTCTGTTTTATGCATAGGTCCGCCATTAGTCAAGGAAAGGTTGACGTCGTAAATTTTGAAGGCTCCTGACAGCGTCAAGAACAGACAAATTGTAAAAGACGGCATAAGCAGCGGGAATATAATTTTGGTCATGCGATGCCATAAATTTGCCCCGTCAACCTTTGCAGCCTCCATAACCTCATCAGAAATACCTTGAATGCCTGCAATATAAATAACCATTGTGTAGCCTGCCATTTGCCAGGTAAACACTATTACTAGCGCAACCAATGCAAATTGCGGGTTGATCAGCCAGTTAAAGAAAACAGAATCAATTCCTGTAATTGAACCGATTTGCTTGAAGCCGTCCGTAAATATAAAGCGCCAAATATATCCTAAAATCAATCCGCCAATCAGGTTCGGCATAAAGAGCAATGTACGTGCAAGATTGCTCGTTTTAAATCCGGCAGTTACGATTAATGCGAAAATTATACCCAGTAAATTAACGCTGATTAAAGCGAAGATTGTAAATTTGATCGTAACCCAGGCTGAATCTAAAAAACGCTGGTCTTGAAACAAAGTGGAGTAATTATCAAAACCAACAAACACTTTCGGGTTGCTAGGGATGCCATCCCAATTAATAAACGAGTAATAAATACCGATTAGAAATGGGATTACGACTACGATCAGAAATATTAAAAATAACGGCATTGTGAACAAGCAATACCAAAGCTTGCTTTTGTTATTCGACACGGGTACCACCCTCTCACTTGTCTAGTCTTAACGGATATGAAGAAAGCCTAACATCCTTCAAGAAAGAGTTAGGCTTTCGATATTGAATGTCTGAGTATTATTTAGCAGCTTTTACCCATACCTCTTCGATTTTCTCCAAAAATTGCTGTGGAGTCATGGAAGCGTTAAGGAAGAACTCAGAAGTTAGCGGTGCAAGATCGTTTATAATAATACCTTGAGGGAAGTAATTAAGAGCCCAAGGAATCGTATTTCCTGCTTTCGTTGCCTCGAATACTTCTTGAGATAGCGGATCAAGTCCAGTTGCCTCAATTGTGGTTACCGCAGGAATAAAGCCAAAGTCATTCACGATTGTGTTTTTACCTGTTTCGCTAGTGTATAGCCAGTCAATGAATGCATTTGCCGCAGCAATTTGCTCTTTGGATGCTTTATTGTTAATTACCCAGCCTGCCGGGATATCAACTGCAAGCTTGTTATTTCCCGTAATTGGAAGTGGAGCCATGCCGATTTCCATTTTGTCATAATCAGCTAACATGCCGTAGCTCCAGTTGCCTTGGTGAACGATAGCCGTTTTGCCTGTTGCAAGATCACCCATTTGTGTATCATATGTGACTTCCATAGGGTTCGTGGAGTTGGCGCGAATCGCTTCCATCACTTGTGCAAACTCTTGGAATGCTGGCACTTCATTAAGTTTAACTTCGCCTTTGTTCATTTTCTCAATAAATGCAATCGGATCTTCTTGAAGTGCAAACGGTGTATTAATAATGTGACCGATTAAGAAGTATGCTTCTTGAGACAAGCTTAATCCATTTACGCCGTCTGCTTTAAGCTTCTCTAGCGCCTTGATAAAGGAGCTTGTATCGGTAGCTGCTGATGGATCATACAATTTTTTGTTGTATACCAAGCCAAAGCCTTCAACCCCAGTTGGCACACCAACGATTTTACCATCAATTTCTAGCGCCATATTTGGTGAAATATAAGATGCATATTTTTCATTGCTCATGTCGTAGTAGTAAGAAGCGAATTTTTCAGCCTCTGCACCTGGTTGAACGGAGAAGATCGTTGGACCTTCATTTGCTGCAAGCTTTGTTTGCAGCTGTGTAATGTAAGAGTCTCCGGCAGAGCCCCAAACCTCTACTTCATTGCCTGTTTCCTTCTTGTACTTTTCAACAAGGTTTTCCAGAGATTCAGCAATTTCTACCTTACTCTGGAACAATGTAATTTTGGCTTGAGCCGTTGATTGATTGCCTTCATTGCCAGCGCCATTGTCTTTGTTGCCGTTTGAGCTCTTGCCGCCGCATGCCGATAATGTCAGCATAATCGCAAGCAGTAAGAAAATAAAACTTCTTTTCTTCATGATGATACCCCCTAATCGATTGTCGATTTGTATACCCTCATTATAAGTTCTATGGTTTACAGCCTACAGGTGATATATTCGCCTAAATGAGTAAATTTTGAATCTGCTTATAATTAAACATAAAAAAAGCACATGAAACAGAACATTTCTTTCTTAAAAGGACTCGTTCTGTGTCATGCGCCTAGTCATTTATTGCTTGAATTTTTTTCTATAGCTCGTCGGAGAAAGATTAAAGTGCTTTCGGAATACTTTTCCAAAATAATTTAGTTCTTCAAAACCGCTTTCTATAGCGACATCCTGAATAGATAAGTCAGTATGAATTAATAATGAACTTGCCTTCTCCATACGCAAATGTGTTAAGTAATGGATAATTGTCGTATTATATTCCTCTTTAAATCGCTTTGCCAAGTATTGTGCTGAAAAATGAAAACGCTCTGCCAAGCTGGCGAGTGTAATATCGTCCTTAATATGGTCGTTAATATAGTTGCGTATAGCAAGGATATGCTGAGTATGGTTTAATTCCACCTTGCTATAATCAATCAATTCCATCATATCGCTAAAAATTTGCTCCAGCCGAACTGCCCACTCATCTAAACGGCTGATCCATAACGGCATCGTTTCATGCAAGCGATCATCCTTAAACTGAGAATAAATACGCATAAGCAATAAGTTGATTTCAACGGTATAATGCTGCAATTCCCGCAAAGTAACAACTTGCTTGGCAGTTAGCTCATCTAAAAAGCTGGCGATCATTTCTTTGATATGCTGTATGTTTTTCGTACGGACCGCTTCCAGAATGACAATTTCCTTATCCATAAAAGAGTAAAAGAAAGCAGGATGATCACCTTGCTTGCCATTGTTAATAATATTGCTGCTTAGTATCAATGACTTTTCTTCTAACAATGTCGGCTGCAGCAGCTCATAAGAAATCTGCTCGTTATGAAAGCCCACGAAAGTCGTTAATCGAAGGGTTCGATTCCAAGCCTCTTGCAGCTGGTTTATTTTACTTGGCACAATATACGGCGCTCGATTCGAGCTGATCAAGATCACAATAAACGATTCATGCTGTATAAAGTACCATTCTCCAACAGAATCAAAAAATTCCTTTGTAATATTTTTTAAAGCAAAATTGAACAGCCGCTCATCTCCGGCATAATATTGTCTAACAAGCTCGTCCTTGTTTCTGGGCAGAAAAGTAACGACATAAAAGTTGTTTGCAGCTATGCCCAGCGAGTTAAGAAAAGCTGAGATTTCCTCTTTTTCAAGGTCCTCCTTTTCAAATAAGCTTGAAAAACGCTGCTCCTTGGCTAAATGATTCGCCTCATTAATACGAAAATTTGTACTCAGCTCATTTAATTGCTTTTGCCTCTCTTCGTTCACCTGTGAGCATGCTTTTCGTATCGCTTGATCAAGATCATGAATTTTAAACGGTTTTAGCAAATAATCAACACCGCTTGCAAGAAGCGTGGCCCGTGCATAATCGAATTGCTGGTATCCGCTAAGCACGATAACCTTTGAAGTCCAGCCTTCCTCTCGCAGCTTTTCTAAAAATTGCGGGCCATCCATAATATGCATGCTCATGTCGCAAATAATAATTTCAGGCTGATGCGCTCTAACTAATTCAAGTGCCTCCAGACCATTTTCCGCCATATAGATTTGATCAATATGATGACTTTCCCAATCGATCGAAAGCTCGATCCCTTCTCTTACATGCTCTTCATCATCAACGATCAGAAGCTTCATGCTCGTTCCCCCCTGTTGTTTCAAATGGCAAATACAAGGCTACTACTGTGCTTTCGTAAGATCTGCTTGTAATCGACCAATGGAATTGCGGCCCGAAATATAACCGCAATCGTTTCAATACATTAGATAAGCCAATGCCCTGCCTCTCTGCGGCAACAATCTGATGCTCCAAGTAAGAGCTTTTGATGTTTTCAATTTGCTCATCCGTAAAGCCTTTGCCGTTATCCATGACCTGGATTAATATCGTGTCAGGCAAAACAGAAATGTGAACTGAAATTTTAATCTGCCCCTTTCCACGCTCTAAACCGTGAATAATACTATTTTCAACTAGAGGCTGAAGGATCATTTTGGGAACACGAATTTTCGCTGCTGCTTCAGGACAGTCAAGCTCATACTCCAGCTTTTGCTTATAGCGTCCCTTTTGCAAAATGGCATAGTGCTCCAGATGCTCAATTTCTTGATATAAATATACATTTTCGCTTTCAATATCCATAGAATAACGGAACAAAGCGCCAAATTCAGCCAAACGATCACTTACTTCACGCGCGTTTGATTTAATCGCAAGCGTACCTATAGATTGCAAGGTGTTATAAAAAAAGTGCGGATTAATTTGTGCCTGCAGCATTTTCAGCTGAGCCTGCGACAGCTCCAGCTGATGCCTGTACTGCTTGTTCCACAGCTCATCCAATTCACTTGCCATTTCTTGAAATCTTATTTCAAGTAAATCAAGCTCATCCGGGGTAGCGGGCACAGGCTTGCGCTTCAACTGAAAATTTCCCATCTGCAGCTTTTTAATATGCTGTAAAATAAGTTTAATTCTTCGCAGCATATAATAAGCGACGAAAGCGGCTAGTATAGATACAAAAGCAATCGAACCAATTTGAATCGCTAAAGTTTTGCTCAAGGCATTAGTCCTGGCTTCATTAATTAAAGACTGCGGAATTAGCTTTACTATCGTTAACGCTATTCCATTATGCGAGTCGCGGTAGTATACATAGCTTCCTTCAGATGCTTGCAGCTCGCCTTTTTCTATTGCCGAAGCATGAACCAGCTTGCGATTTAGCTCAGGCTGCCAAGGCAAGGCTTGCTCGCTATTTCTATCTGTTGTATAAAGCAGCTCCAAGTCATCACCTAAAAAAACATAGATAGGTCCCAGCTCGCTTGTTGATAATGAATGAACGACAGATCGGATATGAGCCGGCTTCACATCGAAGGTCGTCAAGCCGATGACTTCGCGAGTTGATATGTCAATAAAAGGCTTATTGATTCTAAGCCGCCGCTCTTTATTAAAAAATGTTACTTGATAAGGCTGCTGAAGCTCGTTATGGGCAGAAGACAGCTCTCCATCAATGAAATCAGGAATCGTAACTCTAGTATTGTAATTATGTCTAATACTGAATTGCTTATTCGTAAGTGCGCTTTTATAGGATACTGAACCTATTTCACTGTAATTTCCATAAATCTGTTCCAAGCGCTGGGCAATATATACACTTTCTGCAGGCGTCTGCGGCTCGGAAGATGAAAGCAGACGCACAAGCGCCGGGTCACTAAAATAAGACAGGCCTAGGAGTGATAATTCATGAAAATAAGCATGCAGCGTTGACATGGTAATGGACATGGAATTTTGGTTCAGCTCGACAAGCTGCGATTTAATCGCTTTTCCCGTAATTTGATAAGACAAATAGTTTGAAATGATAAAAGGGATAGTCGTCGCTATAATCAAGCTGATTATAATTTTTGAGATGATGCTGCCCTTAATAAATTTCATCAATATTCCCGCCTTATCCCTCACATTAATTGTTCATTGTAGCATAAGCCTAAGCAGCCTTACAAATGTTTGAAGCTTACTTTCGCAGTGTCATTATTCGATCGCATACTTGTTCCAGCCTGTCCGCAATTAATATTTTGCTGGAATATGACTCTGGAATATCCTCATAACCAAAATGTACGCCTGCAACTCCTCCCGCTATAGCAGCAATTGTATCAGAGTCTCCGCCTGCATTAGCCGCCTTTTGGACGACTTCGGAAAAAGAATGCGAAGTTAATAAAATGTGAATGACCCATTTGAAGGTGTGCTCTACAAACCCGTCTGGCTCACAATCTGGTTCCGCATCAAGCATAAGACTGTATTTTGTGTGCTTGATTTCCTGCTGTACCGCTTTATGTATATTAACCCCTTCGTTTATAATTCGATACACGATGCGGCAGTATATTTCACATGCTTCATTGCATCGATCATCGTAATGTCATTTTCGATTGCAAGCGAGCAATTCTTGTTACATCCTCCAGTTTGGTATAGCATAAGGCAGCAGGAAGACAGCGCATTAATGAGCCGTTTCCTGCACTTTGCCCTAGAGTCGTATGGGCCTCAATAGCTGAATCGAACCAATTTCTGTTATACTGGCGCAAGGCAAACCGAATAATATTTCCAATATCTTTTGGATTACTGTAATACCATTCTAAAAATCTTTTACCAATTGCAGTTAAAGGCTCTGACGGGTTTTCCAGTATGCCCTCTGCCACACATAAGGTCATCATCGTATCATCCGTCACCTCGCCAGGCTCCAAATGCCATACCCCGCCGCCGATCATATCAGTCAAATATCCGTATTGGTCAGCGATTTCCCGCCGAGTCATAAACTCAGTCGTTCCACCTAGCGCATCACCGACAGCAACACCATACAGCCCGCCTTTAATTCGGTTATATATATTCATAGCCATTCCTCCAGACTTCTGTATTTCTTGAATTTACGAAGGATCTCGTTTACTCTGCCCGCACGCTCCTCCAAGTTTCCCGACAAATAGAAATAAGGGATCTTCCGGCACTTCAAGTCAGCTATAATCTGTTTTTGAAAAATTTGTCTTTCTACAGCGCCGGAACGGTCCCAAGTATCCTCGTAAGGAATATCATCACCGCAAACAAATACGAGATCGTAGCGTTTTGACGCGTCGTCAGCTAATTGAGATAGACGGGGCAGCGCTTCGCCATGATAGGATTTCGAAAACATATAGGTTGTAATAGCATTCGTATCTACGAATAAATAATGATTTGCTTTGTGCAGCAGTCCTTCTTCCCGCTCCAAATGAATCTCGGCAAGCTCAACGAGCTGAGCCTGCGATAATCTGCGCTCCACATGATGCTGCTCCCAGTATTCCCTGCCATACTCAGGCATCCACACGGTTTGATGCAAATCAGCCATATGCGCTGCCAGTGTTGTTTTTCCTGTCGACGGCGCTCCGAGAAATACTATATTTGCCGCCAAATCACGATAGACGACGGGATGCAAAAACGTTCTGCTCTGATAAGGAGCCTTACGCACCTTAGTGCCAGATACAGGGAACTGCACTCTGTCTGGATCAACAAGCCGATTCACCGCACCAAGCACCTCGCTCATATGCTCCCCGTAAAATTCACTGCAATAAAAATGTGTAATCAGACAGCCATTCAGTATACGAAGCACATATTGCTCCTGCATGCTTTTAATCTCAGGCGTATCGCCAACCTCGCTTGGGCCATCCCATGCTTCTATGACTCGTACAGCAGGGTACAGCTTGCGAATCCAGCTCGCACGAACCGGCAGCGGAATATCTGTCGTTTCGGGACAATCATATATAATTACAATAACTTCATCCATTTCTGCCATTGCTGTTTCAATAACATGCTGATGACCGCGATGTAAAGGCGCGTACTTCCCCAGCGTAAGACCTATTTTGCGACTGTTCATATTTTCATCCCCTATTTAATAGAGTAATCAGCTTTAGCCGAAGCCAAATCAGCCATCTGTCGTGCAGACCACTGCTTTCTCCAAGAATACAATCCCATTGCTGCTATGGCTAAAAAGATGACGTAAAGAAAAGCGACCGCATAAAGCCCTTTATACGCATACATGCCAATGGACAGCACATCGACCAATAGCCAGCAATACCAATTCTCCAGTACTTTGTTGGACAGCAAATATTGTGCTATTAAACTAAGCGTTGCAATAAAAGCATCGACATAAGGAATTGAAGCATCTGTATAATGATCAAGCCAGTAGCCCCATCCGGCCGAGACTCCGACCAGGCTTATTAGCAATATGACAGCCATTGCCAGCTGTATTCTTCTAGTCGGCCTCACCTTATCACTACCGCGTTTTGTCAGCCAAATAATCCAGCCGTAAATACTTAATATGAAAAAGAATACTTGAAGCGTCATATCCGCATACAGTTTAACTTCCCAAAACATATAAAAGAAGCAGGCAACATTAACAAGTCCGATCGGCCAAGCCCATATATGCTCGCGAGCTGTCAGCCAAACGCTGAGCAATCCCGTAAGTGTAGCCACAATTTCTAATGCTGTAGATGATGTTGCATAAGCGACACCCAGCATCATAACAACCAAAACCATCATCATTCCTGTTTTATTCATCTCAAGCCACTCCCTATCCTTCTTTTCTTCAATAATGTCGAAATGACAATATCAAAACTTGTAAAAAAGTGCCTAGCTGTATATTGACAGCTGAGGCACATAGTCCGTAAAACGGTACAGCTGTGCAGCACGCTGTGAGTAGCGATTCGACATGAGCGGTTCACCCCCGCGGCCGCGCGCTTCCTCGATAATTCCTTTACGACTTTGAGTAGAAGTAATTTTTCGGATAAAGTTTTTTTCCTCAAACTCAGGTACAACCGTTTGAATAACCTGATATAGCTCTCCGATCGTAAACCGCTCTGGAAGAAACTCCCTTGCAATTGTTGTAGTGAGCATTTTATGCTGAATTTGCTGCAGCGCATCAACTAAAATGCTGCGATGGTCAAAGGCAAGATTCATGGCAAGCGCCTCGTTAATCGGAAACAGTCTGACATCCATAGCATCATCATCAGCCCGCCGGGCAGCCAAGTACTGTTCATGCACTAATGCAAAAAAAGCATGCGATATAATCCAGCCTCGCGGATCGCGTCCTGGAGTGCTATAAGCGTTAAAATATTCAATATGAACATCCTTCACACCTGTCTCTTCCTCCAGTTCGCGCTTAGCGCTGTCGAGCAAGGACTCTGTATCTTTGGAAAATCCTCCTGGCAGCGCCCAGCTGCCGGCAAACGGCCAGCCCTTCCTCTGAATAAGCAGCACTTCAAGACGGCGGTCAGGCAATGATTTTTTTCGAGTCCCTTTTGGGGTGGAGGTAATGGTGAAAATAACAATATCTGCTGGCGCTCCATCGGGCGTTCTATAGTTGCCGGGTGAATAATTGATTTCTTCATCGGCTGGTTTGTTCTTGTTCAAATCAATACTGCCGCCTTTCTATTTGATATTGTCATTATGACATATTTAAATCATATGTCAAGCAGCAAATTTAATAAATGTCTTAATGTAGGCTGATGTCTGTACTTTTTACACAAAAAATCCCGAAAAGCCTATTCATGCCTTTCGGGAATAAAATTGTTTAACAGGTAGAAATTCTAATCCAAGTATACTGGAATTACACATACCGGCTTGGAAACTTCAAGCTGTTCGCCTGTATATTGCAGTGTCCCGTCCTCGTTGATGGAGAACATAACGATATTGTTTGTATCACGATTAGCTACTAATGCAAATTTGCCGTCTGGCGTCAAAGCAAAATGACGCGGATGACCGCCCTCGACCGATACGAATTGTTTGCTGGTCAATTTGCCGGAAGCAGCATCGACAGCATACACAGCAATGCTGTCATGACCGCGGTTAGAGCCATATAAGTATGCACCGTCAGCAGAAATTGTAATCTCTGCGCAGCCATTCTCGCCTTTAAAGCCTTCAGGCAGCGTACTGACTGTTTCCTCTATCGCAAGCAAGCCTGCATGCTTGTCATAGCGTAATACCGTAATAGTAGAATCGAGCTCATTAATAACGTAAGCAAAGCTTCCATTCGGGTGGAATACAAGATGACGCGGACCTGCTCCGCCATGCAGCTGGGTAACCTGGTGAGGTTCAAGCTTATGCTTCTGCTTGTCCACCTTATAAGTAATAATTTGATCCAGTCCTAAATCCTGAACGAACAAATAGCTGCCATCTGCACTATAGAAGCTGGAATGCGGATGCGGCTTGTCCTGGCGTTCTGGGTCTTTACCCTTCCCGGCATGCTGCTGGACGTCAAGCAGCTCGCCTATTGAGCCATCTGCTGAAAGTTCAAGCGTGCCTACCATCCCCCCATGGTAGCTGGTGACCGTTATTCTTGTACTTAACTCGTCTCGCTGAATATGGCACGTAGTTGAGTTTACTGTTTTTTTGCGATTTATTACCGTCAGCTTGCCTGTGGCTGGATCGATTGAAAATGAAGAAGCTTCTCCTGCTTTGCTCCCATTAGCATCTGTCATTTCTCCAATGCTGTACGCTCTATGCTTAGCCATATCCACATTTAGAAATGTTGGATTGCGATATCCGTCCAAGCTTTGAATAATATGAAGCTTGCCTGTGGCTGGGTCAAATTCGCTTACATATATGCCAGGTCCGTCCGTTTCTGCGTAAGAACCAATATATACAAGCAAGCGCTGATTAGATGTTGTCACGAATAGCTCCCCCTTGTATCCATTCTATAAAGAGTGTCGACTGTTGTTGCATTAGTTTGCTTGAGACTCTTGCCACACTTTATTTAAAGTATCTAAAAATACTTCAGTCGGCTGTGCGCCAGATACAGCGTATTTGCGGTTAAAAACAAAGAATGGCACGCCTCTGATGCCAAGCTGGCTGCCCTCCTGCTCCTGAGCCTGTACACGATCCGCATACTGATGGCCTTCCAGTACGGCAAGCGCTTCAGTTCTGGACAAGCCTGCACGCTCCGCTATATCAGCGAGAACGTCATAGCTTGCAAGGTCAGCATTATAAGTGAAATAAGCGTTCAGCAGCATTTCTCCTACTTCTACACCTTTGCCCCTTTCTTCGGCAAACTGAGCTAATCTGTGAGCATCAAAAGTGTTAATGACAAGCATGTTGTCAAAATTGAACTCCAATCCGACTGCAGCTGCCTGCTGCTTAATGCCAGTGCTCATCTCACGAGCTTTTTCAACCGTCATACCGTATTTTTCCGCCAGCATCGAATGCGTGCTCTGCTTCAAGCTGGAATCTGCCTGGGGATCCAGTTCAAAGCTGCGGAGCTTCAGCTCCACCTCAGCCCTGTGCTCAAACTTCTCTAGTGCCGCATCTAATCTTTTCTTGCCGATATAGCAAAACGGACAAACATAGTCCGACCAGATTTCTATTTTCATTTACTGACACCTCCCTTATGTATCCATCCTTTATTATTATAGCATGAAATCAGTTGACAATCTTCTTCCCTGCCTTGCTCTGCTAAGCACCTTATTCTACAATATAGATGTGTAAAGGAGGGATTGCGGTGAATATTCTTAAACAAAAATCACGCGAAGAGCTGGATGCGCGCTTGCCTTCTATGCCTTGGTATATTGAACAATTTATTAATTACAAGCTGCCAGATTTGTCTCCAGCCTCGTTAGTTGAATATATGAGAGATTATGAAGCTTTCCTGAATTGGCTAATGGCAGAAGGGCTAAGCGAGGCTGCGTCTATTAAAGAAGTTACCTTGCTGGAGCTGGAGCGACTGCGTATGGAAAGTATAGATTCTTTTCGCATGTTTCTTTCTACGTATAAGGAGGAACGCAATAATCGCACAACGATTTCACGAAAGCTTTCATCACTTCGGTCGTTATTTCACTATTTGAGCCAGATTGCGGAGGATGAGCAGTTCTACCCCTTGCTGAAAAGAAACGTCATGGCCAAGGTTTCCATTAAACGGACTCATAAGCCAAAAGACACGGCAGCCCGGCTTGAAGGGAAACTGCTGCAGGAAGAAGAAATCTCACAATTTTTAACTTATATTAGGCATGATTATGGGCAGGAAATAGCGAAGAACAAGCAGGCTACATACTCCTATGAACTTAATAAAGTAAGAGACACCTGTATTATCAGCTTTATTTTGCATTCAGGCTTGCGTGTTTCCGAGCTTGTCAATTTGAATTTGGATGATATTGATGTAAAGAAAAAGCTATGCTATGTATTCCGTAAAGGTAAAAATGACGATACTTTCAAAACGCCCGTATACTTCCGGCAAGATGCAATCGTGGATCTTAATCAGTATTTAGCGCTTCGTGAAACACGCTACAAAGCGCCACGCAAAGAAAAAGCACTGTTCCTTGCAATTGCAAACGGCAATAAGGAAGGCTCACGCATGACAAAAAGAGCTATTCAAGCGATGGTACTCAAGTACGCTAAACGCTTTGGCAAGCCCTTCTTGTCCGTTCATAAGCTTCGTCACTCATTTGCTACCGATTATTATTTACAAAACGATATTTATAAAACACAGGAGCAGCTTGGTCACGCCTCTCCCGAAACGACACAAATTTATGCGCATCTGACCGATAAAACAATGGCTGAAGCTATTGATCGCCGTTTGGAGCAATAAAAAATTTATGGCTTGTATAGCTTCTCGATATCGGCTGCCGACAAGCCTTCTTCAATCGCAAATTCAAAATCATCAATATCATAGAGCTGAATAGGAACCTCAGCTTCAATCAGCTTTTCCTGCAATTCATATTGATCAGTTAACAATGGCATTTGCTTGCGCATGCATACCAGCACAAGCTCTGTTTCAATCGGATCTAACAAATCTCCGTAGTGCGCATTGTCTACGGCATTAATGATTGTAAACTGAACATTTTCGTTCAAAAGCAATGGGGCGCTTTCACGCCAAGGGGCTTGCAAAGCCCGGTCAATTTTTTTACGATTAAGAGGCTCTTCAAAAAATTGAATAAGGGTTTGAATGTGTGATTTCACCAATTGATCATCGTCGGGGTCGACCATAACAGGTTCGTCCCCTTCCCGTATTTCATATAATTCGCTAATCGTAGAATACGGCACAATGTAATGAATCGGTTTTGCAGGGACGAGCAAATGACCATAGGTAGCAGCTAGTATCGCTTCCATAACAAACTGTTGAACCATCTCTCTCCCTCCTTATTATCATAATATGTTCAAGCTTAATTATACCTTATCCAATTACTAGATCAACAGAGGCGTACGTACGGATCCTTTACTCAAAATGACGAAAATTCGCCTTTATTTTAGGAGGAAAAAATGTCTATCGAACATACTATTATAATCGGAGCTGGACCTTGTGGTCTTGCTGCAGCCATCGAGCTGGGCAAAAGCGGGATTAAGCCGCTTATTATTGAAAAGCGCAACATAGTTCATTCCATTTCGCAATATCCAACCTATATGCATTTTTTCAGCTCGCCTGAGATGCTGGAAATTGGCGATATTCCATTTACGACAGCTAATGATAAGCCATCCCGTCTGGAGGCGCTGAATTATTACCGTACAGCAGCACAGCGGCATGAAGTGCAGGTTCACCCTTTTCAAACCATTACGAGCATAGCTCATGAGGATGGCATTTTCTATCTTACTGGCGAGGACCGTTTCGGCAAGCCATTAAGCTATTCCAGTCATCATGTCATTATTGCCACTGGCTACTTCGATAATCCGAACATGCTGGGCATACCTGGCGAGGACAAAGACAAAGTGACTCACTTTTTCCGGGAATCGCATCCTTATGTGGGCATGGAGGTAGCGATAATTGGAGGCAGCAACTCCGCCATAGACGCTGCATTGGAGCTTGAGCGAGTTGGCGCCAAAGTAACGGTTATTTACCGGGGCTCGGATTATTCCAAGAGCATTAAGCCCTGGGTAAAGCCGACCTTTGAAAGCAAGGTGGCCAAAGGAACGATACGCATGCTGTTTGAATCTAGGGTAATCGCAATTGAGGACGATTGTGTGAGCATTGAAACCACTGGCAGCATGAAGACGATTGCTAACGATTTCGTGCTTGTACTGACCGGCTTCCACCCAGACCGCAGCTTTCTGCAGCAAGCAGGCGTAACGATTGAGCCTGAAGGCTATCCGACCTTTAATGAGGAGACGATGGAAACGAATATTCCCGGCATTTATTTGGCGGGTGTCGTCGCCTCTCGTCATGAAGCTAATGAAATCTTTATTGAGTCGGGTAGATTTCACGGCCGAAAAATTGCGGCACATATGAAAACTAACGAAAATTAACTTGAATTAATTTACTTGCCAAAAGGCATCCTTCAATCATTTGCTGAGGATGCCTTTTCGTATTATATGAAGATTACAATCCGGATGCAGGATTTTCAGGCTGTTGTAACAATGAAGCGGCTGCCTGGTTATTTCCGATCTAAATCTCCAAGTATTTTTTTCTTAAGCTGCTCCGTTTCCTCATAGCTTGGTACATGATCGCCATATCGCACAGCATCATAAACATCTATAAAGCGGCTCGCTTGCAGCTTGGCCTGTTCTTTTTCATATTGCCTTTGCAGATCGGCGCCTGTCTCCTGAGCCGTCCGTTCGCTTTTCGCACGATAGCGGTATACTCTAGCCAGCTCACCAAGCCATTGGGCATACAAAAGCCTTATTTTCTCTCTATTATCAGTAGTACGGCTCCATTTTGTTTCAAAGCTTTTTCTGCCTTTTGCATGACCGCCCCGGTGAGAACGCCGTTTCCTGCGTTTTTTAATTATTGACGTTAATTGTTCTTCTTCATCAACATAGTAGCCATACTGGCCTTCCATTGGGCCGCTTCGCTTCATAAATTTCAGCCATAAGCGATAAGCCAGCTTCAGCAATTTCTTTGACACCGCATATAAAAGCAGCAGTAATGCTGCAGCAACAGCTGCAATGACAATAATTTTTATTATTTGCTCCAGAATGAGCATCCATTTGGCAGGCTCTGAAGGTTCGACCTCAGGGAATTGCGATGGCGCCGTCGGCTCAGGCTGCTGTTCCACAACAGGCTCTTTGGGCTCTCTGGAGAGCCAGCTTAAAATCCAAGCCATTACCTTTTTAAATCCAGCCATTACAGCATCTTTATAAAATAATAGGAATGACGCTGCCAGCAAAATACATGTAATTAATGACATTAACATTCTATTGTGCTTGGCAGCTGCAATTGCAGCTGGCGATTGGCCCACATCAACCGTTTCATTTTTTATAAATCGCCCGTTAAATATGTAAAATGACATTATTAATACAACAGCGCCGCATACAAATAGCTGTGTCTCTACCTCAATAAGCCGGACAAGCAGCCATACTTTCAATGGCTGAGCTGCCACATAGGTCACAATTCCAGCGATCATGTACCTGCTGTCAAACGAATCCTTCCATCCTTTGCGCGTAAGCACAATCCCTTTCCAGCATAACAAGGCACTAAGAAGCACTAACGCTGCGAGCATCTCCTGCCGTATGCCAGGCATAAAGATGAGTGAAAACAGGAAGCAATAAATATACCCTATTGCGCATGATGCCAACAGCTCCATAATGAATCTGCTGCTTTTCCATATTCCCTTCAATGCCGCTCCGCTCCAATAAACGAGAGGAAGCATAATAAGCCAAAAAGCAATGGAAGCATGAGGCAGCAAGTAAATAGCTGCTGTCAAAAAAACCGGAAGATAAAAAAGAAGCTCTGCCGCTCCTTTGGCAAGTATGACGCCGTTTGTTTTCAGCCAATTTTTCATTCGCTTTTATCCTCCGCTAGCTCCCATACTGTAACGGAATTACCGTTCGAGCGAATTCGTGCTGCCTGCTCCTCTAGCTCATCATTCCAGAAGGTCGATATGATAAGCACATCGCGCCCTTCATACCCGTCTTCTGCAGCAGCTTGCAATAAGTAGGAAAACGGCTCCGTTTTCTCCAAGCTTAATCTAGCCATCGCTTCAAAAATAAACAATAAGTGCTCATAACCTGATCCAGGTTCAATTTTTGTAGAAGAATATTGATTATTAAGCTGCATATTGGAGCTGAAGCCAGCTTCCATTCCTTGTTCAATTGATGCTGCGGCAGCGCCTGCCGCCCACGAAATGCCCTGCTCAATCAAATCTACATTATTGACTGAGCGCCACATGCCTTCCTCATCATCAATATTCAAATAAATCATCAACTGCCGATTCGCTGTGTAATCATGTTTATGTACTTGCAGCTGACCGGTTCTCGCAGTTGCCTTCCAATTAATAGAGCGAAGTGTATCGCCCGCTTCGTATTTCCGCACTCCCGCTGTCAGAAATGGGTCATGGATAATCCACCGCTTAACAACATGCTCCCCCTGCAAGCTATGAAAAGGAAGCTGATCGAGCGCCACCTCTGCCGGCTTAGGATACACAAGCAATTCTCCCGTCAAGGGAATTTGCTTATGCCGAATATGAACACCCAGCAAATCGCCGCTGGTCATCGTGACCGTCTGCAGCCTGTAAACGCCTCTTCGTGCGGCTACAAGGCGGTGCCTTCTTGTAATTTGAACGTAGGGCTTCAGCGAAAATAAACTTTTATGGTTTTGATACACTTGACCTTTACTGACAGAAAAATTGTCCAGCTTGCCGAAATGCAAATGCGTGGAGAGCTGCGACTCCACTCTAAGCCATGGTACGGGGAACCATTTGCGATTGGCAATTCGCTCAACCAGCTCTACTTGATCACCCGCATAGCAAGCTGCAACCTTAAAGTTGCGGTCATATTGAATATCCTTTAACGCTAATCGATAAAACACTAGGCCTTGTAAATAAAACAATGCGACGGCCAACAAAATAAATCCAACTAGTAGCATGGCATACTCCCGGCTATGTTATCGTAGCTTCTGCTTCCGTAGGGACAGGAATTTGATTCAATATATCATCCAATATTTTATGCGCATCCGCTTGCATTCTTTGCATTCCTCTTAGCGCTAAACGATGGCTCAGCACAGGCTTTGCCAGCGCTTTCACATCATCGGGAGTTGCAAAGTGGCGCCCCCTCAGTATAGCTCGTACCTGCACTGCGCGCAGCAGCGCTTGCGAGCCGCGGGGACTAACGCCAGTCGCAACCTCCTCCCGTTGTCTCGTCGCTTCAATAATACTGACGATATAACGCAGCAGCTCTTCTGATACCTGAACCTGCGGATAAGCTTTCTGTGCAGCGATAATCAGTTCTCTATCCGCAACTGCCTGCAGCGTTTCCAACGGCTGCTTGCTCATAAAGCGCTTTAACAGCTCCACGCTCTCGTCAGAGGTCGGATAGCCCATTTTTATTTTAAAAAGAAAACGGTCAAGCTGGGCCTCCGGCAATGCAAACGTCCCCTGATGCTCGATAGGATTTTGCGTAGCAATAACCATAAAAGGCTGCTCCAGCTGCTTCGTTTCGCCATCGATGCTGATCTGTCTTTCTTCCATGCATTCAAGCAGGCTGGATTGCGTACGCGGCGTTGCGCGATTTATTTCATCTGCCAGCAGCAGATTCGTAAACAGCGGCCCCGCGCGAAACTCAAATTCACCAGACTTCTGATTATAATAGTGAATACCGCTCAAATCAGAAGGCAGCAAGTCGGGTGTAAATTGAATGCGTTTAAAATCAAGCTGCAGCGATCGGGCGAGCGACTTGGCCAGCATCGTTTTGCCGGTGCCGGGCACATCCTCCAGAAGAACATGGCCGGAGGTAATGAGCGCAATAATAAGTAATTCTACAACCTCTTCCTTGCCTACAATAACCTGAGCAACATTATGCTTCACCTGCTCCGTCAACTGCTTGATAGAAGTAAAGGGCATATGCTTTTTTATCTCTCCTTTGCTTACTTTTGCTTGCGGCTGCGCTGCAGCTGTTGAAGCTCTCTCCAACGAATCAGCTTGATCCCTTCCTCTTTGATGAAAGAAGTCATCTCTGGATCCAAAAACAATTGATGCTCCATACCTCGTTTTTCAGGCTGAAAATGAAAGGCTTTCAGCTCGTCCGTCACGTATGACGGGTGGATAATAAGCTCTGATACGCCTGGACGAAGCGAACGCAATAGCTGCTTCATATTGTTTTTCAGGACGTCATACGTTTCTCCTTCTGCCAAATGAAAAGGCAAGCCTACCAGATAGTCTAGAATAACAACGCCAAAGGAATCAGCCAAGGCAGCCAATTGCTTGGCCTGCTCAGCCATCTCAGGCGGAGCGACTTGACCGTCCTCCTGCAGCAGGTAGCGCGGTAAACGGAAAGGCAAGCCATAATCAGCACAAATGCTTAATACAAGCGGTAAGAAATTACGGCCCGTCGTAAGCCCATACAAGCTGCCCATATGATTGTCCGCATGTGTAGGATTCATGCCAAACTTAAGCGCTTTCTCGATTTGACTGATGATTTCAGCTCGTACCTGCGATTCATCCGCCTGCTGCTCGAATGTTTTGCATTCTTTCGGAAAATAACCTTCCTCCGTCACAAGCGAGTGAACAGCTTCTTGCGTAGTAACCGGTCCCCATTTGTACCGATCCCATTCGCTCGTAAACGTTAAATGCACGCCCACATCATACTGCGGGTTTTGCGCACTCCAGCTGGCTCCTTCAGGCGCCCAGCCGCATGGCATCATAATCGTCGCCGAGCTGATTGCTCCTGCAGCGAGCAGATGCTGGACGGATTGATTAACAGAGTGGCATACGCCATAGTCATCCCCATTAATAAGCAGCAATCTATCATTGGCATCATAGCCTAATTGTTGAGCTAAATTCATGTTTATTCTCCTCCATTCCTATACTATAGTTATTGTACTCCTAAATTTAGTTAGTTACGATAAAAATTTCCCGCAGTTCTGCACTGTTATCGATATACTCGATGTGATCAGCTGTCTGATCAATTATTTCACACAGCAGCTCCAACTCGCTTAACCCGTTGCGATATCTGACCACAACATGCAAAAACACATCCAACAGCCGCAGCTTCATCAATAATGGCATACAGTCAAGCTCTTCCTGCGTCAAGCTGACCTCTTGTGTAAAAGCGTTCATCATCAGACTTATTCCTTCATGCATAGAAGAAAGCAGATTAGGCTTATTTAGCAGGTCTGCTGCAATTACAGCAGGCTCCATCGCGCGCAAATCAATTGCAGCAAATTCAAAATCAAGTATGGCGATGATGGCCTCGCCCGAGGCGACCGTATTATTGATTACGATATCACCATGAATCCATTGCTGTGGCAGCTTTTGAAGCTCAGAACTCCATTGCTTAGCTTTGCAGAACTGTTCCATTAAAAATTCGATTTTCTTTCTTCGCAAAGCAAGCTCCGACTCCTCGTTCATCAGCTCTTCTAATAATTCAGCCGTTATAAACTCATAAGAGGCTGGCAGCTTGTAGTAAGGGTCATACACAGGCTGAGCAGTCATTTGTAGCGCTGCCAGCTGCCTGCTTAGTTGACCTGCTGCTTTCCCCAAGCCGGCAATATGAGGCGCATGCTGATTGAGGGGCCTTTCCCCTTCAATAAAATAATACAAGGCAAATAAAGTGCCATCCTCCAGCTTGCAAAAGGTGCCTCCCGTTTTATTGCGCACAGGAATAGGCGTTTGAATTGATGACTTGCTGCTATTCAGCTTCTCCAAAAGCTCATGCTCAACCTGGACGATTGCGCCATCCTTATGATTGTTATATATGCGAAGCATAAAACACTCTTGGCCTGCTGCAATTTTTCTAGTTGTATTGTTCATACCGCTTTCCATGGGCAGAACGCTCCAAGGCTCGGAAATAGAATAATGCGCTAAATAAGTATTAAGCTCGCTCTTGTTTATTTCGCTCATTCAAAAAGCTCCCCCTCTTCTTTTTTATTATAATCCCCAAGGGGAGATATTGGCAAAAATTCCGAACAACTGACAATCCTTTCCCGATGCGGGAATGCAAAATGTCGAATCAATCTAATATTTGTTGATTCATGCGCTTCCCTGGGAAATATTCATTTTCATTTCCTCATTTCCCAGACTGCTTGAACGGATTGGATTTAAATTTATAACGAAGCTCTACAGGGTATCGATTCATTGTGGATAGGGCAATAAGCAAACGAAAGGGAGGTTACTACGATCAAGTTTGGGATTCCGACCGCTGTAGTAGTCCCGTTTTTTAGATGAAATAACCCCTGTAAAGGATAAATTTGGCCTACAAAGGCGGACGCTGCCGCTCCTCCATTCCCAATCTTGCTCTTCGTTTTTCCCCTTTCTTTTTGCTTGCCAATCGTTGCCCACAAAGAATCGACACTCTCCTCTAACAAGCCCGTAATAAAAAAGATGCTGCAGCTGCAGCATCTTTTTTTTGACCCTAGTACATAGGCTGTAGCGGACCGTTTTCGTTGACGATCGATTCCAGATCATAGATCGAAATGGGGAAATAAAGCAGCCCATATACATAAGGCGCGATTTCATATTGCTGAAAATAAATGACTAGTGAGCGGTCAGCAATGTAAAAATCCTGATCAGGCCGAATAGACTTGAATGGTTCAAATGTTTCGATTTTGCGAGCTGAAATTTGCGCTTTTATATGTTCGCTTAATACCGCTACATAATTGGAGTTAGGTTTGAACAGATCCTTCAGCTGATACTGTTTTCCCGTAGAGGTCCGAAAAGTATACGATTTTTCAAGCGTCGCTCCATGCGCTCCGCCTGTATATGCGTAATTAATAAGCGAAAGGCTTAAAATATCCTTTTGGTTATTTTTCACTTCATACAAGCCAAGCATTTCAGCACGGGGATCGCTTAGATCGCCTTGAGCATTGACGAGCTGCTGAGCTCCATGTACTAACACTTTATTGATATGTGCATCAGCCTGAGCATTGCTGCCGAGACTGATATGCGGAATATACAGCTCCGCCTTGGGA
Organism: Paenibacillus sp. GXUN7292; assembly: GCF_050864975.1. Classification (NCBI taxonomy): domain Bacteria; kingdom Bacillati; phylum Bacillota; class Bacilli; order Caryophanales; family Paenibacillaceae; genus Paenibacillus; species Paenibacillus sp. GXUN7292. The sequence goes on along the minus strand of NZ_JBOZWO010000002.1, from coordinate 188,885 downwards.
AATGTCGCCTTGGAGGACTGAACAACTACAGGCGATACAAACGTTGACATAATGAGACACCTGCCTATTTGATATGATGTCTCATTATATGCAGCACCTGCTTTGAATTTTCCCGCTTCCCTTATTTCCCGTCAAATAAGCTAGTCCATTAAGCGCTTCTCACGCTCAGTCAGTCTTCTGCCGCGAACATCCACTACGATTTCACCTTTATTAAGACCGACGATGCGATCTGCAAATCGCTCAGCCCAATCACCCTGATGCATAACTGCTATTACAATAACCTGCTGCTCCTCGCACAGGCTTTTCAGATCCTTAAGCACAGCCTCAGCTGAATGGGGATCAAGGCCGGATACCGGCTCATCAACCGCAATCACTTTTGCCCCGTGCACGAGCGCTCGCGCAATAGCCATTCTTTGCTTCTCGCCACCGCTTAAAGTGCCTGCCTTTTGATGGGCTTTGTCAATTAAGCCGCGCTTCTCGATCATTTCCATCGCGCCCATATAATCATCGTTGCGCATCATGCCTGTCCATCTGCGCCATGCCGGCGTTTGTGTTATCGAGCCAATAATGACGTTTTTCAGGCCTGTTTTATTCGGAAACAAGAACGGTTTTTCTTCCAAATATGCGACCTCGCGCTTTACCTTCATGCGTCCCTTTATGCCGGCTTGAAATACATCCATGCCGTCGAATTGATATTTCCCCTTCGTCCACTTTTCCTGCAGCGCAAGACATTTAAGAAACATGGACTTACCGCTGCCGCTATTGCCTTTGATGGCAATAAAATCGCCAGGGTAGGCTTCAAAATCTATATGGTTCAATACTTTTGGACCGCCTGGTATTCGCTTTGAAAGATTTTGAATTCTTATCATTTTCCGCTCCCTTTCTGCACGTTGCAAAAGATCATTATTACTAGTGTAAGTGATATAAAAAACTCTTTCCACACGAACAAATGTTTGCTATAATAAAAACAAGAACAAACGTTCCATTACACCCATTTATTCACATCACCAATCGTTTAAAGGAGGCTGGATCACCATGATTAACAATTGCGAAAATTTCCGTTTTGTAGAGTCTAGACGTAATGGCAAGGACCTTACTTTCAAGTTTTACGACAATGGGAAGCTTACCATTATTGATAATCTTACCGAGGAGGTGATCTCGCCCAACGACTTGCGCGGCGCCAGCAAGGATTTCTATGTTCGCAAGCGCATTTCCTTTATCAAGAACAAGCTGATCGCTTCACAACTGAAATACGCCTAATCTATTTCATCATACCAGCGCATGACAGCATTTGGCTATCATGCGCTGTTTGTATTTTATTTAATAGCGGATTGACGACTTGCCCTACTTTCATGTAGATTGAATGTACAGTTGGAACTGTTAGCGAAAGGAGTAATACAAGATGAAGCAACAGCTGTTATTCGATCTAGATGATACACTTATATACTGCAACCGCTATTTCTTTGAAGTTATAGACCAGTTTGCCGATTCATTAAAAACATGGTTCAACGGATATTCAGCTGTCACCGACAGCGCGATCCGCGATAAGCAAATGGAATTTGATTTGGCGCTGATCGACAAAAGCGGGTTTAAAAGCGAGCATTTTCCTCGCTCTTTTCTGAATACGTATCAACACTTTTGCGCCATAACCGGGCGTGATAGCAGCAAACAGGAAGAAAACTTCCTATGGGATATCGGCATCAGCGTTTATCAGCATGATACCGAGCCCTATCCGAATATGGAGCAAACGTTGACTCAGCTTGCGTCAGAGGGCCATGAGCTGCATTTATACACGGGCGGCGAGCCAAAGATTCAACAGCGCAAAATCGATCAGATGGAGCTTGGCCGTTTTTTTGAATCACGCATTTATATACGCCAGCTTAAAAATTATGATGCATTGGAAGGCATTCTCCAGTCTGGCAGTTTCGACCGGACACAAACTTGGATGATCGGCAATTCGATCCGTACCGATGTCGTCCCAGCCCTTACAGCTGGCATTCATGCTATTCATATGCAGGCGCAAGAGGAATGGCACTACAATATTATTCCGATTGATCTCGAGCCGAAGGGCGCATTTTTGCGCTTGCAGCAGCTGCTTGACATCCCGCATGCCATTAAACAATTTGTCAGCCGATAGCTGTGGCTTACTCGACGCCCAGCTCGCCTGTTTCCAAATTTTTCAGGACAATCCGTCCTTGCGTCTCGGTGCTATTGGACAGCTCAAGCTTAAGCTTAGCTGTCTTTCCTTTTTCCGCCAGGGCTCTCACCTGTGCATCGCTTAATACCCGGCCAAAGCTCTCCTTCCAAATGACGAAGCCGCAGCCGCTCTTATAATTGGAGCACCCATAGCCTTTTCTTCCCATAAAGAGCGAGCCGCCGCAGCCTGGCCGTGGACATGCGGCTACAAAGCCCGGCTCCATGGTCGAAGTGGCTTTAGGGGCAGATGCCGCGCCACTTTCCGCTTTCTTGCTTGTTCGTGCTTGGCCGCTGGCTTTACTGCTTCCTTTGGCTGATTTTCGTCCGCGGGAAGCTTGACCCTCTTCTTGCTCAAACAGATGCTTGGCGGCCTGGCGCTGTTCTTTCACTTTGTCCACGATCATTGTGGCAAAACGCTTGACGTTATTCATAAACTGCTCATCCGATGCCGAACCGCGGGCAATTTCATTGAGGCGTCTCTCCCACATCCCAGTCATCTCTGGCGATGTGAGCAATTCAACACCTGCAGCACGAATCAGCTCAATGGTAGTTCTTCCTTTTTTGGTTACGACAATTCGTTTTCCCTGCATTTCTATATAGCCTACATTTTTCAGACGCTCGATCGTAGCAGCCCTGGTCGCTGGCGTTCCAAGCCCGGAATCCTTCATCGCATCGCGAACATCCTCATCCTCGATCTGCTTGCCGGCACTTTCCATAGCCTTAAGCAGTGTACCTTCAGTATAATGCTTGGGCGGCTGTGTATCCTTCTCCTTCACTATCGCCTCGCTGCATTGAACTGAGCCGTCCTTATCGATATGAAAAGGCTCCATAACCTCTTCTTCTGTTTCTTCCTCCTCTTTGCCCTCCTTGCTTTTCTTGCTTGTCCGCTTCGCTCCTTCTTTCGTCTGATCGTTGGCATAGAGCTCCTTCCAGCCAAGACTAATCCGTTCTTTAATATTCGTTTTAAATAATTCCTGTTCAATATCGGTTATAACCGTATGTAATTTATATTGGGCCGGCGGAAAAAACTGTGATAAAAACCTGCGCACGATCATATCATACAGCTTCTGCTCATCTGGCGATAATCCTTTGGCTGTACGCTTAGTCGGCAGTATCGCATGGTGGTCCTCAACCTTCGCCGGATTGCAAATCGATTTATTGCCTTTATGTACAAAGCTTCGGTCCGCCTTTTCAACCCACTGCTTATACTCTGTATATTGCAATGCAGAAAGCGCCTGATGCATTTCGGGAATATTTTGCTCTGTAACGTAATTAGAATTCGTTCTTGGATAGGAAATAACCTTATGCTTTTCATACAGCGCTTGAGCCGTATCTAACGTTTTCTTGGCGGAAAAGCCTAATTTACCGTTTGCTTCCCGCTGCAACAAGGTCAAATCATACAGCTTATACGGATACTCTTTCGTCTCCTTCATTTCATAGGACGCTATTTTGCCTGCTTTATTCTTCACCTTCGCTGCAATCGCTTCCGCTTTAGACTGCTCCGTTATTCGATCACCCTGCCAAATTCCGCTATAGGCTGTCCCAGTTTGCTGGAATTGCCCCTCAACTTCAAAAAATTTAAGTGAAGAAAAAGCCTCAATTTGAATTTGACGGTCATAAATTAAGGCAAGCACCGGCGTCTGAACACGCCCGACAGACATCAATACATTATGCTTAGTCGTAAACGCGCGCGATCCATTCATACCGATAAGCCAATCAGCTTCACTGCGAGCTCTTGCCGCCCTTGTAAGATTAGCGTGTACTGATTCATCCTTGAGCTCGTCAAAGCCTTTGCGAATCGTCTCAGGCGTAAGGTCAGAAATCCAAAGCCGCTTAACGGGCTGAACCAGCTTCAAGTGCCGTTGAATAAGCGAAAAGATATATTGCCCCTCTCGCCCGGCGTCACAGCAATTAATAAGCTGATCGCAACGCTTGGCAAGATCAGCGATAACCTTCAACTGGCTAAGCGTATTTTTATGAGGAACGAGCTTGAAGCTGCTTGGGATAATTGGCAAATCATAAATATTCCATTTCTTGTACCGGTTATCATAAGCATCAGGCTCAGCAAGACCGATCAAATGGCCGATTGCCCAAGTAATGATATATTTTTCCCCTTCAAGATGAGTACGATTGTTTTTAGCTTTCGGATCGATAGCTGCAGCAATATTGCGCCCCATATCCGGTTTTTCTGCAATAATTAATGTTTTCATTATCAATAGCTCCTTTGCGTCGAGCTAGGCCAGGAAGCTGAAACTTTCTTATTATTCATTAGTTATAAATTGAATAATTGCTCCATAGATGGACCTTACACCATCTGCCCATTTTTTATCCTCAGCATATTCACGATTAATCCAAGTAAAGGCATCTATATGTTCGGGACGTTCTTTGCTTAGTCGATTAATTGTACGCGCCGCAATTTGCGAGGATTCCGTAATATTTGTATTGTAATCCTTCCAGCTGTGAAATACGTTGAACGGGTTGTTTGCGATCTCCACTGCTCTTTTATGCGCTTTGGGCACAAACCCTTGTTCTTGGCCGGTAATTGCAAACAGCAGCGCAGGATGTATGTCAAAATCTTTAGCCGTCTGTAAAATGGCCGAAAAATACGGCTCATCCGCAAGCAGCGAGGATTTATTGACGAGATATTGCTTTAATTTTTCCGTATTGACTTTTGCGTAGCGAAGCGCGGCAGGCAGCTCATTCAGTGAACTCAGACTGGCTTCTGCTTGTACGTTGGCCTGTAATTCCGCTGCTCGATCCGCGATATGCTCTGCTTCATCACTCGCCTTCGAGCTTATCCAGCCATATATCAGCAATCCGAACACAAGCGATGCGAATAATATACTATAGGTAAAAGCCTGCTTTCTCCGCTGCTGCTTCACATAGGCGACAGCTGAAGGAAGCGGAATGACCTTCCCGCCTGCTTCAGCCGACAGCCTTTTCACGGAACGCTCCTCCGATTGTGATCCTCCTAATTGATCAGACTGCTTCACACGCCAGCTTTGCAGCGCAGCAGCAATGGAAGGCTCATTTTGATCCAGCTGCGAGCACAGCTCATCGATATCGCTGAGCTGAACCAACCGCCGCTCCTCAGCCACGCACTGTCGAAGCAATTGCTGCAGCAGATCCCTCTTCACATTCTCCTCAAAATCGGGCAGCTGCTTGTACAATATTTTTTTAACGGCATCGGCTACAATTTCTGCTCGTTTCTCGCCGGAAACAGCAGCGTATTTTTGCTGCACATATGCTCTTATTCTGCGAATATCATTACTGGATAAAATATATGCGTTCTCGGCTGTCATGAAGCTTCCTCCTTCATGTCCTATTAAACCGATAGTACCATAATTTTCTTACTCAGGGATTGGCAAATTTACAATTTGCTGCTGTAAATGTTCCTGCTCAACAAACTGGCGCAGCTGCTCTTTCTCCGAAAACGTAAATTGATATTCGCAATCACAACCCTCATCCTGCGGAATCATCTGAACGATCGTTCCGTTAGCTGCCAAGCAAATGACCAAAATTGTAAAATCAATCAAATCCTCCGGCAGAGGCGTCTCTTCTGCAAGCTCTGCGCGCAAAGTGATATCGACCCATTGCCAGTCGCGGCGCTCCAAGGCAGGATGAAGCCGCTTGAATTTCAGCTCTGTTATACGATCTGAACCGTATTGAATCATTGTTTAAGCTCCTCCCGGCCACAACGTGAATAGAAGCGCCATGCGGCGCTTCTTTGGAATTTCTTATTCCGCTTCATATAAATGCTTAATTCTTGCGTTTAAAAACCTGTGTAGTAAAATCGAATTTATTTTTTTCATCACTTGCTCTAAAATGACTTTCGGCCAGCTCCCATTCTGCCTCTGGAAGATCAGGAAAAAAAGCGTCGCCTGCCTCTACCGCTGTATGTACTTCCGTTAAAAGAACAGTATCTGCATACGGAAGCAGCTGTTTATAAATCTCAGCTCCGCCCATCACCATCAGATCAGCGGATTGCGCCAGCTCCACCGCTTCCTCCAAGTCGTGTACATATTCATATCCTTCTTTTGCGAAATCCGTTTGCCGTGTCAACACGACATTTCTGCGATTGACCAAAGGCTTTGGCAAAGACTCGCATGTTTTTCTGCCCATTAACACGGTTTTACCCGTTGTCATTTTTGTAAAATAAGCCATTTCGGCAGGCAAACGCCAAGGCAATTTATTTTCAATGCCGATCACACGATTGCGATCCATGGCAGCAATAAGCGTTATAGACATAGTATACATCCTTCCTGCGATCTAAAATCAGCTGCACCCAGCTTCAAACATGTGAAAAGATAGAGGAACTGGCGCTTTACACCGCAATCGGCGCTTTAATACTTGGATGAGGATTATACCCTTCAATCGTCAAATCTTCCATCTCGATATCAAAAATCGATTGCTTTTCCGGATTGATTTTCAACATTGGCAAATCACGCAAATCACGAGATAATTGCTCTTTGACTTGATCGATATGATTCAAATAAATATGAGCATCACCGATCGTATGCACAAATTCGCCCACTTCCAAGCCGCATTCATGCGCAATTAAATGTGTCAGCAGCGCATAAGATGGCACATTAAAGTTAATGCCCAAGAAAGAATCACCGCTGCGCTGATATAACTGGCAAGATAACTTGCCGTTTGCTACATAAAATTGAAACAACGCATGGCATGGCGGCAATGCTGCTTTACTTCCCTTTGCGCCGGCATTCACAACATCTTCCGGGTTCCATGCATTTACAATAATGCGGCGTGAGTCAGGATTACGTTTAATTTGATTAATCGCATCCTGCAGCTGATCAATTTCATTTCCTTCGGAATCTGTCCAGTGGCGCCACTGCTTGCCGTAAACATTTCCTAGCTCCCCGTATTTGGCTGCAAACTCATCATCGTTTAAAATCCGATCACAAAAAGCTTTCATTTCTTGTTCAAGCACTTGATTAAAGGCTTCATCCACTAAGCAACGACGTCCAAAATCAGTCATATCAGGACCGTTATACTCTTCAGATTCCACCCATCTTTTAAATGCCCACTCGTCCCAAATGTGATTGTTGTTTTTAAGTAAATAACGAATATTTGTATCACCTTTTATAAACCACAACAACTCACTTGCAATTAGCCGAAATGGCGTACGTTTAGTTGTAAACAACGGGAAACCTTTTGATAAATCAAATCGCATTTGATACCCAAATACACTAATTGTACCCGTACCTGTGCGATCTTCCTTTTTCACACCGTTATCTAAAATGTATTGTAAAAAATCTAAGTATGTTTGCTCCAGCTCATTAGCCAACTTAAATCCACCTCCGTATTACTTCACCTCATATATTATAGCTGAAAAATCATCTGGAGGGTAACCTTGTCTTTATTTATTCATCACGCTTTATTTTATCCCCAGATACTAGTCACCACGAGATATCCTCCAGTCAAAAGAAGAATCACGTAGGTGGTGATCCGGAATACTTGCTGACTGATCCATTTAAACAATAGCTGACCCAACAGAATACCTGCAAAAAGCGATGGCAATGCAATTAGCGACGATGTCCATATCACTTTACTCGTGCCGCTGACAGAAACCATCATGATCAAGCTGACCGAGTATGCAAATAAATAATAGGCCAAAGTCGTGCTTCTTAATACAGTTTTATCAATCCCTGCTCCTGCGAAATACAACAATAAAGGCGGCCCTGGCACACCTATGCTCGTAGTGAGCAGCCCCGATAATCCCCCGGCTATATAGTCTTTTTTACCCGTACGCTGTATAACTAGGTTTAAAATAAGCATGATCGTGACAGCTAGTATAAGTCCGCCTACAATCGCTTTTAATAATTCTACATCCAAATAAAGATAAATAAATATCCCTAAAATTAACCCTAAGCAGCTTCCTTTTATCAATTTTATTAAAAGTGATCGATCTACTTCGTTGGCTATTTTAGCAATCATAAAAACAGAAAGACAAATGGATAGAATAATATTAATCTGAATGGCCGTATGAGCCGGATAGATTAATAGTAAAAAGGGCGTTCCAACTATAGAAAAACCATATCCTGTACTGGTTTGTAGGAGTGAGGCTATAAGCACGATAATTACGAGTATGATTACATCATTCAAAATTTAAAGCACCATCTTTCTGAAACGGGAAACTTAAATGCTAACGGGCGGCATCTAGTATGACTAGTAAACCAGTCTTTGACAGTAATTTCAATAGCTTTATCAATGAAAATAATGATTAAAACCAGTTATCAATTAAATTCTCTACTGATAAATAAAATAGTTGAAATATGTGCATAAATGTTACATACAATGTTCCTACAATGAAATTAGTTTTACTTCTCCATCTTCGTGCGCTTTGGCTCATTGCTAGTAACTGTAAAAGATGCATCGGGTAACGTTTATATATGAAATTTCATACACAATACGCTGAAATATCCCAGAAAACACGATTGTATATGAATTATCATACATAACCGGTCGGGGTTACCTTCAAAAGGGCTAATGTATATGAAATTTCATATACATTACGCTGAAATATCCCGAAAAACACGATTGTATATGAATTATCATACATATCCAGTCGGGATCACTCAAAACGGCTCAATGTATGTGAAATTTCATACAGAAACGATCGACGCTTCCTGAAAACTTAAACAAATGAAAGTTAGGCTTGAATATAATTAGTGCATACACAAAGGAGAAAATAGTTAAGTACGTTAAAAAAATCAAGAAAGATTCTGCATAAAAATTCAATCAACCCAGTTAGAAAAGTTATTTACTAAAAATATCTTCCAGAATCAAACTTATTACATGCCTAGGTTCATCTTGAGGATAAAACAATAAAGTAACTATTAGAGTAATAAGTATCCAAATTATAATAAAACGAGTTTGTCTAATTCTAATCATATTAATTAAAAAGCATCCCCCCAGTGAAAGTATCAAGTTAATTATTATGGTTGAAGGAATTGAAATAATTCTCCCTAATCCCGTATGGGGATATAAATGTAATAACAACATCATAAAAGGTATATGTGGAATAAATAATAATAAAAACAACTGAATGTTGTTATTTAACTGTGTAGTTGATTTTATTAGAGCTCACCTCCCAATTTCATTAATTGAAGTTAATTCTTCGCAATTACTTAAATCTAATCATGTAACAAATACTAAACGTTAACTTCATCCCAGTTATAAATTACATATATTAGCTGACATATGATAATAACTAAATAACTAATATTAATAGAGAAACAAAATTTAAGTCTTTTTGACCTATTCAAATATTCATGATTGTCGATAATATTCAATTTAAATCTAGTCTCATTATTCTTTTGAATTCGTAATAATATACGTAATTCAACTATTCCCATTAGACTCCATATCAAGGTAAATACTAATAATAATGCATTTGCAACAGACAATAGCATGCCTGTACCTACATCTGAAGTTCTTATAAATCTAAAACACATATTAGCTATTAAAGTTATTGCGAATATACATAGCCCTATAAAACTTAATATTGGTGTATCATAGCTTCTAATGTCTTTTCCGCCTTTCAAGGAATTTCAGCAACTAACAATGAACTGTAATCAAAGGAATTATTCGTTTTCGCTTTGCCTCTTGATAAGTTCTTCAATTAATTCTTTATGCAGTGCACAAAGTCCTCCTCGGATCGGATTCATATACCCTAATTCAATTTCTATAAAATAAGTTCTATTAATTATTGAAATATCTTTTAAGTCTATATTGATCAAAAAGTCTTTTTTCATAAGATATTGTGTATTGTGTATTCTTTATTCTCTTCATTGTCTAAAAATCCAGTTTCGGAGGTCTCATGAAATTTCTCCTAGCACCAATATATTTATATTCGTAAGTGCCAAATGTGCATATAACTCATCAATTTGATAATGAGTAAATTTCAATTTCACGACAAAAAGACACGTCCCCTCTAAGGTAGTGCCTTGTCCCAACAATAAGTCCGATAGGTTAATACGACAGTCATTGCATTTGTGCAGAATACCCGTGGATTTGCGATTTTAATTTCTTATATTTTGCAGATCAAGTAATGGTGCATTTGAATTTGCTCATCACTGAACAGATTGAAAAGTTCAGCTCCGTTCCCAAAGTTAAATTTATTAACGATATCGAACTCAGTCAGCAGGTCTAAGCTGAGGTACAATGTGGCGATTCCCATCTCGGGATAGATGCATCTCACGAGAAAAAATATATCCTCCGAAGATAGTTGGTCTTTCTTCATGCTCCAGCAAAATCCGAATAGTCGCTTTCCTTTGTGCCGTCATCCTATACCCTTTTTTTCAAACATCTCATTCATTTTATCGATTCGCTTCTGAGATCCGGATGATTCCCTTGATCCCTATCTGCCAAATTGCGCCTGATGCAAACGGGAATATACGCCGCCTGCGACTACGAGTTCTTCATGATGTCCCTGTTCAGTAATACCATCTTCGGTGACGACCACAATGCGATCCGCATCCTTGATCGTAGCCAGACGATGGGCGATGACTAGCGTTGTCCGCCCCTTCGACAACTCCGCTAACGATTGCTGAATCGCCATCTCTGTCTCCGTATCCAGTGCCGAGGTCGCCTCATCAAGAATGAGTATCGGCGGATTTTTCAAAAACATCCGTGCAATCGCCAGACGCTGCTTCTGTCCGCCTGACAGTTTTACACCTCGTTCTCCAATAACCGTTTCTAGCCCTAGCTCCTGCGTACGGACAAAGGATTCGAGATGCGCCCGACGCACCGCTTCCCACACCTCCTCTTCACTCGCTTCAAGCTTGCCATACAAAATGTTTTCGCGAATTGTCCCCGCAAACAAAAATACATCCTGTTGCACAATACCGATCTGTTTGCGCAGTGAGCTCTGCGTCACCTTGCGGATATCTACTCCATCGATGCGGATGGCTCCGCTCTCTATTTCGTAGAAACGCGGCAGTAAGCTGCACAGCGTCGTCTTACCTGCTCCAGACGGGCCAACAAAGGCAACAGTCTCTCCTTTGCGAATTGTGAGATCCACCTGATGCAAAACTTGCCGTTCACCTTCATAACCGAATGATATACGGTCGAAAACAATATCTCTTTGGATTGCACCGAGTTCTGTTGCATCTGGATCATCCGCCACATCCGGCTCCGTATCCATCAGTTCCACATAACGCTTAAAGCCAGCGAAGCCTTGTGGATAGCTTTCGACAATCGCATTGATCTTCTCAATCGGACGAAAGAACACATTCGTTAGCAACAAAAAGCCGACAAAATCACCGTAGCTCAGCTGGTTTTGAATGACAAACCACGTCCCGCATACCATTACAAACAACGTCACAAATCGCATCATCATATAGCTGATAGCACCGTTTTTCGCAATCAGCTTGTACGATAACAGCTTCGTTTGACGAAAGCGGTTATTGTTGACGGCAAACGAAGCTTCTTCATGCGCTTCATTAGAGAACGCTTTAACTACACGAATACCGCCCACATTATCTTCAATCCGAGCATTGAAATCACCGATGTCGCGATACAGCTGATGAATAGCTTTCGTCATTTTTCCATTGAAATAAACCACGACCCAAATGATCGCGGGTACTACAATAAAGGTTAGCACGGCTAACTTCCAATTGATTAGCAGCATCAGTATAAAGGAACCTAGCAGCGTCATCACAGCGATGAATAAATCCTCCGGTCCGTGATGCGCCATCTCGCCAATCATATTCATATCATTGGTCAGTCGGCCAATCAGATGCCCAGTCTTCGTATTATCAAAAAAACGAAATGACAGCTTTTGGATATGGGCAAACAGCTTGCGACGCATATCCGTTTCAATATTAATACCGAGCATATGTCCCCAGTAATTGACGATATACATGAGACCTGTATTCAAAAAATAAAGAGCAATCAGTCCCACAGAAGCCCAAACAATTAAATCCCACTTGCTCCCCGGCAGCAAATCATCAATGAATACTTTCACCGCCATCGGGAACGCCAGCTCCAGCAGCCCGGCGAGTATGGCACATCCAAAATCAAGCATAAACAACCCTTTATAGGGTTGATAATAACTGAAAAACCTACGAATCATCTTGTCCTCCTGCAACGAATGTTTTGCACATCATTTTGATCATTAAGAGTTTATATAATGAAAATGATTATCATTACTATTACTTTAACATATAATGACATATTCTCATATAGCTCAGTTTAAAAGTTCGAGAATAAATATCCTTGCCCAATCCAGTTTTCAGTTTGAACACCTAGTAACTCAAAATCACCTTTTGTATATTCCTCTATTACCTTTTTCCAAAAATACTTTGAAGGATCATTATTTCCATGTTGAAGCACTTCCCAATTGCCTTTAAATTTGTCGAAAATCTGCCTGGCTGCTTCCTCGCCAATTCCTTTACGACGATATTTACGCATTACAAAAAATTCAGCGATAGATTTAACTGGATCACTTTTTTGCAGGTTGCTATAAGAATTTACTAAAACGAAACCTGCGTAACTGCCGTCGACCACTACGAAAAACGGATGGCGATCAGTGTCTGTCCAGTAATGATCCAAATATTTATATCCATACAAGCCAAACTCGTTTACATCCCGATCATTGAACTCACTAAAATCATATTCGTATAGCTCAATTAAATGGGCTAAAATTGATTTTTGCTTTTCGTCAACTTCGATGACTTCTATTTTCCGCATAATTTAGTTCCTCTCTGCTAGTGAAGTATTAACATACACCTATTAATTATCTGAATTTCTTGTTAAATTCTTCAATATTACCGTTAAAAACATTAATATCAACATACATATTTATACCATCAATTCTTCCTCTATTGTTATATTGCCAAAATATCCATTTACGTTCGCCAAGCGTTGGAAATTTGATAATATCGCGAATCCATATATCAAAGTCTATAAATTCATCTTTAATGTAAGTATTGTATGTACTGTATGTGACATAAAGGATTGGCTTCTTTTCATAATAGTTTTCGAGTAAATGAGCTAAAGTTTGTATCTCATCCCTTACTTTTTTCGGGTCATGCTTGAGGTGAATTTCAATATCAATAACTGGCGGTAGGCTGTCAGTTTCATTTGGAACAATATTAATAAAATTTTCTGCTTGTTTTTCAGCAGAACTTCTCATTGAAAAAAAATGATATGCCCCAGTTAATATCCCTTGTTTCTTCGCTTCCTTCCAATTATAATCAAATTTTTTATCAATAAAGTCATTTCCTTCCGTAGCTTTTATAAATACAAATTGATACTCATTTTCCTTTACGACCTCTGACCAGTTAATGTCACCTTGATAATGTGAAACATCAAGTCCTTTAACTTCATATTTCTTTGCAAAAAATGAATTATGCCAAATGATGCCTTTATATTCTAAAAACGCTAATGTAATAATTACTAGAAGTGCTATTACTATTATGTTACGTATTTTTTTCATTCGATCTCCTTCATATTTCGTTTTACTATGATTTCGTAGTATACATCTATTAACCTCCAAGGGGATTTTGATCTCCCCATTGCTCCTTACAAATTGTTTCTGATTATTTCAATTAACTCTTGCTTCTCTTTATCAGGTATCCATTCGCCAAGGAAAAACCCAATAAATACTTATTATATGATTTTTTCGTAAACAGCTACTCCCTTAATTTCTTTGTAAAGTACAACACAATATCATCATCTATAACAACATTATCCCCGTAGTTAATATACCGATGACCATTATGTAATCCCTTTCCATCCGGAATATATCCGCGCCTTACATATATGACTTGAGCTACCCCATAATCTGAAAAAACACCCACACCAATCCCAGCAATTGATGACTTTCGACTTATTACTTCCTCAGCTTTATCCATTAATTGTGAACCGATGCCCAATCCTCGATATTTAATTAAAACGTTAAAATCACTAATTTCTGGTATGTTCTGTTCCCTAAATGAAGGGTAATGAGAGTTCCAGATTACATTTAAATAGCCAACAAATACTCCATTAATTTCGGCTATTATTGTAACTCTCTCCCCGTTTTTCTGTTCATTTATATATCTTTTATATTGAGCAACTGGCTTGTCCCAACCTTGTTCTTTAAATGCATTTGAGATAGTAATTGGATCATTCTCATTTATTTCTCTTAGCAATAAATTCATATTGATCCCACTTTCTTTTAAGGATTTTCATGAAAGATTACTTTCTAACTTATGTTTTTGAATTTCTATATACTCATAAACCGCATCGATTTCTTGCTCATAATTGTAGTTTATTTCAAAAAACTTCTCTCCGGCTTCCAAGCATTCCATTCTAAATTTATTATTTTCCTCCATGTATTCTCTTATTGTGTTTTCCGAATCATTTTCAATACTTCCACATATTTAAACATATTTATTAATAACTTCATTACTCCAGATTTGTACTTCAATATATCTTTCGGGCCCATATGTCCCTTCCTTATTCCACTCTTGTGGTAATCCATATTTCTCTATCAATTTCATTATTTCTTCCTTTGTATATACTTGTTCTCGGTATTCTTTCCCGTCTTGATATCGCATAGTCGGAAAAAGATCCCCATACGTAAAACTTATATTATCTTCTTTAAATTCAGCTAATGATATTTTGACCTCTTTTCCATCTCTATACCACTCTTTAATCCAACCACATTCGCCCAATGTCATATAATGCGGATACATTTTTTTAGGATTCCCACCCTTAGCAATAAACGCCTCTCTCGCTTTATTCTCTAATCCCTTCCTTATTTTTATATAATCCAATGATCGCTTGCTTGCAAAAGTGTCTCCATTGTATCTTATCTTTTGTAAAATCTGTTCTGCTTCATCTATTTCTAAAGCTGATAAGCTCTTAAAAGGTCCTTGATTTCTTTCATAATAATGATAAAGGTCAAATTTCATCATCATATCTTCCTTTGGTTTCTTTTTTCGAAGATTTCACCTGAAGTTCTTTGATTCGACTTCTATATTATTGTTAACTCTTTTTCGCTATTCTACCACGTTATACCATTAAGATGAAGAACGATCGTTCGGATTAATATAAGTCTTTCTTAGGTTTTTAAATCCCGTAATTTCATGTAACGGTCTTGTATTTATGAACTTGCGTTAGCGGGTCACTTCTTCCATCTGTTTTCACCTTTTGTTCAATATGGAATTACGACAAAAAGACACGTACCCTTTTAGGTAGTGCCTTGTCCTAACAGTAAGTTCGATAGATCAACACGGCGGTTATTGCACTCGTGTGTATAACCCTTTGCTTTGCGTCCTAATCTTTCGTTTACGCATCTTCCTCCGCCACGCTGTGCACTTTATTCCTTTCCTTGAACTTGGCACTATTGATTGCCGACACTGCATCAGTAAACGCTCCTGCGATCAGTTGAATAAGGGATTAATACATTTCTGAGGGGAACAAATATTAGAGTGTTGTATAATGGGAATACCATCTTGGATATACTCTCAAATTAGCTTCTTTCTATTCAATTCGCTTTGATCATGCAAATAAATTCTATATCTGTGCCATTAACTTTGCTTAAGAATTTACCTTTCTGTACAAATCCGTTTTCGACATAAACCTTTATCGCTCTCTGATTAAAACTTGCTACAACCAATCGGAATTTCCTTATATCTAATTGTTGCTTTAAGTAATCAATGCCTTCTTTAACAAATACTCTTCCTAATCCCTTTCCAGTCTTGGATGGTTCAAGTCCTAGACCAATATCCAACATATCTTCCTTTTCATAAATACCTGCAGCGTATCCTCCTGGAACCCTTGCAGAGTTACCAAAACAGAAGTAGCCAATTAAAATTTCCACATCGTTAAAAGCACAAAAGTAATCGCCGTTCAGCAGTTCATCTATAATTTCAGCATCGGTTTCGAAATCATAAAAATTGTATGGTTCCTGATACTTCCATGTTGATATTATTTCTGCGTGTAACTGAGTCATTGGTTTAAAAGTAAAGATCATAATAATTGTTCCTTTTTTGTTTTTTTATGGTTTACTGTTATGATTCCTCTCCCGCAATTTTTGGTTTATATCGTCCAAAGATCTTTGCATCTCTTCCATTCTTTTTAGTCCTGAATATTGATTACCAATGAGACCCGCTAATCCAATGATCAAAATTAGAACTATTAAAATACTCATTTATTAAAGTCCCCCAACTTTCTTTTAGTTTTACAACGATTTCAATAGATTGAATTTCAGACATCATCGCTCCTCAAAATAATCATTAGTTTATTAATTCTATTTCTCGTCTCGAAATTGATGGTCATTAATTTTTTTTTTACGTTTTACTAACCAATCTATTACCAATCCTAGTAAGATCCAGAAAGCTAAATGCAGTACATAAATTAACGGTTTAAAAAGCTGTGTCGTATCCGGATTTGTATTAATATCAGTTAGCCAATCAACCAATAACATATTTATCGGGTTGGTAAGAAAAATCAAAATGTTCTTATCATCATTCCCAGACAAATTTAGAAAACAGATCAATAATGAAAATATACACAACCAGAACGTAAACTTTTTCATTAAAGTAGTCATTTCTGCGTCTCCCCCTGGATTAAAATCATTCAATATAGGTTTCCATAGCATTCTTTTTTAAATTGTTTCTGAAACAATGTTACAAATTCTATTCTCTTATCAAATATTTCCTTAGATAATTCGAAGTTTAATGATTCTTTTGATGCTCTTATGTATTCCAAATTCTCAGTACTATTCCATAAGCGTATCGCATCAAATACGTTCTCTTCCTTGTGTGCGCTGTACATAAACTTCAACCATACCTCTAGTGTTCCAAAATGGTCCAAAATATCTGCATCTTGTATAATTTTTATATGGAAGGGCAAATCTTCACGATTTCTAGAGTTATGAAATTCAATGATTTCTGATATTTCACCAAGCTCTTTTTCTGAACATTCTTCATATAATATTGTTTTAATTAATTGAGCTCCGGTCTTATGGTGTGGTTCAATTCCTTTTGTTACATCATGAAATAAAGCCCCCACAAAAATAACATCGTCTTTTGATGCGTCACTAGAACATAATGACTTCCTTAAATTTATCCTCCCATCTGGATAAGTATGTATTAATTCGGCCATTAAAATCGCGGTAACATCTATTCTGCTTTCTTCTTTTATCAAAAATCCAAGCTATAATCTACATACAATAATCTCAATCGGTAATTGTTTAAATTCTTCCTTTAAAATTTCCTTTACCCGACCCCATTGCAGCTTATCCAGGCCGCATCCAATTTCCGGCATAGCAAGTTTACTTATTGATTCACATATACATATCTCTTTCATTGAGCTTACTGCAGCTGTTAAGGTTTCATATGTTGGTTTATGCCAGTATTTGCTCTTCGTTATCAAATTAATTATTCTATCTACCTTATAGCATTTTCCAACTTCCAGTTCATTTCTTAACGCTTTCTCTTGCAGTGAAGACAGTTTAAACTTCTTTCGAAATAGAACTGCTATTCTCGCTCCCATTTTAGCATCAGCAGAAATACAATGAGCTAAACAATACTCGTCTGGCATAGTAAATAAATCTCTCTTAATTTCTACTAATTCCATTGATTTCACTCCAATTAATTTGTTACTTCTTACTCATTTTGTTTTTGCTTTGACAGGTTATCTTTTATTTACCAGCAATAAAAGACTAGAAGTTAATCATTGCCCCCCGTTCATCAAACACCGCTGTTGGATTCCAAGCTACTTCCCATGCATTGCCTTCAGGGTCTAAAAAGTAAGAGATTCTGCCTCCCCAAGAAGCATCGCTTGCTTCTCTAATAATTTTCCCGCCTGATGCACGTACTTCCTCAGTAATAAGATCGACTTGATCTGGTTCATCTGTATTAATAGCGAATGTAATTCCTTTAAACCCATCTTCCATCTGAACTTCTTCTAAACCACAATCTTTTAACAGTTCTTCGATTGGAAACAATGATAATAATACACCTGCTGTTTTAAACACACAGTATTGATCTGAGCTTATTTCCGTCTCGCTCCAGCCAAGCTTCTGATAAAATTTTCTTAACTCCGGCAGATTCTTAGCTCCTATAGTGATTAAACTTACTCTATTCGGTACCATTCGTTTACCTCCATTTTTTTATTGACCACTAATAAAATTGCTTCCATTCATCGCCTGCTTGCACTTCTACGCCGAACCCTCTTAGCTCACTTATATGAAGATCATAAAGCTCACTTAAACGACCAGTTCCTTCCATATATTTCCCATCAAACTGAGCACGAAATGATACTTTATCATGAGGGGCTATAGAAAATGTCTGCTCTTCAAAGTCAATTGCATTATTCTCAAAAATAGGTTTAACTGCTATTCTCTCTTCTTTTCCATAATTAAAAAATGTAAATTTACAATTAGCGCTTACAGTTCTTTCTTCCCAATTGAAACTGCAGGCGCTATCTTTTTTATTATAATCAATTGAATAAATCCCGGTTGTATTTTTCTTTAACATAAAGGTCATCTTCTCACTGACGATCGGAAAAAGTAAAATAAACGCGATGCAGCTTAAAATTATTCTGCTTAAGATTTTCGGAAATGTTGGACGGTATAATTTAACTGTTCTTGATATGCCAAAGATTAGCAGACTCAAAAATACTAGTAAGGATAGATGAAATCCAGATTGATTATTTTCTGTCCACACCGGTATACCCATGGATTGAAATAATTTATCACCATAGGACTCATTCAAGTGATTGTTGGGCAGCATAAATAAAGATATTAATATGATCAACATATAAACAATGCCTTTTCTTTTCAAAAACTCCACTCCTCACGAACTTCATCCCCTTATTATACAACATTTACCACATTTGAATGTTTCTTTTTCAAATTGTATATAAAAAAAGACACCCCCTTTTTCGGTCAGTGTCCAACTATTGGTTACAAAAACTTATACTTTTTTATATTTTAAATTAAGCTTCTTCTTGAATCGCCTCCATAATAAGCCCTTTCAGTGACTTTGTGGTGCAACCTGCTGCCGGTCTGATTATTCGATATACTTTTGTTTTGCTGGCCAAGTCAACAGCAGCAGCGAAATGCCACCGTGTCAGGCCGAAATATGGAATAAGAAAAGAACGATAAGTGTTGTTCATCAGTATTGAAATACTTTCAAGACCGCCATTTGCAGAAATATGAATTGTCTCAGCTTGCTCGTCTTTGACTAGCTCAAATACACCGCCTATTGGCATAGGATCACTACAGAATTGAGCATGAACGGGTACAGCATATTTTTGATCATACAAAATTTGGCTGCATGATGAATCCTTACCCAGTATATCGAAACTTGCTTGCCAAAGTTTCTGCTGCGGATATGCAGGGTATATGAATGGTATGTTCATAGAATCCGAGCTGGCAGATAAAGCAACGACATCGTCGCTTAAAAGTGGACACCCATGTTCAAGAAAAGCGGCTGCTGTCGTTGATTTCCCTGCTCCTGAATCACCTACAAATGCATAGGCTTTTCCGTTGATTGCAATTGCGCTTCCATGCAAGGGCAGTGTCCTTCGCTGCATCAAGAGTGCCCCCATACACGTTCCGAGCAAGTAAAGTCGAATAAGCTTCTCGTTCGCTCCAAGATGAGGGCTTATAATAATTTCCCTACCTTCCCGAACACAAAATATCGCTGCGTCTGGAACATAGAGATAAAACTCTCTGTCATTAAACCCATAATGACCTGTTAGATCCCCATGCTGCTTCCAGTCATTTTTCAAATCTCCCTGACGGATCGTCACATCTGCAGTCTTCGGTTGTGCCAATGTGGGGAGAAGCTCTTGAAGCTCAATTTCACTTTGAAGAGTTAGTCCAAAAACGCTGTACATCATATCAACAGACTTGGATATCAACATATGTTTAATCTGCCTCTCCCTCATTCAATATGATAAGCCTAAAATCCGAAAGAAGCCCTTATACTCGGGATAGTATACGGGCTTTACTTCCAAAAAGCTTTATTTCATATAACAACTAAGATGGATCAAGAAATGCGTCACACTTGATTGCGTTATTATGTCCGTCATTGTTCGCGTCTGGATTGCACCAATTCGGTCCTCCCATTGTCATCTGTACCGATAACTCTTCCAACGTTGGCTGCTGCCACTCTCGCTTCACTTGCTTTGTCATATAGATTCACCTCCTTTCACATAAATCGGTTTTAAGATATTTGCTGTAAAAAGCGATAAGCTATCAAGCTGCGCATCAGTAATCGGGCATTATGATCAAAAGCATATTCCAGCTTTGGCTTCGTCCCTAGCTTTTCAAGTGATTGCTTGATTTGAGGAACATTTAAATAGTACGAAGCATTAGAGTCCTGGCAAAGCTTATGCAATTGATCCCTAAAGTCTCCCCAATCCGGCAGCATCCGATATATCCAATCCGCTCCTTGTACGCCCCTTGCATGAATATTCATTCTCACCATATCGGGCAAGTAACCTTCTGTCGATCTTCGTATAAGGGAGCGATCGATCCCATTTTGAATATATTGCTCGTGTGGCAAAGATAAGCAGAAGCGAATAACTCTTGGATCACTGGTTGGATCACGCTCACTGACTGCATAAGGCAATGATAGCTTCGTCGTTGATGTTCCAATATGGTTAGATACCGAGAATCGTTGAAATTGATTATTTCTTGCAGTGACCTCATCTGGGGCGTAAGCTGTGAGACCGACATAATGAGACTTAAGCTTTTCCATTACCTTTGTTCGAGCGGCAAAGTCGGGATGAATGACCAGCGGGATATCCGTCTTCCTCTTTGCAAGTGCCGATCTTATCAAGTGGGCATACGCTTGCTTGACAATAATCGGGATCACATCAGATTTTCCTGCTCGCATCACCCGTGTATAATGATTCAGCTCTTGAAAAACATTCGCCCAACGAAAAGTACGCAATAGCCTTGCGTAATAATCAATGGGATCTCCCCATGAAATGGTATAGTTGCCTCGGCTCCCATTGAGCATAACGCCTACATCCTGTTCTTGGGACCGCTCCAGCATACCCGTTAGCCAAAATGAGTTTTCGAAAAACTTATAGGGTCCCTCCATCAACTCCAGCATAGTATCCATCTCATTAATCGCATTACGTCCTTCAAAATCTAAGTAGTTTTCTTCAATGTTGCCAATGTGGCGGGCTGCTGCTTGGATGTAGGGAGTTTCATTGGCAATTAATCTTCTCGGTGTCCAATCTTCAAAATTCGCTGCTGGAGTATAGCTAAAGGCATGCAGTACCTTACCTTGCCGAAGAAGCGATTTCGCCGCGAAGCTTGCAACGGCGCCTGAATCCAGCCCTCCGCTTAATCTTACGCCAACTTGGCGATGCGTTCGCAGCTTCGATTGAACGGCTATTTGAAAGACCTCTCTAAAGGCATCCACGTAATCGCCATTCGACCTTAGCTTAAGCATAGGGGACGTTACTGCCACTTCATCGTATTGCTCGATCGTGACAACGCCCTTAACTACTGTAAAGGAATGAGCGGGAGGCAGCTGCTTAATATCTTCATATACCGTGGAGTGAACATCGACTGTATCAAACATCATAGGAATGGCCAAAAATTCGGCAAACCATGATTCATTAAGCTTTTTGTGTATACCTGGTACTGCAAACAAAGGATTAATGACTGTACAGAAAGAAAAGCTTGTCGACGAATGATGATAATACAATGTTCGCCTGCCTAGCAGGTCACGTGCACCGAAAAGCTGATGACGGCGTTTATCCCAGATCACAAAGGCGTAATCGCCTATCAAATGCAATGGAGCACTTCTCCCCCATTTTATATAGGCAGCGAGAATAAGTTCAGAGTCCGTTATTGTTTTCCTCGCGCTATAATCAATTTCCAGCTGATCGCATAGCTGCTTCCTATTATCAATTATGGCATCAGCAGTAATGAGAAGCTCTCTGTTTGCATCATAACGTGGAAGACCTTCGTTGATGGATTCTGGAGTAACCCATTGTGCATGACAACCCATTGACAGCCAATCACCGCGCCAAATATTCGCTTCGTCTGCCGGATATTTCTGGAGGGCTTTCATCATTTGCACGATAGTTTCTCTAGAAGAATATTCATCGTTCAAGTTAAGGATACCAGCAATCGCACTCAACATCTCGCCTCCCTCTATGACGATAGTTTTGTTCTTTAATAAGAACAAATAAATATGATCAGATTGTATCACACCTTTACTCTTTTGTAACTATAATTCCTTTTGTTCTAAAGGTTTTAAATCTTTTTTATAAATATTCAAATTTCGAAAAAGATAATCTTATTCTTTTAAAAGAACAAAAAAAGACACTAACCATTTTTCGGCTAGTGTCCAGCTATTGTTATGATCGACGAGAACGCAACAATAAACGCAATCCGTTCAATATAACTAGAATGGTGCTTCCTTCATGCCCAACGACTCCCAGCGGTAATGATATTCCGCTAATAAAATTGGTGCTAATGAGGAAAACAATAACGGTTAAAGCAAACACAATATTTTGCTTAATAATCCTCACCGTTCTTTTACCCAGTGAAATAGATTCTGCTATGCGATCAATACCATCATTCATTAACACAATATCTGCTGTTTCTAAGGCCGCGCCACTACCAGCAGCACCCATCGCGATTCCAACCGTTGCAGTTGCGAGTGCCGGAGCATCATTGACACCGTCTCCCACCATTGCCACTGAACGATAACGCTCTTTCATCTGTTGGATTCTCTGTGCTTTATGCTCTGGAAGCAATCCTGCAAATACATGATCACGTTTAATCCCTAACTCTTCAGCGATCGCATAAGCTGTTTGCGGCTGATCGCCTGTCAGCATAATGACCTCGACCCCAGCTTCATTAAGCATAGCTACAGCTCGCTTCGCTTCATCCCTTACCCTGTCTTGAAGCGCAATAACGCCCGCAACTCCGGCTTCATTATGGAGTACCGTTACTGTTTTTCCTTGTCTCTCTAGCCTTGCAATATCGTCCAACAATTCTGCTGTACAAACGGATTCACTCAGCATTTTTGGCTTGCCAATTTTCCATAGAACCTGATTAAATCGAGCTTGCAGCCCCCAACCGGGTATCGCTTGAAACTCCGACATCTGTTGGATCGCAACTTCAATGTCTTTCTCTTCAGCCTTCGCTATAATTGCTTTCGCTAAAGGATGCTTGGATAAGCTCTCCATTGCAGCTGCCATATTTAAAACGTCTCGTACTTCATAGCCGCCATACACCAGAACATCTGTAACGACAGGCTTTCCTGCCGTTAACGTCCCGGTTTTGTCAAAAGCAATACACTTCACACCTGCCAAATGCTCCAAATAAGCAGCACCTTTAAAGAGCACACCTCTTCTTGCTCCTGTAGATATCGCTGACAGCATAGCAGGCATAATAGAAGCAACTAATGCACACGGAGAAGCAACAACCATAAAAACCATCGCTTTATAGAGCGCTGCCTCCCAAGTTAATAGTTGTAGCATCGGTGGAATCAGTATAATTGCCGCTGTTATTAAAATAATGATTTTCGCATAAAGACGTTCAAATTTCTCCATAAAGCTTTGTGATGCTGGCTTTTCATTTTGTGCAGTTTGCACTAGTTTAATTATTTTCGCAAAAAGTGTAGCTTCGCTAGATTTTGTCACTTCAACGAATAGAGCACCTTGCCCATTTAATGTTCCAGCAAACACTTCATCGCCTTGTACTTTATCTACCGGGATAGATTCTCCTGTTATGGAAGATTGATCGACTGCCGATAATCCTTCTACGACTACACCATCTGCTGGAATACGTTCACCAGGCTTCACAACCGTAATATCTCCTATTCTCAGAGCATCGATCGATACAGCTACTTCTTTACCGTGCTTCATAACGATTGCTGTTTCGGGCTTCAACTCAATTAGAGCTGTAATATCTCTGCTGCTGCGGTTCATGGTGTAGGTTTCAAGTGCTCCGCTTAATGAGAAAATAAAAATCAACAGCGCTCCTTCCATCCAATAACCGATACTGGCAGCTCCTATTGCTGCAAAAATCATTAATAAATTTACATCTAGATCCTTCTCTTTCCATAACGTTTGAATGCCTTCAGCAGCTTTGGCATAGCCGCCAACGATAAAAGCTACTGCATACAATATAACTGCTAAGGACGGAGACACAGAACCAATTGCCCAAGCAAGAGCGATAAAAACCCCGCTTACTATAGCAGCGCTAAGTTCCCCATACTTGTTCAACCATTTCTTTAATGTGGTTCTTTTACTTTCATTGCATTTAAACTGAAATTCTCTACGTGCTTTTAGCTCACTTTTGTATAGAGTTGCCATTCGAATCATCTCCTCCAATTGATAATGAATTCCATTATTACGACCCTTAAAACAGCACATGCTGCTCCATAGGCGGAGCAGCATGTAAACATAGCAACCAAGGTTGCTCAATATGAAATTGAAAAGCAGGAATCAATTTATTTATAATTATTATATAATAAAAATGAATATAAATAAAGTGAGTTTTAGCACAGCTTTTTAACTTTCCTTATCTTTCTGTATCACATTTCGTATAAGCCTATATACCCGAATATGACGTCTTTAAACCAAGGCGGTTATATACGGTACTCACAAATGTAAAAATTGTGCATAAAAAAACAGAGCCTGCCTTAGCAGACTCTGTTCAATGAGTTAGATTTTATTTTACAAATGTATGGATCGGATGTCCTAGAGCAACTTCAGCTGCATCAAGAACGATCTCGCCTAGTGTTGGGTGAGCGTGAATTGTAAGAGCCAAATCTTCTAGAGTTGCACCCATTTCGATTGCAAGAGCAAGCTCAGCAATCATGTTGGAAGCTTCTAGACCAACGATTTGTGCGCCTAGTACAAGACCGGAATCAGCATCGGATACAAGCTTCACGAAGCCTTCTGCTGCATTAAGGGAAAGCGCACGGCCGTTAGCTGCAAATGGGAATTTGCCAACTTTAACGTTGTGGCCATTCTCTTTTGCTTCCTTCTCGCTGTAACCAACGCTTGCGCATTCTGGATCGGAGAAGCAAACTGCTGGTACACATTTATAATCAATTACGCTTGGCAAGCCAGAGATAACCTCTGCTGCTACGCGGCCTTCGTACATTGCTTTGTGAGCAAGAGCTGGGCCAGCAATAATGTCGCCAATAGCGAAAATATGCGGAATATTAGTACGGCATTGCTGGTCAACCTCAACCAAACCGCGATCGGAAAGCTTAAGGTTGATTAGATCAAGTCCAAGCTCGCCATCTGTATTAGGACGACGGCCAACTGTTACTAGCAAGTAGTCAGCTGTTACTTTTTCTTCTTTGTCGCCAACCGTGTAAGTTACAGTAACTTCGCTGTCCGTTTGCTCAGCGCTCTTCGCTTGTGCACCAGTAATAATATCAACATTGGAGCCTTTAAGTTTCTTAGCAACAATCGTTGACATATCTTTGTCAAAGCCAGGAAGAATTGCATCAGAGCCTTCAATTACTGTAATCTTTGTACCAAACTTGGAGTACATTTGACCAAGCTCGATACCGATATATCCGCCGCCGATTACGATCATGCTCTTAGGAATTTCCGGCAAGGAAAGGGCTCCTGTTGAGGAAATGATACGTCCGCCAAACGGGAAAGCTTTCAGCTCGATTGGACGAGAGCCTGTTGCAATAATGCAGTTTTTAAAACGGTAGCGAGGTGCTTCCTGATCATTGAACACACGCGCTTCGTTTTCGTTAATAAACATAACCTCACCGTTAAAGTATTGCACTTTGTTTGCTTTTAGAAGTGCCGCAACTCCGCCAGTCAGTTTTTTAACGATACCATTTTTGAACTCTTGCACTTTGCTGAAATCAACTTTCGCTTCGCCAACCTCAATGCCGAAATCGGAAGCCTTGCTTACAGATTCATATTGATGTGAAGCCGAAATAAGTGCTTTGGAAGGTATGCAGCCAACGTTCAAGCATACGCCGCCAACGTTTTCCTTGTCTACTACAAGTACGTTTTGTCCAAGCTGAGCAGCACGGATTGCTGCTACATAGCCGCCAGGACCTGCACCAATGACTAGAGTGTCAATATCTAGGGAAGCATCTCCAACTACCATTTTTTAAACCTCCATAATGAACAGTTCTGGTTGTGCCAAAAGCTGTTTAATAAAGTTCATAAAGTTTTGTGCTGTTGCGCCATCGATCAAGCGATGGTCAAAGCTTAGGGAAAGTGCCATAACAGGAGCCGCTACAACTTCGCCGTCGCGAATAATCGGCTTCTCTGTAATACGTCCAGTTCCAAGAATCGCAACCTCTGGGAAGTTGATAACTGGTGTAAAGAACATACCGCCAGCTGATCCGATGTTTGAAATTGTAATGGTGCTGCCTTTCAGCTCATGTGCCGCAAGCTTGCCATCACGTCCGCGAACTGCAAGATCACGGATGGAATCAGCAATCATGAAGATGCTCTTGCGATCTGCATCCTCGATAACTGGAACGATAAGTCCGTTATCTGTATCTGTAGCAATACCAACATTGTAATATTTGCGAAGAACGATTTCTTGATTCGCTTCATCAAGCGTAGCGTTCATAATCGGGAATTCGCGGCAAGCTGCCACTAGCGCCTTTGCAATGAACGGCAGATAAGTAAGCTTGGAGCCTTTCTTCTCTGCATATGGCTTATATTTTGCACGAAGCGCAACAAGTTCTGTTACATCTACCTCATCCATAATTGTTACGTGAGGAGCTGTGTATACAGATTTGGACATTGCATTAGCAATAACCTTGCGAATGCCTTTGAATGGTACGCGTTCTTCAGGACGATGAGCTGTACCTGCAGCTACTGGAGCAGCGCCAGCGGCTGGAGCTGCTGTTTGGGCAGCTGCTTCTGCTGGAGCCTCAGTCTGAGCTGCAGCAGGTGCCGCGCCATTGAAGTTATCAACATCATCACGAGTAATACGGCCGTTCTTGCCTGTTCCGGCTACTTGAGTAAGATCAACGCTTTTCTCACGAGCATATTTGCGCACGCTAGGCGTTGCAAGAACCCCAGCGCCTGTAGCTTTTGGCGCTTCGCTAGCAGCTGGAGCGGCTTCGCTAGCAGCTGGAGCTGCCGGAGCCTCACTTGCAGCTGGAGCAGCAGGTGCTTCTTCCGCTGCCGGAGCTTCTGCTTGCTCTGGAATTTCGCCTTCTGCATCAATAATTGCTACAATCTCGCCGATTGTGCACACTTGCCCGTCTTTCACAAGTACTTCCAAAACCGTTCCGTTGACAGGGCAAGGCACTTCCACGATTGCTTTATCATTTTGGACTTCCATAATAATATCATCGTCTGTAACCTTGTCGCCTGGCTTTACATTGACTTTAATAATTTCACCTTCGTGCAAGCCTTCGCCCAGTTCTGGAAAACGATATTCAAACTTTGCCATCGAGGGAACCCTCCTTATTTTCAAAATAAATGCATCGATCTATAATTAAAATTCCATTACTTTCTTAACCGCTGCTTGAATGCGAGCAGATGTCGGCAGCCAAGCATCCTCGATTTGAGCAAATGGATAAACCGTATCTGGACCAGCTACGCGCAGTACCGGCGCTTCAAGGTGAAGAATAGCTTTTTCGTTAATTTGTGCAATAACCTCTGCAGCAACACCTGAAGTTTTTTGAGCCTCTTGTACGACAATAGCACGGTTTGTTTTTTGAATGGAAGCAACAATAGTATCGATATCTAGAGGAACTAGTGAACGAAGATCGATAACCTCTGCCTTCACGCCTGTTTTCTCCAGCTCTTCTGCAGCTTTAACTGCAGTGTGAACCATCATGCCATAAGCAATGATCGTTACATCGCTGCCTTCGCGGACAACATTGGCTTTGCCGATCTCGATCGTGTATTCACCTTCTGGCACATCTGCTTTGAATGCACGGTACAGGTTCAAGTGCTCCATAAAGAATACAGGGTCGTTATCACGAATTGCAGAGATCATTAGACCTTTTGCATCATATGGGTTGGAAGGAATAACAACTTTAATACCAGGCGTTTGAACCGCCAGGCCTTCCAAAGAATCCGTATGAAGCTCAGCGGCTTTTACACCGCCGCCAAATGGCGTTCTAAATACGATAGGCGAGTTGTAGCGTCCGCCGGAACGGTAACGCATACGAGCTGCCTGTACGAACATTTGATCAAGTGCTTCATAAATAAAGCCGACAAATTGAATTTCGGCGATTGGGCGGAAACCTTGTACCCCCATACCGACTGCAAGACCAGCTATTGCAGATTCCGCAAGCGGCGTATCAAATACGCGATCCTCGCCGAACTCTTCTTGCAAACCTTCAGATACGCGGAATACACCGCCAACCTTACCAACGTCCTCGCCGAATAGGAGCACATTGGAATCACGTTTTAACTCGACACGCATTGCATCGCGGATCGCTTCAAGCATATTCATTTGAGCCATGATCGTTTATCCTCCCTTATTATTGAAAATCGGCTTTTTGTTCTTCCAAATATTGTGGAGTAGTTTCGAACATTGTATCGATCAAGCCAGCCACTGTCATTTTTTCAACAGCTTCTGCTTTTTTGATATGCTCGTTTACAGCAGCTTTCGCTTCTTCCTTCACACGAGCTGTGTCTTCCTCGGTCCACAAGCCTTTTTTCTCAAGGAATTTGCCATAACGAGTCAATGGATCTTTAAGCGCCCACTCTGCTTCTTCATCTTTAGTACGATATTTTGTCGTATCGTCAGCCATGGAGTGTGGACGGAAACGGTAAGTCAACATTTCGATCAATGTTGCGCCTTCGCCGTTGCGGCCGCGCTCTGCTGCTTCTTGAACGGCTTTAATAACAGCCAAAACGTCCATTCCATCTACCTGCAAACCTTTAATTCCTGCTGCAACTGCTTTGTGGGCAACGGAAAGTGCTGCTGTCTGCTTTTCGTATGGAGTTGTAATCGCGTAACCGTTGTTTTGTACAACATAAATAGCAGGAAGCTTAAATGCACCCGCAAAGTTAAGACCTTCGTAGAAGTCGCCTTCTGACGAACCGCCGTCGCCTGTGTAAGCAATTGCGACACGTTTTTCATTTTTCTTCTTGAATGCCATCGCTACGCCAGTAGCATGCAAAATTTGCGCGCCAATAATAATTTGCGGCATTAGAACGTGAACATCCTCAGGAATTTGACCTCCATGCTGATGACCACGGGAATATAGGAATGCCTGATATAGTGGCAAGCCATGCCATACCAACTGAGGCATGTCACGGTATCCAGGGCAAATAAAATCGTCCTTATTAAGCGCGTACTCACTGCCGATCATCGAAGCTTCCTGTCCGGAAACAGGAGCATAAAAACCAAGTCTTCCTTGGCGTCCTAGGTTAACAGCACGCTCATCCCATGTACGGGTAAATACCATGCGATACATAATTTCTTTCAACTGTTCATCTGTCAAAGCAGGCATTAGGTCCGGATTGACGACCTCTCCATCGAGAGACAGTACGGACAGCGGCGTAACCGGTTCCGTTTGTACTTCGTATGGCAATTTGCTCATTTTGAACGCTCACCTCAATCGAAATATTTGAAAACCTACTACTTCTGTTATAATATTAATATTAACCTGTTTCATCGAAATGGTCAAAGAAAAAAACGCCAAACCACTGTTTTTTCAATAATTTTCATGAATCTAGGTGCAAGTTGTATATGCTACAGATATTTTTTTGTAGTATAACAGATTAATACAATTAACAATTAAGAGAGAATAACTCTACACTCTACAAGGACTAACTCTTGTTTTACCGTGCGAGCATTAATGTGCCAAAGCTGTAACGAATACTAGGAGACTGTCGATCTGCGCCTGATGGTCAGTCGTTCCGTTAATACTCCCAAAATCGCAGTTTTGAGGAGGCAAAGTGACAGACGTTCCGTTATTGGTCAATAAATCTCAGAAAGTGACCCATTTGGAGCCGTATAGCGGAATGTGTGTCCGCGAAATTAAAAAAATGGCGGTTTTTACACAAATAACGGAACGAGTGACCATGTTCATTCATTTCGGGTAAAATTCGCAAGCAAGATAAGTTAACGTAGTGCATGTTTGAGACTGGTGAAGCGTCCACAATGAAATGACAATCTCGACAGCTTCGTTAGAATAATAAGCCTTACTATTATTTACCCATAACACACCCTTTCCATTCAGCAATTTGAAAGGTATTTCACTAGGAGGTTGACAACTATGTCTGATGATCGTTATTTAAAAAGAACTATTGTTAAGGAAACTGTTGCAAGTCAATTTTTGGAGGAAGAAGAACGTCAGCTTAGAATTTTTCTCCCTCCAGGCTATAATGATCTGCTAAGCTACCCTGTCGTATATTGTCAGGATGGCGAAGATTTCTTCAATTTCGGCCGAATTGCGACAACAGCAACCAAGCTGATTTTGGATGAAGGACTTGAGCCCTTTATAATAGTAGGTGTTGAAGTAAACAAAAAGGTCAGAACCTCTGAATACTCGGCAGACGGTGCCAGACATGCTGATTATGTAAAATTTTTCGGCGAAGAGCTGGTGCCTTTTGTTGAAGAAAATTATGCAGCCCGCCGTGCCCCAGAGCATCGGCTGCTTGCTGGCGATTCACTTGGCGGAACAGTATCCCTGCATATTGCGTTAACCTATCCTGAGCTGTTCACCCGCATTATCTCTTTATCCGGCGCTTTTTATACTAGCTCTCAGGAAGTTCTGTCACGTTGCGGCGATTTAAGCTGGCTAAGTATGTACATGATCGTCGGCCTGCAAGAAGATGCATATGAAACAGACACAGGCATTTATAATTTTGTCGACCTTAATCGAACCATGAGACAATTGCTCGAAGAAAGGTCTGCTCATCTCTATTATGAAGAAAAAGATGGCAAGCATCAATGGGGCTTTTGGCAGAAAGAATTGCCGCAAGCGCTTAGTTATTTCATAGAAGTTGAATAACCTAAGGGCAGACAACAGTGCGGCCCTTTGGTCAGGCACATTTACCGTTTATACAAATTTAACTGCTATTTACAAAAAAGGCTGATAGGAAGCGAGCTTAAGCTTGCTCCATATCAGCCTTAACTTTATTAAGCAGCGCCTGGCAGCCAGCTTCGACCAGCTCATAGACATAATCAAAGTTGCCTGTGTAATAAGGATCAGGCACATCTTGTATCCCTTGTTTTGGCAGTAACTCCATAAATGTGAACAGTTGCTCCTTTGAGCCAGCGTATGGATGGAACCGGTCGGTCTCCCGCTCTTTTGCTTCCTTCAACAGCGCTCTAACGTTACTAATATTGCTGCTGTCCATGCACACAATATAAGTGAACTGCTCAAAATCGCCTGGAACAACTTGCCTAGCAGCCATTCCTTCGTAAGAAATATTACGATCGCTTAGAATACGGCGTGTCCCTTCATGAGGCGGTTTCCCAAGATGCCAGTCACCAGTTCCGGCAGAATCAACTTCAACCTGCGCTGACAAGCCATTATCCTGCACTAGCTTGCGCATAACCGCTTCCGCCATTGGCGATCTGCAAATATTACCAAGACAAACAAACAAAATACGAATATGCATTATCATCCCTACTCCCTTGCTCTTTTGCATGCTGAAATGACAGCCGGCTCTCCCATTCTATCGTTCACTGCACTATTTGGCAATCCATCCAACGTTCGCCGCACTATTCGTCAATCCAAAAGATCGCCTCTTTATTGTAGTAGTATCCAATTAGCTTTATACTTATTTAACGTACAACATTCCTAAAACAAGCTTCATTTAAATAGATGCATGCAACGAAAGGATAAGTTAAATGTCTAATACTGTTATTATCGTTCTAGGCGGTCAACTTGGTGATTGGGTTCTGAGATACATATCTGAAAAGCATACGTTAATTGGTGCCGATTCGGGGGCTGCCTTTTTAGTACAACACGGCTTTAATCCAGATGTTGCAATCGGAGATTTTGACTCAGTGAGTTTAGAGCAAATCGAACATATTTCAAAGCAGTCTCGTCAGATGATCAGCTGTGACCCGATTGACAAGGATTATACGGATTCCGAAATGGCTTTCCGGCTTGCACTCGATATGAAGCCTGCTGAAATAATAATGCTTGGCGCTACTGGCACAAGGCTCGATCACTCGCTTGCTAATATTGAGCTGCTCGTTCTCGCTCATCAAGCCGGTGTGCACGCAAGCATCATCGATGCTAACAATCGCATTTCACTTGCCAGCGGCAGCACAATACTAAAAAGAAGCAGCTATAAACACGTATCACTGCTTCCTCTATCCAGCAAGGTTACCGGCGTCACACTGACCGGCTTCAAATACCCGCTTACTAAAGCAACGTTAACAATGGGACAATCCATTGGTGTAAGCAATATTTTGCTTGCTGAAGAAGGAAAAGTTGAGCATAGCAGCGGCAAGCTGCTCATTATTGAAAGCAAAGATGAATAAACGGCTTGCTGAGCGACGCGTCTGTACATTCGGATCATATGGACGTACTATGGACATATGGACATTATGATTAGTATGAAATTTTGCTGATTTATATAAGAAAAGGGGGAGTCTCAGGTCATTTTTGACTGCTTGGGCATCCCTTGTCATGGCTAAAAGTTCCTTCTTCACTCATTAACAGGTATCAAGTATAACTGGAAGCTTATCGGGATACCTTCCTAAACTATGCTACCCTACTCATTCCAACATTGGCGCTCAGCTTTCACAACATCACCGGTTTGCAAAGCCTGTTCGATCAGCATACCAATATAATGGTCCTGCGATGCTTCAGCCAAGCTGTAAAACTCTGGCCCTCCTTTTACATAGCTCCCCATTCTATGCAAACACTCTGCAATCGCGATTTCATCATCATACAGTCTTGCAGGCGCATATGGATTCGTATAAAGCCACTTTTCTCCGAAAAGAACTCCTTGTAAAAAATAGCCTTCCTGGTTTTCCAGCTCGCCTTTATTGACCCGTTTTAAATCAAGCTGCAGCGGCACACAGTCAGGCTGTTGCATAATGACTCTGTTGTCAAAAATCTCACCCCGCTCGCCGCGTATATTCATATAGTTCGACCGAATCCACGACCTGTGCTGATCCTTAGTAAAATCATAAATGCCCAGCTTATCACCAAAATCAAGCCATGCCAAATCACGCTGCACAGCAATCAGCTTATCCTCAGTCGGAGGACCGTTCCTGGTCGGACCTTGAAGCATTCTCGTTTCAAAACGATGGGCCTTTATTACTGGCAATTCATAACCTAATCCAAGCATTCTGCGTATTAAGCTGACCCCATGATAAAGATGCGAAATAGAAACCGCAGCTTCTGTAACCATCCCCAGCTTGCCAGATTGAATAAAAGCAAGCCTTGCCTGATTATGGGGATGAAGATGATACTGCTCAGCTACTTGCACACGCGCTCCCTGTAAAGTCAATTTTTCGTGCATCCGTTCCATATCTGCAATCGATGCCGCTGGGGGAGTTTCCAGCAGCACAGGAATTCCCAGCTCAGCAAGCTCAAAGCAATAGCTCATCCCCGCAGTTCCGCTAACCGAGATGACGACGAAGTCAGGTTTTTCATGCGACAGCATTTGCTCCAGCGCGGCAAACGCCGGAAGGCCCCACTTCTCAATCATCGCTGCACGTTTTGCATGATCCCGAACGACTAATCCGCTCACTCTAAACTTATGTGGAAGCGCCTGAGCAATTCGCAAAAAATATTGTGCACGAAAACCTGCACCACCAACAATGCCAAATGTTATGGGCCCTGTTACAAGCTCTGTTGATGGCTCTGTTACAGTATCTTTTATAGGTATTTTTACGGGCTCTTTTGCTGGTTTCATCTGCATCTGCACCTGCTCCTCTCTTCACTGCTTGCTAAGTCTACGCATTTGGATAAACGATCACCTTTAAGCTGCCCTGCTTATTATGAATAGCTCTTTCAAGCGCATCTTGCGTTTGTTCAAGTGAATAGCGGTCGGTTACTAATGCCAGTGAGTCAATACTGCCCGAAGACAAAAACTTGACGCCATCCGGATAAGTGTTTGCATACCGGAACACGCCGTACACATCTATTTCATTGTCCGCCATAAATGGGACATTAAGCGCAATCTCATCCTGTGCCGGAAGACCGACAATGACAAGCTTGCCGCCGCGGCGAAGACTATGCAGAGCGGTTTGCAGCGCTCTTGGGTTTCCGGCAGTCTCCCATGCCGCATCCACGCCAATGCCGCCAGTCAGTTCCGCAATTTTTTGCAGCGCATCTTCATGACGGACATTTATTGTATGGGTTGCCCCAATTCGTATCGCCGCCTCAAGCCTGTTATCCTCCAAATCTGTCACAATAATCTGACTGGCTCCGAAGCATTTGGCTGCAGCAACGGCCATTAATCCTACCGGACCCATCCCCATAATCGCCACGACGGAGCCAGGCTGCAGCTGGCAGCGCTTCGCTGCATGGATGCCTACAGAGAACGGCTCAATTAGCGCCGCTTCCTCAAAACTGAGCTCATCCGGTATGGGAAACACCATATCCTGACGCATCGCCATATACTGAACAAAT
This sequence comes from Paenibacillus sp. GXUN7292, assembly GCF_050864975.1. Taxonomy (NCBI): domain Bacteria; kingdom Bacillati; phylum Bacillota; class Bacilli; order Caryophanales; family Paenibacillaceae; genus Paenibacillus; species Paenibacillus sp. GXUN7292. The sequence continues at coordinate 154,173 of NZ_JBOZWO010000002.1, read as the reverse complement.
GCGCCGTCTACAGGCGGAGTAGCTAGAAATTGCACATCCGGGCAAAGATTATATCTTCCTTGCTTGCAATAAAAGCATTGACCGCAAGTAATACCAGGCTCCACTGCAACGCGATCGCCTACAGCAACTGATGTTACCTGTTCTCCAACTGCTGCAATTACTCCCGAGCATTCATGCCCTAAAATAATGGGCTTTTCCACCACAAAACGTCCAATCCTGCCATGCTCATAATAATGCAGATCTGAGCCGCATACTCCGACAGCCATTACTTTAATCAATACCTCATCTGCCTTAATTTGCGGCAGCTCCCGCTCCTCGAGTACAATTTGACCGGGCTTAGTCATAACCGCTGCCTTCATTGCAGCTGGCAATTGAATTGTCATGCTTGCTTCTCCTCTTTTCCTATTATTTAATCAGCTCGGTAGGATTTAATCCTGTATATTTTTTAAATATCGTGCTGAAATAAGGAACATTTTTATAACCGACTCGTTCCGCCACCTCATAAACAAGCATATTGCGGTCAAGCAGCAGTTCCCTCGCCTTTTCCATTCTTACTTTCGTTAAATAATTATTAAAGGTTTCCCCTGTAATATTTTTGAAAATGATAGATAAGTGGTTTCTTGATATAAATACTTTATCCGCCAAATCGCCCAGCGTCAGTTCTTCCCCATAGTGCTGATCCATATAATCGGTCATAAAATTAACAATTTGCTTATGCTTGCTGTTCCCCTTCCACGCCCGGCTGCCGCAAATATAAGCGATTTTATCAGAAAGCCATTGACCTAGCTCTTGCGGGGATTTCAATTGATCGATTTCTTCAAATATTTGCTCAGCTGAAAACAGCTCATCCAAAGTTATTCCAATTTCATATAGACAGTAAGCAAATATCCCCCACAGCTCCCCGGCAATCATTTGAACGATTTCGTCAGATATGCCAGGCTGCTCTTCCAGCTGCTTCACATACTGCGCAACAAGCTGTTCTGCTTTTGTCTGCTGGGTAGCTTTCATTGCGGATGCGAGCTCGTAGTAAAATTTGACTGGACGTATTTCAAAGCGTTTGCTTTCGCCTGCGACAGGATTGAATTGGAACAGATCCATCGCGGGCTCAACCCGCTTCTCTCTATGTTCAATAGCTCTAAAGGCTTCCTCGGTAGAATCAGCTATTTCAGTCCATGATTCCTTTAACCCGCCGATTCCAACATGAATGGTCAGTTTCAAATATTGCTTGACGCACAAAATCAATTCCTTGCCCAGCATGTACAGTTTAGAAGCCAGCTGTTCTGGCTCAAAGCTTTTTTCCAGGTGAAGCAGCAAAACTGCTCTTGCGCCGTGTAATTCTGTATACTCATGCAGCGAAAAAGATTGTACAGCAAGCTCGCATGCAATATTCCCAATTGCATAACGAAGCAAATTCCAATCAGCCGGTGTATATTGCCCTGCTCGAATATCCTTAACGACATGAATACCGATAACAATATGCTTTGTATTATGCCAGTAGGCATAGGCATCAGGCATATGCCTGTTATTTCCCTCCAGCCTGTAATCAAGCGTCCCGGCAGCAACAGACTTCACCCATTCTCGTTCAATAAAAGGCTCATAAATCGACCATCTGTGCTCCAGCTCATATTGCCGGATCCTTTTTTCTTCCTCATCCGCGAGCTCTGCAATCATTTTCCCCAGCAGCTCCTTCAAGGTCGGCACACTAATCGGTTTAGATACATAATCACTAATGCCATGACGCAAAGCTTGCCTTGCATGCTCAAAGTCAGAGTAGCCGCTCAAAATAATTATTTTTCCGCCATAACCTTCCTCACGCAGCTGTTGAATCATTTCGATGCCGTTCATAACAGGCATATAAATATCAGTAATGACGATATCTGGCTGCTCTGCACGAATCAATGCAAGACCGTCCGCGCCATTAAGCGCTTCGCCTGCCCATTCCGCATTCAGCTCCTCCCATGGGATAACCCGTTTCATCCCTTGAAGCACTTGCCTTTCATCATCGATAATCGCGATTTTCCACATTTTAATTCCTCCCATAAGCTTCAACTGCTTAGTGCGTTTCTTACTCCTTTGGGGGTTTTATTAACATAGGCAAAGTGATCGTTACGATTGTGCCGCCTTCTTTGCGCTCGCTCAAACTAACATTATATTCGGTGCCAAAATAACCTGCGATTCTTTCCTTTACGTTGCGAATACCATATCCGCCTGTTCGACGATTCGGTTTATACTGAGGCATTGCATTCAAGCCGTGGCCATCATCTTCTATTAGCATAACAAGTCGTTCACCTTCCGCCTGCATGCGGATTGATATATGGCCTGTGCTTTTAGCGTTAAAACCATGAACAATACTGTTTTCTACAAAAGGCTGCAAGGTTAGCTTGGGGATAAAGAGCTTGCGAATGGACGCGGGTACACTAATCTCGTATTCAAGCCCTTCACCCCAGCGAAGCTGCTGTATTTCGAGATACGCCTCTATATGCTTAAGCTCATCCTCTATCGGTATAAATGCCGCGCCATTCGACAGTCCAATTCTGAACATACGGCCCATCAACTCTAATATTCGGCTAATTTCATCCTGTCCAGCTTCTATGGCCATCCAATTCAACTGATCAAGCGTGTTGTATAAAAAATGGGGATTAATATTAGCTTGAAGCGCTTCAATTTCCGCTTTTCGCTGCTGCTCGTATCGCTGCTGCAAAGATTCATACAACGCTTCGATCCTTTCATTTTGCCTGCGATATCCTGCAAATAAATAGCCAAACTCGTTGCGATAATCCATGGGCAAAGCAACATTGTTACCGCCGACGGAATACACTTCCATCGCATGCTTGAGCTGCTTGATCGGCTTTGTAAACTGCCTGCTAATATAATGAGTCATCAGTAAAGTCACAAGTAAAGCGCCTGCGCCAACGAGCGCTATAACTTGTAGCATTTTATTCATGCTGCTGGCGGTAATGTTTTTGACGGGAGTAATTTCTACAAATGTCCATCTAGAATCTGCTTGCTTTGAATAAACGAGCAAGGCATCGCCAAGTGCCGAGCTGCTTGCGGTTCTGACATAACTGGACTGCCCAAGCTCTCCATTAAACCAGGTGCTCAGCTCAATATGCTCAGGAGCCTGTCCGATTTTCAAAAAAGTTGTGCCTTGCTTGTCGATCATAGCCCGATTCGTATCCGGAGAATTGCCGGATAGAAGTGTTCTTATATGCTCAGCCTTCACATGCAAGACCAGCATGCCTAAGTAATTATCGTTGTATACGATTTTTCGAGCAAAGCTTAGAACAGGCACCTCTCCTTGAAAACTGACAATGCTGTGCTCCCCAATCCATGAAAAATCATTATTAACAAGCAGCTGCATCCATTCTTCCTGCTCCAGCTCATCGCGATCCTTGAATTGAATATAGCTTTTGGCATCCCCCTTTAGCGGATCATCCATATATAGATCAATGCCTTGAATCAGCGGGATAGAATACGTTAAATTCGCTAGTGCTCTTTCTACATTCAGCTTGCTTACATAATGATCAAATTGATCACGCTTTTGGCTAAGAAAAGAGACAAGCTCCTGATCTCTGGATGTCGATAATGAAATTTGCTCAATCGTCGTCAGTCTGGTCGTTATTTCATTATTAAGAACATCTAACAATCTTTGCTGGTATTGGAACGTAGTTTTCAGCAATTCCTTAGACGAGCTATTATAGCTGGCCCATGCGCAAACGATAATAACAATGGAAATAATAATGGCAAAGCTCCGAAAAAATAAATGCTCGATACGAAACTTTTTAAATGGATTAGTCAAGCTGAGCATGCTCCTTCTCTATAAAAATAAAGATGCAAGAAACGGTAAAGCGCTAACCTGAGGTTAATTCTTTACCGTTTTTCTGCTTTCAAGCATGTATACTTGCAATCGCTTATTATATTAGCCCTTTATGCCAGTTGTTGCAATTCCTTCGACAAAATACTTTTGCAGAAACATGAATACGATCGTGGCAGGCATAATAGATACTAACGACATAGCCAATAACTGCCCCCATTGCTGGCCGGATTGCGAATCATTAATCATGCGCAGCGCCAGTCCTACCGTATATTTGTCAACTGAATTGATGTACAGCAAATGACCAAGGAAATCATCCCAATTCCATAGGAAGCAAAAGATCATAACCGTAACTATAGCCGGCTTAGTCAGTGGCATAACAACTCTCCAGTAGATGCCGAACCAGGAGCATCCATCTATTTTCGCCGACTCATCAAGCTCTCTAGGTATCCCTTTAATAAATTGAATGAGTAAAAAGACGAAAAACGTGCCGCCGGCTCCCGTTGCCAGCAAATGCGGAACAATAAAAGGCAAATACGTATTAACCCAGCCAAGCTGATGGAACATCGCGTACTGCGGTATAATCAACACTTGGCCTGGAAGCATTAACGTAACCATTAGCAAGGAAAACCACATTTTTTTAAGCGGAAAATCCAGTCTAGCAAAACCGAATGCAACCAAGGTACAGGAAAGCAGCGTTACGACCAAAACCGCAAATTCCAGCCAAAGCGTATTGGCATAAAACGTAGTAAAGGTTTGTCCAGGAACAGATTTCCAGCCTTCAACAAAATTGCTCCACTGCGGCACTTTAGGAAATAGATTGGGCGAGCTTAGCTCTTCATTGGATTTTAGAGAAGCTCCTACCCACCAGATAACCGGATATACCATAATCAAACTAAATACCGTCATGAATAGGTGGCGCAAAATATGGTTAGTTTTTAGTTTCATTTTCGCTTCTTGCCTCCTGACTCACTTTCGTAAAATACCCAATATTTCGATGTTCCTGCAATAATTGCTGCAAACACGACAATCATCAATAGCATAATCCAGGCTAATGCAGAGGAATAACCAAGCTGATAACGGCTAAATGCACGCTCGTACAAGTAAAGCGCATAAACATATGTTGAATTCATCGGTCCGCCCTGAGTAATAACAAATGCAGCCGTAAACATTTGAAACGCATTAATAATACCCATAATTAAATTAAAATAAAGCGAAGGCGAAAGCATAGGCAGTGTAATATTGAAAAATTGGCGCATTTTGCCCGCTCCATCTACATCGGAAGCTTCATACAGATCTTTCGGAATTTGCTTCAGACCTGCGAGAAAAATAACCATCGAGGAGCCAAACTGCCAAGTTGTAAGCAATATGAGCATCCAAATTGCTGTATCCGGGCTCGTAATCCAGCCCATCCCTTTAATTCCAAACATGGCCAGAATTTTATTAAAAAGCCCGTCGACTCCAAAAATATTGCTCCAAAGCAAGGAAACCGCGATGCTGCCTCCGATAAGCGACGGAAAGTAAATAGCCGTACGATAAGCTGAAATACCGCGAATCGCTTTGTTCAAAGCAAGCGCTACCAGCAAAGCTGCTATCAGCTTAAGCGGCACAGAGGCTATAACATATAGAAATGTTACTTTTACTGAAGTTACAAATTTACTGTCGGCAGTGAAAATGTGTTTGTAATTCTCAAAGCCTACCCAGCTGATCGGCTCCATTAACGTATAATCCGTAAAAGAATAGTAAAGAGATAGGAGCATCGGGTACGCAGTCAATCCTATAAATCCGATTAGCCATGGCGCAATAAACAAATATCCCGCTATGGGCGCATCCCACCTGCTTAGAAACGAACGTCGTTTCTTTTTGCCTAGAATAGCATCGCTATCGGCAACAGTAATTCGATCCATGTAGGTCACCTCTGTCATGTTCTTGTTCTATACTTAATTATAAAGAGTTTGGTCCAAGCGCTACATAAGAGTAATAATCGAATTCCTTTAAAAAATAATGATTTACTATCTGTCTCTAAACTCTCCCTATCAGCTAAATACATTTCGTGTATCTAATTTTCCGGTTTAAACCAGTTTTCTTATAGTTAAATACATTTCCTGCATCTAGTTCTTGCAAAAATAGCTCGATTCCAATAAATAAGCGATTCTAAGTGCATGCTTTCCCTTTAGATTGGGTATTTGGCAAAAAAGCAGCAAACTAACAACAGGAAATGCATTTAGCAAATAGTGCCCTTCATCATCTCGATAAATTGAATAAACAGCAGTCGGAAAATCTTTCGGCAGCTCAGCAAGCACATTATATATTCATCTAAGCCAACGCAAAAAAGCCACCCACTGTCATTCACGACTTTGGGCGGCTTTGCTGCGTTGTTTTTATTTCTCGTATGCTTCTGCTGCAGCTTTTAGCTCATCGAATGCTTTTTCTGGTGTAATTTTATTAAAGCTCAGCATATCGCGAACTAACGGCCAATCTTTATCGATAAAGTTTGTCCATCCTTTAGTGCCTGGCTTCCAAGTTTGACCATCAACCTCAGTAGCATGAAGAAGCTCAAGACCTACTTTATCCACATCGCTCATCGATGCTTCCAATGCGGAAGCAATTTCTTTATTTACAGGAAGACCGCGAGCTGTTTTAAGCAATTGACCCGCTTCAGGATCATTCACGAACCAGTTAACGAATTTTTTCGCTTCTTCTGCCTTTTTGGAGTTGGAAGATACGGCAAAGTACATGGAAGGCTTCAACCAGCCGCCAGCTTCAACCTCGCGAGGCATAGTTACAAGTGCGTATGCATCATTTTTCAAGCTGTTCCAAGCGCCGAAATTGTTAGAAAAGCTAAGTCTGAAAATGACTTTTCCGTTTACCATCAAGTCCATGTTCGGATCAAATTCTTTATCGGATGTATTGACATCAGCCGGCGGTACGATTCCCGCTTTGCGCAATTGTTCAAATTTAGTCGTCCATTCAATAAAGCTGTCTTTGTCTACATTGAATTTTCCGTCTTCGCTAACAACCATGCCTTTACCGCGTGCATATTGGAATGCGCTGTATGCGAAGTAATCGCCTGCATAGTCTTTTGTGAAGTATTGGCCTTCCGGCAGCTTAGCGCCGGCTTCCTCTGCAAGAGCAAAGAAATCATCCCACGTCCAGCCATTTTGCGGACTGGCTACGCCTAGCTTCTCAAGGGCAGCTTTGTCGTAAATCATGCCATAAGCAACAGAACCTAGCGGTACAGCATATTGCTTGCCGTCAAGCTGTCCGCCGCTTAAAACCTTTTCATCGATTTTAGACAAATCCACTTCCGGCGAAAGCTCGGTCAGCTGATTACGTCCAATCCAATCTGATACCCAGCCCGGATCGAGCTGAACGACATCCGGCGCATTTTTAGCAGCAGCTTGTGTGGAAAGCTTGTCCAAATAACCATCCATGCCAGAAAATTCAGGTTCAAATGTTACATGAGGATTTTTTTGCGTGTATAGATCAAGTGCAGCAAGCGTTGCTTCATGCCGCTCTTGCGATCCCCACCACATTATTCTTAGCTTTACCTGCTCATTGCCCGCAGCAGGCGCGGATGCACTCGGCACCGTGTTACTGTTTTTTTTGCCTCCACCGCCGCCCGAACATGCAACAAGAGAGCCAACCAGAGCCGTTGCAAGTACGATGCCTAGAGAACGCTTCCATCTTCTCATCACTGTCTACCCCCATCAAGTATTATGATTTGCTTTACAACTTTATATTAGCAAGCTCATTTCGTTCTTTATATAAGAGAGATGTACGAAATCTTTTAAATTAATCTGATTTAATTAGTATATTAAATATTTGCTAACTTTCAAATTAAACTTGTCATTAATATAATATCCCAATGCCGAAAGGGATAATTTTCTATTTTCGAAGATTTTATCCCTGACAATCATTTCCTTATTATCCTATACTATACTCAATGAGCACGCTTACAACATAAAACTATAAATAAAATTCCAATTTCTACATTATAACTGTATATAAGCTTACCAAGTTTATATAAATATTTGAGAAAGGAGACTATTGAATAGACACAACCTAATCACTTTCATCTTTAATTCACCAAGATGAACTTACTAAAATTTAGTAGGAGGATGTAATTAATGACCTTGATTCATTTTTCACGTCAATTTATGCTTCGTACTTTGCTGACCATCGGACTGCTTTTATTGTTATTTCTTGCGCTTTCTGCCTTCTCACAAAAAGCTTCTGCACACGGTTATGTGGACTCTCCAGCAAGCCGGGCGATACAATGCAAATCAGGCGTTAACAAAGACTGCGGACAAATCGTATATGAGCCGCAAAGCCTGGAAGCGCCGAAAGGCTTCCCCGCTGCCGGCCCTGCGGACGGAAAAATTGCAAGTGCTGCTGGTGCATTTCCGAAGCTCGATGAACAATCCAGCACACGCTGGAGCAAAGTCTCGATTACCCCAGGCACAAAAACCATAACTTGGAAATTTACTGCAAACCACGCTACCAGCAAGTTTCACTACTATATAACGAAGCCTGATTGGGATCCAAACAAACCCCTTACGCGCGATCAACTGGATCTGACTCCTTTCTGTACGCATGAATACGAGGGCAATAAGCCTCCCGCTGCATTATCCCATGATTGTGAAGTTCCTGTTAGAACGGGCTATCATATTATTTTAGCAGTTTGGGATGTAGCAGATACTGCGAATGCTTTTTATAACGTAATCGACGTTGATTTTGGCAATGGCGAGTCAGACAACGAAGCTCCTTCCGCGCCAAATGGTTTAACCGTTTCTAATATTAGTTCAACAACCGCCGCACTTGCATGGAATGCTTCATCTGACAATGTGGGCGTAGCCGGATATTATGTCTATTCAGGCAATTCACGAATTGCAACAGTTACGGATACAGAATACACGGTAAACGGATTAACCGCTGAAACAAGCTACGCCTTCTCTGTAAGAGCGTTCGACGCGGCAGGCAACGTATCTGCTCCAAGCAACGTAATTACCGTTACGACTGCAGCTGCTCCAGCAGCATATCCGGAATGGAGCTCATCAACCGTGTATGTTGGCGGAAATATCATAACGTACAATGGCTTAAACTATGAAGCAAAATGGTGGACATTGGGCGAAATTCCTGGTAAAGCTGATGTTTGGAAGCTAATTCCTTAAACAAAATTTCTACTCAATTAATTGGTTCTCCCTGCGCTATCTCGTAGCAGCTTTGGTTGCTACGAGATAGCTTTTTTTAGCGATAAATTACTTCTATCTATTCGAAAACTTATTCAAATTAAAGATATCAATAAATAGTGATATACTTCCATTAATCGGAATTAAGGAGGGATTGCTTTGGAAGCAGCAGCAATATCCAATCGTTTTATAACTTTCGCCGAAAGAGAATGCAAGGGATCAAGCAGCTTGTATGAACATCTTTCCAGAAAAATTGCCAACGACGATGAATTGCTTCAATTAGCCTCCAATTTTAGAGACGGGCAGCCCGTACCGAATCTTTTCTTCGGAGCAGTTCATTATTTATTATTAAAAGAAAATAAGCATGAGCTAAAAGAGTATTATCGCAGCATTGTAAATAAACCGAAGGCTGCTGGAACAGCGTTCCCATACTTCAAAGATTTCTGCCAAACAAATAAACACGAGATCATTCAGCTATTAAAAAATAAACTTGTGCAAACAAACGAAGTTAGACGCTGCTCTTATCTATATCCGGCATTTTGTTATATTTACGAGAAAACAAACATGCCTTTAGCATTAATTGAAATTGGCACTAGTGCGGGATTACAGCTCCTTTGGGACAAATACGGTTACTTTTACAATTCCGGTAATCAAATTTACGGAAATAATCTCGCTCAACTGATAATCGAATCAAAATTTGATGAAACCGGACTCCCGTTTCTTCTAAAAGAAAGTCCGCCAGTCAATACGAGGATCGGATTAGATCTGCACGTTAATGATCTCAACAACGCTGATGACTACCTTTGGTTGAAATCGTTAATCTGGCCAGAGCATACTGAGCGCTTTGCTACTTTTGAAAAAGCTTGCCATCGTTTAAAACAACAATCTTTAAAGTTAATTGAAGGCAATGGCGTGAAGCTGCTCACTGAAATGGCTTCAACTATCCCCCGCGACTCTGTGCTTTGTGTGTTTCACACACATGTAGCTAATCAAATGCCAGAAGATGATAAATACGAGTTAATAGAACATATTAAAAAACTTGGTGATGAAAGAGCTATTTTCCATCTATACAATAATATGTGGGATTCAGGGCAGCTCCATCTTGATTACTATTTGAATGGCAAGGAATATAAGGAAACGCTCGCCGAAACAGATGGCCATGGCGAATGGTTTAAGTGGAAACTTTAAAATTATGGAAAAAAAGTTATTTTCGAAAAATTACGCTGGACAAATCTTGGTATACACTTTGCAACGATGACAAACCACTTTGATTTGTGGAAGTACCGAACCATTCTGTATGAATTTTCATATACAATCGTCGCAATAAGCTTGGAGCGGTGAAATGTATATGATTTTTCATATACAATCGTCGCAATAAGCTTAAAATGGCGAAATGTATATGATTTTTCACATACAATCGTTGCAATAAGCTTAGAACGGTGAAATGTATATGATTTTTCATATACAATCGTCAGAATAAGCTTAAAGTGGCGAAATGTATATGATTTTTCACATACAATCGTCGCAATAAGCTTGGAACGTTGGAATGTATATGATTTTTCACATACAATCGTCGCAATAAGCTTAGAACGTTGAAATGTATATGATTTTTCACATACAATCGTCGCAATAAGCTTAAAATGGCGAAATGTATATGATTTTTCACATACAATCGTCAGAATAAGCTTAAAGTAGCGAAATGTATATGATTTTTCATATACAATCGTCGCAATAAGCTTAAAATGGCGAAATTCTTCATTTTCAACAGCCTGAAACTTAAACATAGTTCTAAGTCAGTAAAAAAATGCTTACAAACGCTGCTTCCAGCGTTCATAAGCATCTAAGCCAATTTATTTAACTATTACAAAGGAGCAAGCTTTACTGTTTCCTTCGTTTTCAACTGTTCTATCATTGCATGCCATGCTTCTGGCTTGTTCGGCAGGGCTTCATAATAACCAGTCAAAAAGGAAACGATCAATGGCGCCGGTAATTCCGACAGCTCTTCATTTTGTGGCAGAAAGCATAAATCCAGCTCAGAAACAGCAGCGCCCTCATGATCCCATGACGGATGCACGTAAGTCAGCTCAAGCCGCTTGTAGCCCATATGAGACAGCACTTCGCGGCGTACAATCGGATTCATCGGAGAAACGCCGCCAAATGAATGAATGCCTGCGCGATACGGGTCATAAATTTCAGCAAACATTCCTAAAGAAACGGTTCCGGAGTCTTTCATAATTTGCTCCAGATGCTGCTCACGATTGCGCATCAAGAAACGTCCAATGCCCAATGAAGCTTTGCCAATGATCGTAAAATCTGTCATGGCTACGCGCAGCTCTTTGTAGTATCTATATTCTGTAGCGCCAACGACTTCCTCACCGTCCAGGGCAGCATACACATAAATGGCCGGATCTTGGATCGGCTCTCTCCAAAGCTCATATTCCAGCACTTCCTCCGGCGGAAATATAGTTTGAAGCAGCTGATGGAAAGGCTTAAAGTAACGGTCGTCGATCGATGTAATACGATGATAAGTCAGCATGGACAGTTCCTCCTTCAAATAAATGGGTTGCGCCATTCCATTATAACGGCATGATTGTGGGATTCTTCATCCTCCAAGTATTGCTCAGCTATTGCAACAGGCATCCTCCCGCAGCGCAGCAGAAAAGTAATCACCGGATCCTTCCACTGCCCTTCCAGTACTTTCTCTATGTATTGCTCAGGAGTTGCATGTGCGGATTTGACCGCGTAGCCTGGCATACGCCCGCCGCCCATCAGTCTTTTCAACCCTAAATGGACTACAGTTTCATACATTGACTGCATAAGCCATTTGCCAATCCCTGACTTTCTAAAAGCGGGAGCAACGCAAATATCTACTACATAAAGGGTATCGCCGTTCGGATTATGGTTTTTAATATAACCATTATCTGTTATGTCGCTCCAGCTATGGGCATGGCCGTAATCGTCCAGCGAAACGATCAGTCCCGTCATTGAGCCGATAATGATGCCATCGACCTCCGCGCACAAAGCACCCTCAGGAAATCTAGTTACATGCTCAAGCAACTGCTCTTTACTCCACCAAAGCTCTTCCGGAAAAGGCGGAGGAAAGCTAAGCCGCTGAACATCAATTAACTGATCAAAATCGGCCGGCGTATAATTGCGAATCATCGCTTTTTGCGGCTTTTCATTTACGATCAAATAAATTTCCTTCCTCACTGCTCTACCCCTCCCTCAGATGGATAGTTTACTTCCAATCACCGTACAAATCTATACGTCTATCGCGCCAGGTCATAACTGATCCATCTTTGCGCACTTGTTCCAAAAGCTCTAAATCCAAATCACCGACAACTAGCATGTCGTGATTCATTAAACCCTCGTTAATAATACCCGCTGGCGGGAAGGGAATATCATTCGGCGCAAGAATAGCAGCTTGCCCTACGTTAGCACGCATAAAATCAACCTGTCTAAGCGCTCCAACTGTTCCGGTTGTCACTATATAAATTTGGTTTTCGATCGTTCTGGCATGGCAGCAATAACGTACCCGATAAAAGCCCTGACGGTCATCAGTGCAAGATGGACAGAAGATAACGTCAGCCCCTTTAGCGCGGGCAATTCGTACAATCTCAGGAAATTCAATGTCATAGCAAGTCAGCATTGCAATCGTGCCAAATGGTGTTTCAATCACTTCAACACCTTCTCCGGCAGACATATTCCATTCAACCACTTCAGTTGGCGTTAAATGAATTTTGTGCTGGACATGCACCGTCCCGTCCGGCTGGAATAGATGCGCGCCATTGCGCAGCTTTCCGCCTTCCACCTCAACGACATGAGTGCCGCCGATAATGTACATATTATGTTCTTTAGCAAGCCTTTGAAAAAGCTCGATATATTGAGAAGTAAACGATGGCAGCTGGTCGATCTTTAGCGCATTGCCCTTTCCATCTCCTATAGACAGCAGCTGTGTCGTAAGAAATTCTGGAAACAGCAAAAACTGAACACCATACTCCGTAGCATTGCGTACATAATGTGTAACTTGAGCTTCAAACTGTGCAAAGGAGCTAATATCCTCCAAATGATACTGCACAGCCGCTGTACGGAATTTCATATCCTAAAGCCCCTTCCCATTAATTTTTTTGCTTGAATTGCAAAGTAATTGTTGTTCCGACGCTAGGCAGGCTGAAAACGTCAATTTTCCCCTCATGCAAATCTACAATGCGTTTGGCAATAGATAACCCTAAGCCCACACCGCCTGTCGCTCTGCTGCGGGCGCCATCCACACGATAAAAGCGCTCGAATAAATGCGGAATCTCCGACTCCGGAATGCCAACCCCTCTATCCTTCACTTCTATTTTGACAATACCGCGTGAAACAGCCATGGAGACGCTAATCGGCTCTTTGGAGTATTTAATCGCATTATCCAGCAAAATAACGAGCAGCTGGCGGATTTTATCCTTGTCCCCCTGCATGCGAACGGATTTGGATAGAGCTTTGACTCTTATTTGTCTTTGGAACGTCGTCTGCATCATCGTGGCTAGCTCATCTACCATCGTTACGACATCAAAGTTATCAATATTGAGCCAATCCTCCTGCTCTGCCTCGGCGAGCATCAGCATCGATTTAATAAGATTTTGCAATCTGACCGATTCATTGCTGATTGCTTCAATTGCCTCATTACGGAGATTTTCATCATCCTTCCCCCACCGTTTAAGCATGCCGGCATAGCTGCTTATTACCGTAAGCGGAGTTTTAAGCTCATGAGAGGCATCAGCCACAAATTGCTTTTGTCTCGCAAAGGTCCGGTCAAGCCGCTCAATCATTTGATTGAACGCTCTTACCAAATGCAGCAGCTCAGCGGATTCTTCCTTTGAATTAATGGTGATTTGCCGCAGCTTTCCGCTTCGGTCTATTTCGCGTATCGTGTTAACCATCTGCTGTATAGGCGAAGTCAATCTCGATGTGAACCAGTATGTACCAAAAATGGCAAATAAAATAGCTCCGCCGCTCGTTACGCTCAGTGCGGCTACAAGCACCTGCAAGTAATCATCCAGCTCATCCAAAATACGATTAACTTCTAACATGGCGGTTACTTTGCCGTCCTCATGAATCGGCACGCGCATGTACAAAATGCGTTCGCCGCTTTTCATGACCATGCCGGTTGACATGCGCTCTTCAAACACAGCAGGCAATTCCAGCAAAATAGGATCAGAGCCGCTAATATTGACTACACGATTGTTAGGCAATATGATTCTGATCATTTCATTAATGTTATAGTATTCATTAAGCAGATCCGCGGAATTCAATCCGCGGCCGCTTTGAATACGAGGGTTTTCGAGCATGAGGTTCACTTTCGTTGAAATAACCTCCTGCTCGGTTTCAGTCGTAATTTTGATAACATAAAAGTAGACAAAAATATTAAAAAAAATGAGAATCAATATGAGCCAAAAAATCGTAAAAAGCGTAAACCGTTTACGAATCGTCATGCATCCGGCTCCTTAATCATATATCCTACACCGCGTACAGTGTGAATGAGCTTATGGCGATATCCCTTGTCCAGCTTTTGGCGCAAATATCGAATATATACATCAACCAAATTCGTTTCGCCGATAAAGTCATAGCCCCAAACCTCAGATAATATATCCTCTCTGGATTTCTCTTCATTCTTGTTTTCAACCAAATAAACAAGCAATTCAAATTCCCGAGGAGTCAGCTCGATCAGAATATCCTTGCGGAATACTTTTCTTGAACGCAGCTCAATTGTTAGATCTCCTAGCTTGATCGTATCCGAGCCTTCAGATTCACGGGGATGCTGCTGAAAAATACGCAAAATATTGCGGACCCTTGCAAGCAGCTCCTCCATAGCAAATGGTTTTGTTATATAATCATTAGCGCCATGCTCAAAGCCGCTTACCTTGTCCGGCACCGTATCTCTTGCAGTCAGCAATATAATAGGAACAGTGTTGCCGGCTTGTCTGACCAATCGCAGCACCTCTATCCCGCTCATCTCTGGAAGCATCACGTCGAGCAGCATTAGATGCCATTCTTCGTTGGTGGCCATTTCATAGCCTGTGCGTCCATCGGCAGCAACACCGACAATATAGCCTTCATGCTCCAATTCGAGCTGTAGTACTCGAGCAATTCCTGTTTCATCCTCTACGACTAATACACGTTCGTTCATGGGAAAGCTCACCTTCTTTTTATACAGATTGTTCATCTAGCCATTATGCTAGTTAATTTCATCATAATGAAGCTAAATTCTAATTGCAAGCGCCCCACGATTTGCAAATATTTCCCTGTAGCTTTAAATATTGATTCAGCTTATTACTTATTCATGGACCATTGCTCTACATCCCATGTTTTTGTAACCCAATCCTCGTAGAAGTCAGGTTCATGAGAGACGAGCACGACAGTTCCTTTATATTCCATTAATGCCCGCTTCAGCTCTGCCTTCGCAACGACATCCAAGTGGTTCGTAGGCTCATCGAATAAAATCCAGTTGCTCTCGCGCATCATTAGCTTGCACAGTCTGACCTTTGCCTGCTCGCCGCCGCTAAGCATATTAAGCGAACGTGTAATATGCTCATTTTTCAAACCACAGCGCGCAAGTGCAGCGCGAACCTCATGCTGATTCAAAAAGGAGAATTCGTTCCAAACATCGTCAAGCGGCGTTAAGGATGGCGCTTTTGCTTCCTGCTCAAAATAGGCTGGATTTAAAAAATCCCCTTGATAAGTTTCGCCTTCAATCGGCCGAATCACGCCAAGTATCGTTTTCAGCAGCGTCGATTTCCCTACACCGTTGCAGCCGACTATTGCAATTTTATCGCCTCGTTCAATCAGCATATTCATACTTGGAAGCAATGGACGGTCATAGCCGATAACCATATTTTTCGCTTCAAAAACTGTCTTTCCGCTAGTGCGTGACTCTTTGAACGAGAACGTAGGCTTAGCAGCCTCCTCCGGCCGATCAATCCGTTCAAGGCGATCCAGCTGCTTCTCGCGGCTCTTCGCTCTGCCGGAAGTCGAATATCTGGCTTTATTGCGTTGTATGAAATCCTCCTGCTTTTTAATAAATTCCTGCTGCTTCTCATACGCGTCAATATGTTGGTTTTTATTAATATCCGCCATTTCCAAAAACTTATCATAATTGGCAGAATAGCGTGTCAGTTTGGCAAATTCAAGATGGTAAATAACATTTACAACCTCGTTCATAAAGCCCGTTTCATGAGAAATGAGTATAAAGGCGTACGGATATGATTTCAAATAGTTCGTCAGCCATGATATATGCTCTTCATCCAAGTAGTTGGTCGGCTCATCCAGCAGCAGCACGGTCGGCTTTTCAAGCAGCAGCTTTGCCAGCAATACTTTGGTGCGCTGACCGCCGCTTAACGCAGCAACATCACGATCCAGCCCGATGGCATTAAGGCCAAGGCCATTGGCCATTTCCTCAACCTTCACATCAAGCATATAGAAATCGCCTATTTCAAGCTCCTCCTGGATCTCTCCCATTCGTATGAGCAATTGATCCAACGTGTCTGCATCCGCTTCAGCCATTTGCCCCGCTATATCGTTAAGTTCAGCTTCAAGCTGCAGCATGGGAAGAAATGCATCCTTAAGCACATCTCTAATCGTCTTGCCCGCTTCCAACTTCGTATGCTGGTCCAAATAGCCATAGCGAATGCGAGGCGTCCACTCTACCTTGCCGTCGTCCTTCAACAGACTGCCAGTCAGAATACTCATTAATGTCGATTTGCCTGTACCATTAGCACCGACCAGACCTACATGCTCTCCGGCAAGCAGACGGAAGGATACGTTTTTGAATAAAACCCGATCGCCAAATGTATGTGATAAATTTTCAACCGTTAATAAACTCATCTAAATTAGCTCCATTCCAGCAAAAATTAAAGCTCACCTGTCATAGACGGACAGGATGCCCGTACTATTGTATCATATCCTTATATTCTTTGTATCCATTTCCTTTAGCAGCTTAGACAAAATTGGCCTAAAAGACACATGCAGCATTTTCCGGAGAATACCATTATCGGTAAGCATAGAAAATGACCACATCGTCTGCAACAGCTCACGCGCTGGCAGCAAAGGCACAGCTGCAGCGGGCTTGATTGGAAAGTATGACAGCCATTCCTCCTCATGCCTGAACCGTTCCATCTTATTAGCTATCCAAAAGAATGAATCCTTCCCTCTTTTTTCACTTGCTTTGTCAAATGCTTCAACTTTGCTCTGCGACCATTTTGCCATAAACGGATCGGCTACGACTATAATGTAGTTCGCATGATCTACCCAGTATTGCCATACCTCATCCATTTGCCGGGCAGAAAAGTCCATTATCATCATGTGATTATGCTGCTGCGCATTAAGCCGTACATGAAGCTGCTCATGCAGCTCCTCGCTCATTTGCTGCAAACTTTGATCGTACACATCCATCCTCTCAGCTTTAACATAATAATCAATAGACAGGGCTGTGCTGCGCATATGATAAAATCTCGAATGTTTGTCTTTTTGTGATAATAGCTTCACTGCTGGCAACAGCTTTTCCCACTCAGGGCTGCCGTCATGGAATTCAGCAGCAGCTACGGAAGCCCCGCTTCTTCCAAGCAATTCAGCAAGCGCTAGTGTAAGTAGCGTAGAGCCTGCTCCGTTGAATAAGGAAAATACGCCTATTGTAAGCCCATGACTCGAAAATGCCGGCCATATAGGCGCTTGCTCATGCAGATGGCTCAATTGGCGGAGCTGCAGCAGTTTTGCCTCGACTTCCCGCATTGAGAAGTAGCGATTCGCTGGATTATGCTCCAGCATCATGCTAAGCATCTCGACAAAACCGCGAGGTGCGCCCTTTCTTCGAAGCAAGAGCTTATTACGCTGTAAGCCATTTTGCTGCTGGTTGTAAGCTGTGCCTTCCCACAGGCAATATAACAATGCACCAAGCCCATAAATATCTGTTTTTACATCCGATTGTAAATCTCCGCCAAATTGCTCCGGAGCTGCAAAGCCATAAGTGCCCAGTTTTACAGTATCTTCGTGCAAGCCGAATTTAAAATAACGGGATATCCCAAAATCGATGAGCGTCACTTTTCCCTGATGATTAAGCAGCACATTGGATGGCTTTAAGTCGCGATGTATAATCGGGATTGGCTGCTCATGCAAATAAATGAGTGCGGATACGAGCTGCATACTTATATGAAGCAGCTGATCAAGCGGAAAGATATGATTTTCTCGAAGCATCTGTGCGAGCGATTTACCCTCAACAAAGCTCATTACCATCATTTCAGGATTTGCTCCAGTTGAAGCATAGTAATCATATATTGTTGGAAGTGATGGATGTTCCAATTGCAGCAGCAGCTTTACTTCTATGGTTAGATTCAGTGTGTCGCTCGGCTTGCTATGAAAAATTTTAATCGCCCTGGCGCTGCCATGCAATCTTAAATCTGATGCTTCATACACGCTGCCCATTCCTCCTGAGCCTATTTTTCTGCGAATCTTATAGCGCTTCTCAATCACTGTTCCTTGTTCCAAATACAATTCCACTTTAGCTTCCTCCTTTATTAAGCATTCATAGCTTTGCAAAAACTATTAAACAAGGATAAACAGCTCTACCGTCCTTTGGACAGTGGCGTTTAACGATGAAATATAAAAACAGATATAAGGCTACAAGAACTTACTCTTTCTTATATTGAAAAAAGCACCCTAAGCTTACTGCTAGCATGCAGTATGCTTAGGGTGCTTCCCTAATGATGTTCATTATTTTTTATGCTTTAAACAAAGTGTAATTTCCTCACGATTATGGAAAAGCTGCTTAGCTTTTATAAGCTCGAACTTTTGCTGAAGCCGTTCGATCACTTCTCTAATCGTTTGCAAAGGCTTTTTATGCATTAGCTTAATCGTAATAACAGCAATAGCATCATCGGCCAGCGCATATTCTAAATCAAGCACTAGCTTGCTCATAAGCATCGGGCTCCAGCTCATATCGCATACAAGCAGGTCGTAATGATTTTTTTGCAGCTTTACATCAGATGCATTCTGCTTGTAGTGAATGAGCCCAGGATGATTTGATAGCGATTCATGCATATTGGCAGGATCAATAGCGGTAACCGACAATCCTCTTTCCAGCAGCAGCGACGTCCAGCCGCCTGGCGCAGCACCTACATCTAACGCATTGCGATATTGCTCATAATGAAGCCCAAACGCTCTTTCCGCCTCAAGCAGCTTGAATTTGGCGCGAGAAACTTGATTTTCTTCGCGCTGAAAACGAACTGCTCCGCCAGGCCAATCCGACAGCATTTGTTCAGGTGTTGCGAACCCTGCGTATAGCTGGGTCGCTCCAGCATAAATGGCGATAATAATTTCTGGCTGTTGAACTACCGGCTGGGAATCAATATCTTCTAGAACAGCATCGATAACAGCTTTTGTATCTGCGGTGGAGTATGTATACGGGCTGCCAGACGCTTTTCGCACATGAACAGCTGTATCTTTGTTTTCAAACGATAGTCTTGCATTGCGGACCATTTCGGCCAACGCTTCAAGGTCGTCTGTACTTCCCGTTATTGCAATTGTACGATCTACCGGCTGAATATGTCTTAAAAAAATCGGTTCATGCTCCAAAACAAGCTCAAGCAGCGCCTCTCTTTCAAGAGGGCTGTTCATCATAAACACTTCACTAGCCGCTAGCTGCGTGAAGCTTGCGCCAGGTATGAGCCGGCGCAGCTCTTCCATCGCATAATTTGCATAGTGCTGATTAGCAGTTCCTATCCATTGATTCACAGTCCGAGCCTCTTTCATTCATAAAATAAAGATTAGTTCTGATGCAGCATAGCTATTTTGGACAATAAAGAATGCGGTATAGCGCTGCCAAACAAGCTAGTCGATGCAGGAATATTTTTGCTCAGCAGCTCATGCATCTGCAGCCGTCCAGCTATGCTGGAAGTATGCAAAAATATTTGCTGAGGATATTTGCCTGTATGAACAAGATGGCGAACCACCTCTATACCAGAAGGCTCTCCCCAGCCAAGATCATAGTCCAAGGATAAAATATCAATTGCATATTCATCAATCAACAGCTTGCATTCTTCTGCATTTTTGGCTAGCACAAAGCCTTTGGGGCACACTCTGAAATCATCCAAATAGACATGTATCAACCTTGCTCCTCCATCCCGGAAGAATGATGAAGCAAATGCTCATCATCCTATTCTTTTTGACATTTGCTGCATAAGAAGCTTTTTTTTCTGCCTATAAGCTTTTTAATAATAGGCGATCCGCAGCGAGAGCAGCTCTCGCCATCCTTGCCGTAAACCTGCAGGCGAGCATAATAGCCTCCTGTGGCCTCATCTTCCTCATGCAGCGGATTTTGCTCAATACCGCCTAATTGGATCGCTTCCTTGAGTACGGCCCTTATTTCTGCAAACAGCTTTTCCCAGTCAGACTCGGTAAGCTCGGAGAGCTTAATAGCAGGCGATAATTCGCTGCGAAAAGCTATCTCGTCCGCATAAACATTGCCGATTCCAGCAAGCAATGCTTCATCGGTAAGCGCTGTTTTCAAGGAGCTGCGCTTACGGGCAAACCGTTCTTTAAACTGCCGAACAGTCAAATGGCGGTCTAACGGATCGCCGCCCAAAGGAGCATATTTTTTCTCAGCCTCTCGAACGGTTAACAGTTCGATGTCACTCGCTTCAAGACCATAAAACGCCAGTTTGTTATCGCCAAAATAAATCGATAGCGCTGCCTTATCCTTTTCTTTGGCGTCAGCGCCTTTGCTCACGTACATTCGAGCGTCGTCCGTCCAAGAAAAGCATAGGCGCTTGCCATTATCCAAATGGAATAAAAAATTGCTTCCGCGTCTCTCTACAAACCACAACGATGCGGAAACTACTTCCTTTGCAAAGGATTCTGCATGAGCGCTTTTCATTTTTTTATCTTTGCATTCGATATGTGTAATTCTGCTTCCGGCAAATTGCTCGGCCAAAAATGCGCGTTGTATTTCTAATTCAGGTAATTCATGCATATTGCTGAAATTCCCTCCTGTTTTCTTTTAAACCTTGTTAAGCAGCTGATGCGATTTGGCAATCATTATTTGCAATTCAAATAAATCCTTGCAAATATATTGAGGCTCACAGCCTGCAAGCTTGGCATAATGGTTATAATTTTCCTTTGTTGTAAGTCCTGTAAAAACCAATATAGTTCCACAGCCTGCTGATTGTCCAGCCGCGATATCTGTTGCTATATTATCTCCAATTACATAGGTTTGACTACGGTCAACTCCCAGCCGGGCTATCGAATAATCCATAAGAATGGCTGAGGGCTTTCCTATAATGATCGGTTTGATTCCAGACGCAGCCTCCAGCATAGCGCCAATTGATCCTGCTCCAGGAATGAGTCCGCCTTCTGAAGGCAAAAGCAAGTCAGGATTCGTTAAAATATACTGGCTGCCATTATGAATCTGTCTAACCGCTCTTGCTATTTTATCATAGGTTAGCTGACGATCAATGCCCTGTACGACAAAATCTGCATTCAAATCAGTAATTTGCAAGCCCGATTGCTCTATAGCTTCATGCAAACCAGATTCGCCAATCACGAAAACACGTGCATTCGGCTTCAAATTGGCAATATATGCAGCTGCCGCATTAGCAGAGGTGCATACTTGCTCCGCACTTGCCTGAATATCCATATTCCGTAATCGTCTAGCTACCTCTTCAGCTGATACGGAGGAATTATTCGTAACAAATTGATAGGGCAGCCCCTGAGTTTGCAAATACTCAATTAATGCTCCCGCACCTTCAATCGGCTTCAAGCCGTGATAAAGGGTACCGTCCAAATCAATTAAAAAACCTTTCATCATGTTCAAGCCCTTCAATCCTCTCCTGCTTGTAGCTTTACCATTGTCCGTCAGCTAGCTTAATGCTTCTGGTATAAATACAGTATATGCAATTTACAATTATTGCTGATACAACTGTTTAATTCATACACGCTGAACCTTGCGCTGCAGTCTGGCTACCCGCTGCCGCTGCTTGTCCAGCTCCAGCCTGTACTTGCTGCGGTTCATAGCCGCAAACGAGTCATTAGCAAGCTGATCTAGCGCTTGAGTTGCCAGATCAAGCGCGACAAAATAGTCCTTCTTTTTATGCTCAAAATACTTAGCCAGCTCGATGCAAGCGTCCATTCTTGAGCTCCCCTTGTTCTGCTGCTGCAAAGCGACTTTCTGCCACAATACCACAGCTCTGTCCCAATTTCCAGCCTTCTTGTCTCGGGCAGCCAGCATATTTAAAGCCGAGGGATTATTTCCATTATGTTGATATGCTAATTCATAATATTGTTCTGCTAATAATGACGCATTCATTTTTTCAAGCCAAAGCCCCGTACGCACAAGCTCCTCCAGATCTAATGTTGGAGCTAAAGTTTTAATGAGCCTGCCGCCAAGCAGCTCGCCAAATCTAATAGTTAACGCTGTTAAAGAAAGAATGTCCAGCTCATTATGCTGAAATACCCCTTGAACAATTAGCGGGTTGTCTTCAGCCAAATACTGAAAGTACAACTGTGGTGCCAGCGAGCCCGGAACATCGTCTATTCTATCAATGCCCAGCCTTTCCTCCTCGACATGACTAAGCTTGCAGGACGCAAGTGTATTGCGCCAAACGGATCGTGAAGGATGAAGCAAATCAATATGAAGCGGCTTCCAGCTATGCTTCTTGCCTAATCCATTCATAATTATTCTGTTTTCGATGAGCGGCCAATCAAAGGTTTTTCCATTGTACGTTACCAATACTTTAAAGCTGCTTACTTTTTCTAATAAATACGCCAGCATTGCGTATTCCTCGGCAGGATGCCGTATAAATGCCTGCTCCAATACATAACCGTCCCGTTCCATATATCCGATTGCAGTTATGAACGGTATATTTCCTGCTCCGCTTCCGAGGCCTGTCGTCTCCAAATCCAAAAATAACAGCTCCGTGCTGCTGAACTGCTGTGCTGGATGGAAGGCCGTTAAATGACTGACTGCTGCCTGTAATTGTTCAAGCGCATAATAGCCATGCCGCTTGCTTAGCGGATACCGGATTCGGCGCAATAAAAAGCTGCCCTGCTCGTGCTGATACAGCTTTACGTCCAAGCTTTGCCATCTAGGGTCCAATGTCTCAATTAAATCGTTAGTATTACTCGTCTCTGCTTCAAGTTCACTATCTCCTAGCTCCTCGCGCTTTGCAGCTTCAGACAATGACTCATCGTTCACTGGTGTCGTGCCTGTCAGCCGATTCATTCTTGATCGCAAGCTGCTCATAAGCTTTTCCTCGCTTCTGACAGCAGCTGTTTAGCAAGCTGCTTGCCGAGCAGTCCAACCTCTTCAATTGGACCCACGCAGGCAGGACAACCGCTTTGGCAGCCGCAGCTTTCAATTAGCGTCTCAGCTTGTGCCAATAATTGCGTATGAACCTCATACAATCTTTCACTTAATCCGATGCCACCAGGATATCGGTCATAGAAATACACGGTCGGCTTCTCAGTATGAATAGCTTTAACCTGCGGTACAACGCGAATATCAAAGGGATCGCACATCAAATAAAGCGGTGCGATATGAACAAGCACATTGGCAACACCAAGCAGCGCTGACTGCATATCGTTTTTACTTAATTGCTGTGCCAGCTCATCTTGAAATGAAAACCAGTAGCCGCAAGTATGCAGCTCCTCTTCCGGTAAATGAATCGGCCCCGAACCTATATTTTCATGCGTTCTCAGCTTAATCTTTTTGAATATCGTCGGTTTTGCCTGCAGCGTCACCTCGCCATACTGGATATGCAGACTGCCTTGCATGCTTTCCTTGTCCACATGCAGCACCTTTAAATCTACTGCCAGATTGGCATCTGTATAGTAATCTACATCAACAAGGCGAACATAAGCTTTTTTCTCTTCATAATCGAGCTTTTCCACCTGGTACTGCACACCCTCATGAATGTAGATAGCTTCCTCGTGGATAAGCGTTGGAGCACTGAACCGATCAACTTCACCAATAACTTTATTCTGGTTGGAAATATCTATAATAATAAAATTTTCGCCTGCAGCTGTCCGCAGCGAAATATGATTGGCAGGAAACGACTGATCCATCCAATACCAGCGGTTGCCGGCTTCATGCAGCACTTTTTCCTCTACGAGAAATTCCATCATATCCTCAAGCCGTTCTGCTCCAAAGCTCTCACCCGCTTGGAAAGGCAGCTCGTAGGCTGCGCATTTGACATGATCAATTAAAATAAGTAAATTATCAGGCTCAATCAGTGCTCTTTCAGGCGGTTTGTTAAAGAAAAAATCAGGGTTTTGTATCATATATTGATCAAGCGGATTGCTGCTTGCTACAAGAAAAGTGACGGAGCTCTCTGCTCGTCTTCCCGCGCGGCCTGATTGCTGCCAGGTACTGGCGACCGTTCCCGGATAACCATTGAGCACACATGCTTGCAGTTGGCCGATATCGATGCCCAGCTCCAGCGCATTCGTGCTCACTACTCCTCTAATTTCGCCAGAGCGCAGTCCGTGCTCAATTTCTCTGCGTAATTTGGGCAAATAACCGCCCCGATATCCTCTTATTGTATCGCGCTTTAATTGATGGCGAACCAAATCCTGCAAATAGGTAAGCAGCAGCTCTACACGTACCCGGCTTCTAGCAAATACAATTGTTTGTACGCCTTGCGTTAATAAATATCCGGCCAGCTTTCTCGTCTCAAGCACGCTGCTGCGGCGTATGCCCAGCTGTTTATTGACGACAGGAGGATTGTAGAACACAAAATGCTTCTCTCCCATCGGAGCGCCGTTGTTGTCGATTAGAGCAGCCTCTTCTCCAATAAGCCGTTCTGCATGCTCCTTAGGATTATCAATCGTTGCAGAAGCACAAATAAATTGCGGTGAGGATCCATAAAACTTGCAGATACGCTTCAATCTGCGAATCACATTGGCAACATGGCTGCCGAAAACGCCCCGATAAGCGTGTACTTCATCTATTACAATAAATTTCAAGTTTTCAAATAGCTTTACCCATTTCGTATGATGCGGCAATATAGCAGAATGCAGCATATCCGGATTTGTAACTACAATATGTCCGGCGCTGCGAATGACAGACCTGACATTTGGCGGCGTATCCCCATCATAGGTATGTGTTTTTAAGCCTGCTTCCATAGCGTCTGCCAGCACTTGCAGCTCGGCAACCTGATCTTGCGCCAACGCTTTAGTAGGAAATATGTACAATGCTCTTGCTTCGTCATTTTCCAGAATGGCTTGAATAACTGGCAAATTGTAGCAGAGCGTTTTCCCGGAAGCTGTAGGTGTCACTGCAACGACATGCTCGCCTCTTCTTGCTGCAGCATAAGCTGAGCCTTGATGTACATAAAGCTGTTCAATTCCTTTATTCGAAAGCGCCTTTCTCCACGACGGGTGCAAATCCTGCGGCAACGGGCAAGTAACGGAGGCGCGCGGCGGAATCGTTCGCCAATGGGTCACATTCGCCATAATTTCCTCCATCCCCTTCAATTCCTCCAGCCATTCCTCCAAGCTATCGCTTCTGCCTGTCCAACGGTTCATTGCTATCACTCCTATACTTCAATAACCCCAGCTCCGCAGCTGAATTCAACAACTATACTGTCTTCTTATTGTACAGAATGCATGTTCGCACTGCAATGAGTAATATGCCTTTCATGCGTGATTGGCTGTGAGTATTTTGTTCGACAATATGATCTTTTTCATTTATACTATTTATATCATTTAATTTCTATGGGAAAAGAGGGGATGGAAGTGGCTGAGGTTAAAATCCGCAACACTGGCGAACGCATTCAAGGAGAGGAAAACGTTCGTGCATTTTTAGAAAGCCAAGAGGTACTGTATGAGCATTGGAATCCATCCAAGCTGCCAGCTGAGCTGCAAAATAAATTTGTTCTTTCTGATGAAGAAAAACAACAAATTCTTGCCACTTTTGATGATGAAATACGCGATCTTGCTGCACGCCGCGGATATTTGACATGGGATATTATCGCTTTGTCAGATGCTACGCCTAATTTGGACGAATTGCTGAAAAAATTCGAAAACGTTCATACTCATACTGAGGATGAAGTTCGCGCTATTACGGCTGGTAAAGGTATTTTCATTATTAAAGGTACAGATGATGTGGGCTACTTCGATGTTGAGCTTGAAGCAGGCGATGTTATTTCTGTGCCTGAGCATAAGCCTCATTTTTTCACTTTGATGGAAAACAGACAAATCGTTGCCGTTCGTCTCTTTATTGAGACTGAAGGCTGGATTGCCCATCCATTTGCTGATCCGCAATTCCAATCAAAAAACTAGTGGACAGCGTATCTTTTTACTATACGCCCTTACGCTGAAAAGTACAAACCTCCAGCACCTATCAATAGGCTGACTGGAGGTTTTTTGCTGCTAGTAAGATCTTTATTTTTTTACAATATCAAATAATTGCTCAAGATTAGTTATTTCGTAAACCGGTACAATATCATCAGAGCGAACGATGCCATGACGGTTAATCCATACAGAATCCATTCCGACTGTATTGGCGCCAAGAATATCGGTAGTGAGCTTATCTCCTACCATAACGCCTTCTTCTGCAGCAATGCCAAGCTTATTCATCGCATATTCGAAAATAGCGGCTCTTGGCTTGCCTTGACCGAATTGTCCGGAAATAACAATATGGTCAAAGTAAGGCGCCAGCTGCGGTACGCCTGCCAGCTTCTCCATTTGCAGGTCAGGAGACCCATTGGTTAGCAGCAGCAGCTTGTAGTCTTTCTTCAACTGCTCCAGCACACGATAAGTTTCCTCGTATACAATTGGACGGGAACGACGCTCTGCCGGGAACTGCTCTGCAAGCTCAGCGCCTAGTGCAGCATTGTCAATTCCTAATGCTTTTAGTCCGTTTGTCCAAGCGTCTTTCCGATATTGTGGCACAATAGCTTCCATCTTGCGGAATTCAGGCTGATCGCCTGCCGTGAAATTGCCCCATAGCCCTTCAAATGGATTAATCCCGATCATTGTTGTAAAAGAGTATGTTTCATATGATTCATATAGCGCTCTAGCTTCTTTTTTCACAGCCTGCTCAAGCTCTTCAGCATCTACTCCTGTCGCAGCCGCAGCCGTCTCGCAGGTAGCTTGAAAGGCTTCCTTAATGCTTCTGTCATCCCATAGCAAAGTATCATCCAAATCAAATAAAACAGCTTGCTTAGCCATCGTGCACATTCTCTCCTATTTCTATAATTCGACTACGAATCAAATAATTAATAATTACTAATTAATAATTATTGATTAACCAAATTAATATTGTTTTTTTGTGCAAAGGTAGTTAGCTCCATTGACATCTGTTCCGTTGGAAAACGATTCAATACTCTTGAAAATGTCCATGCGCTGCCCTTCTGCGGCATTACAACGACATAATCCTTATGCACTCTTATTTCTTTAATATCAGCTGCCGGCATACGCTTGTCCCCTGTAAAGCGGCGAGATTGAACAAAATCTTTACCTACCTTCAAATAAGGCTTGCGGAAGAAAAACAACATTGCCAATAATACATAACAGCCTATCGTAACCCAAAACATCGTATCCGGCACGTAATTAGGGGCTGTCAGCATTAAAAAGCAATAGCCTACAATGAAAATAATTAGCAAGGATGGCACAATAAAATTCCGTCCTGCAAAACGCAAGCCATCATTAACCGAGCTTCCGCCGCTCGTATTAATTAAGGTTGAACCTTGCTTTTTTCTTGCTTTATTGGCTTGTTCCATATTTTTGCGCACTTTGCGCTCCCAAGATCGTGACAAATCATATTCCTCCTACTATTAAAACTGTCAGAATAATTCCAAAAATTGCTTTCCTTAAATATTGCGCTTGAATTTATCAATAAAGCGATTCGGGTAATCCGCCTCTAGTGCACTAACCTCATTTAATTGGTTCCACACCTCTTGCGGCATTTCCCAGCCAATTGCGCCCATATTATCGTTAAATTGCTCTAAAGTGCGAGCTCCAAAAATTGGTGACGTCATGCCTTCCAGCTGATTCAACCAACGCAAAGCCACCTGTGCCGGTGTTTTCCCCAGCTGCTCTGCGACTGACTGTACGGCGTCTAAAACTTGGAAGTTGCGCTCATTCGCGCGAAGCCCCCAGGAGCTTTCTCCTGCCTTGGCAGTCAACCGGCCTTCGGTAGGCTCGCTGCGGTTGTAGCGTCCTGTAAGAAATCCGCCGCCGAGGGGAGCCCACGGGATAAAGCCAATATTTTCTTCCTTGCATAAGGATAGCATTTCACGGTCCATTTGTCTGCTTACCAGGCTGTACTGGGGCTGAATTGAAATGAACTTTACATAACGGTTCATTTCGCTGCATGCCAATGACTTCATCATCTGCCAGGAATAAAAATTAGAGCAGCCAATATATCTTACCTTGCCAGATGAAACTAAGTCATCTAACGCGCGCAGTGTCTCTTCTATTGGCGTGGCAGCGTCCCAAGTATGAACTTGGTATAGGTCAATATAATCAGTTTGCAGGCGCTTTAAGCTTGCCTCAACACTGTCCATAATATGTTTACGCGAAAGTCCAGAGCCATTGATATCATCTGAAGTACTCATCCGCACCTTAGTTGCCAACACAATATTCGAACGTTTGTTCTTGATGGCTTTTCCTACAATTTCTTCAGACTTGCCTCCAACATATACATTAGCTGTATCTAGAAAATTACCGCCCTGTTCAACAAACCGCTCAATCATTTCAATCGATTCGCTCTCTGAAGTTGTATTGCCAAAAGTCATCGTGCCGAGGCAAAGCTCCGAAACAGCAAGCCCGCTTCTGCCCAGTAATTTATACTTCATCCAGTTCCAGCTCCTTATATATGTTATATATTGCCGTACAGAATCAGTGTTTTAAATCCTCTTCATCCTCAACATACTTGATACTGTCAAGCTGCTGCTTGAAGTTTTTTTTGAAATTATTCAAATATCGCTTTCTTAACTCGTCTCTCTCTGCAATCTCCTCATTCGTTAAACCTGATGTTTTGCTTTTGCGAGATAACTCATTAATTCTAGCTATTAATTGATCAATATCCATTACTGCTTGCCCCATCCTCTCAAACAATTAATTATCACTTCTTACTTTGCACTTGTAGAGATGTGTTGTCAAGTTCTTCACTTAAAGTGAGTGCCGATTAGTTCTGAATGAGAAACATTAAAAATAAAAAAACTGCTCAAATCAAAAATTTGAGCAGTCCATGCTAATGTAAATATTTAAAAGGAAACTAATTAGTAACCCGAAGCCAACACTCCTTCTTCTCAACTATGATTTTAAATTTGGAATAATGAGCTTCTGTCCCGGAACAATATGCGATGATTGTAAAACGTTACGGCTTTGAATTTTAAAAATCATATATCGAACATCGTCAGATTCATCTATATATTGCTTAGCAATGCTCCATAGCGTATCTCCGGACTGAACGACTATAATCTGTTCACCGGCTTGCGGCTCTGCAGAAGAATTGGTCGTAGCATTAGTCCCGATCAGCTTAAAGCATGTAAATAAAATCATTAAAATCACTGTACTCATAACAACTTTCTTGTAAAAACCTTTCCCGGAAAGAACTTTCTTCTGCTTAACTGGCTCAATCTTAACTGTATCATTATAAATAGATTTGTATGTACTCAAATTTGTCATCATCATTATCAGCACCCCAAACATTTGTTCTGTTATCAGAATAACACGAACAGACGTTTGGGTCAATACAAAATAAGAATATTTGTTCGGAGAACCTATGTTTGTGCGAACGGCGGTTCTATGTTATAATTTTACACAATATTAGGATTGGAGTTGATCGTCGTGTCCAAGATTTCCAAACGACAATATGCAATACTTGAATTTATAAAGCAAGAAGTACGAGATAAAGGTTATCCGCCTTCGGTTCGCGAAATCGCCGAGGCAGTAGGTTTGTTGTCAAGCTCGACCGTTCACGGACACTTGGACCGGCTTGAGAAGAAGGGCTTTATACGCCGTGACCCGACCAAGCCCCGCGCTATTGAAATATTGAATCAGGACACCGAGAGCAACGTCATCCCGCTTCCTGTAGCGAACGTGCCTATTGTAGGCCGAGTAACGGCAGGGATCCCGATTACAGCTACAGAGAACATTGAGGAATACTTCCCTCTGCCATCACATTTTGTAGGCGATAACAATGTTTTTATCCTTAATGTAATCGGTGACAGTATGATTGAAGCAGGTATACATAATGGCGATTTCGTAATAGTCCGCCAGCAGCAAACTGCTAATAACGGAGAGATTGTCGTTGCAATGACCGAAGACGACGAAGCTACTGTGAAAACCTTCTATAAAGAAAAGGATCATATCCGCCTCCAGCCGGAGAATGAGACGATGGATCCTATCAGGCTCCAGCACGTAACTATTTTAGGCAAAGTCATAGGACTATTTAGAGATTTGCATTAATCCACTAACACCCAGTCAACTCCTCCCCATAGTGCATAACCTATAACATATTCACAAGTTGGGGAGGTGAAGAACATTATGTCAGCAGTAGGTGGAGCTTTTTCAAACGCAGGTGCGATCCTTGTACTTTTCATCCTCTTGGTGATTATCACATGCAGTTTTGGATGGGGCAACAAAGGATGTTGCTAATTACTGATCTGAATTAGCAATGTCCTAATCATAGGCCATCAGTGATATTGCAGCTGCAAATGCGTCGCATTTGCAGCTGCCTTTCTTTTGCGCCCAATCCATTGCAGGCTATCATGCACCAGATCGCAGCAACCACTATGTTCACAACTCAAATATACATATCTGATACTCCGATACTTCCACAAAATGTACATGATGCATCGATAAACATTATTCTCACCAAGCAAAAAGAACGCCTATCAGCGTTCTCAGCGTGTTGCAAAAGCTCCACAGCAGCTTAATAGCCCGGATAACAGACCTAAAGAAGTAAGCGGAAAGCCGTCGATTCGTTGTAGTAGTTAAATAACCGAGCAAAAGTCGTAATGCCATCTGTTTAGAATTATAACGGAACTGAGAGGCTCTATTTAGCAAAAAAAGGTGTTTTAAAACTGTAACGGAACTGTGGAGCGCTATAAGTGATCTTTTCCCCGTTTAGGTAGTGATTTTGAGTAAATAAGGTTTCTCAGTTCCGTTAGCTTTTAGAATAAACTGATTTCCGTACAATAGCGTGTCTCAGTTCCGTTAGCGTTTTTCAACGGCCTGATTTCCTGTACTCAGTTTTAAAAATTTTGGTTTTTTGGGGATTCTAAGTGGAAAACACTGCCCTTAGGGCAACGCCTATCAGCGTTCTTTTTGTTAAATTGATCTTCTAATTGATCTTTTCTTCTGTTACCCACTTATCGCCAGCCTCAATTGACCGATGAAATTAGCTACTAAGCATTGAGTAACGAATGTATATGAAATTTCATACAGAATCAGCAGAAACGACCTAATTTTCGCGAATGTATATGAATTTTCATACAGAATTAGCGGGAATGACCCAACATTCGCAATTGTATATGAAATTTCATACAGAATCAGCAGGAACGGCCTAATTTTCACAATTGTATATGAATTTTCATACAGAATTAGCAGGAACGGCCTAATTTTCGCAATTGTATATGAATTTTCATACAGAATCAGCAGGAACGGCCTAATTTTCACAATTGTATATGAATTTTCATACAGAATTAGCAGGAACGGCCTAATTTTCGCAATTGTATATGAATTTTCATACAGAATTAGCGGGAATGACCCAACATTCGCAAATGTATATGAAATTTCATACAGAATTAGCAGGAACGGCCTAATTTTCGCAATTGTATATGAATTTTCATACAGAATTAGCAGGAACGGCCTAATTTTCGCAATTGTATGTGAAATTTCATACAGAATAGTCAGGCGCTATCCCAAAACGTCCAAATGTATTTGAAATTTCGTATACAGTCAGATACTAGTAATTGGTTTTTTCTATTTTTATGCCTACTCTTGTGCTTCATCCACACTGTATCGCCAGCTCCCAGACATCGTTAAGAGGTAAATAACGATTTCCCCAGTCACATATGCCGCAGGCCCGCAAAACTCAATAAGGTTACTACTGCTTGCTATGACGCTTTAAATTTAAGTTTCATGCAATCCTAGCCTATTAAAGCGTTCATTCATCCTCGCCTTTAAAGCTCCATATTCTGCTTACATACAAACCTAGCCTCTAAAGCGCCAAATTCTAGCTACATACAAACCTAGCCCCTAAGCGCCAAATTCTAGCTTCATGCAAACCTCACCTTTATAGCGTCAAATACTGATCTCTCTCCCACTGATGCACCTGCGTACGATAAATATCCCATTCGATTGCTTTAAGCTCATAAAAATGGGTTAACGCATGCTCGCCCAGCGCATCTGCAATCACTTCATTGTTGATCATTTCGTCGAGCGCTTCCTTCAAATCTGCCGGCAAGCTTTCAATGCCAGCCTCAAACCGTTCTTCTTCCGACATAATATAAATATTGCAATCAGTTGAAGCTTTAAGCGCCAGCTTGTTTTTAATCCCATCGAGACCGGCTTTTAGCATGACAGCGAGCGCCAAATACGGATTCGCAGCAGGATCAGGATTACGCAGCTCAATACGCGTAGATAAACCGCGCGATGCAGGAATACGAATCATTGGCGAACGATTGCTGGCGGACCACGCTACATAGCAAGGCGCCTCATAACCAGGAACTAGTCTTTTATAGGAATTGACAGTCGGATTCGTAATAGCCGCCATTGATCTGGCATGCTTCATAATCCCGGCCATGCAATGTCTTGCAGTTTCGCTCAGCCCAAGCTTATCCTTCTCATCGTAAAAAGCATTAACTTGGTCCTTGAACAAAGAAATATGGCAGTGCATGCCAGAGCCATTGACGCCGAATAGCGGCTTCGGCATAAAGGAAGCATGCAGGCCGTGCAGCCGTGCAACCGTTTTGACGACAAGCTTAAAGGTCTGGATTTGGTCAGCGGCTCGAATCGCATCCGCATATTTGAAGTCGATTTCGTGCTGGCCAGGAGCAACCTCATGATGGGAAGCTTCAATTTCAAAACCCATTTCCTCCAGCGTTAAAACGATATCCCGACGGCAATTTTCACCCATATCCATAGGAGCCAGATCAAAATAGCCGCCATTGTCATTCAACTCCGTTGTAGGCTCGCCTCGCTCATCCGTTTTGAACAGGAAGAATTCAGGCTCAGGGCCGACATTCATTGCTGAATATCCAAGCCTTTCCGCATCCTTCAGCACTCGCTTTAATATGCCACGCGGGTCGCCGGCAAAAGGCTTGCCATCAGGCATATATACATCGCAAATTAATCTGGCGACGCGATCCTGCGCAACCCAAGGAAATACTACCCATGTATCAAGATCGGGATACAAGTACATATCCGACTCTTCAATCCGAACATAGCCTTCGATAGAAGAACCGTCAAACATCATTTTATTATCCAGCGCTTTATCTAGCTGGCTGACTGGAATTTCAACATTTTTGATCATGCCGAGCAAATCTGTAAATTGCAGCCGAATAAAACGAACATCCTGCTCTTGGGCAATGCGCTTAATATCTTCTTTTGTGTACCCCATCATTACATCTCCTTCACGGTCAGAGCCAAGACTGCCTTACTATTTGCATCTGCTTTAAAAGAAACCATAGGTTATCCGACTGCTATGACCACATGATTTCTTCAACAAGCAACAGCTGTTATTCGTAACACTTTTATAATTTAAAAAAGCGCGACAATTGACCTTGAATCATCGAGGCCTTGCCAGGCCGCTGCTGCATAAGCTCCTGCTTCAGCAAACGGTGTATTTGCTTGCGTGACAGCTTCTCCGGAGTTCTCTCCTCTATCGGCGTCTCGCTGGTATCCACCTCAGCAGCCGGCAGCATAACCTGCTTTATTCCCGCAATATTAATGCCTTTTTCAATCATTGTTTTAATTTCAAGCAAACGCTCTACATCGTTAAAAGAAAACATCCGTTGGTTTCCAGACGTTCTTGCAGGGAGAATTAAACCCTGCTGCTCATAATATCGAATTTGCCTGGCCGTTAAGTCTGTAAGCTTCATTACTATGCCAATTGGAAATAACGCCATACTTCTGCGATT
This sequence comes from Paenibacillus sp. GXUN7292, assembly GCF_050864975.1. NCBI lineage: Bacteria > Bacillati > Bacillota > Bacilli > Caryophanales > Paenibacillaceae > Paenibacillus > Paenibacillus sp. GXUN7292. The sequence continues at coordinate 120,046 of NZ_JBOZWO010000002.1, read as the reverse complement.
TTCATCAGCCATTTCGCACCAGCCTTCCGTCAAGCTTAATAAAATTAGTGTATCTATCGTACAGAAACGTGTCAACAATATCAAATTAAATAATAATCAGCCCTCTTTCTACCATACGCCGAAGCGCTGTCAGTATGCCATACTTGGCATGAGCATACGTTAATCCCCCTTGCAAATAAGCAATATACGGCTCCCTTATCGGCGCATCCGCAGAAAGCTCCAGACTCCCGCCTTGAATAAATGTTCCAGCAGCCATAATTACTTCATTCTCATAGCCCGGCATTGCAGAAGGTACTGGTGTAACATAGGCATCAACAGCGGCCGCTTGCTGAATACCCTGCACAAATGCGATTAAATGGTCCGCGTTGCCAAATTGTATCGCTTGAATTAAATCTGTCCGCGGATCGTTCCAGCGGGGCTTCGTCACAAAACCCATCGTTTCCAGCATGGCTGAAGCGAGCACGCTGCCTTTTACCGCTTGGGAAACTAAGTGCGGCGCCAAAAATAAGCCTTGGAACATAGCACGCAGCGTTCCGAGCATCGCGCCCACCTCTCCTCCGATGCCTGGAGCCGTCAATCGATACGCTGCTGCATCTACCGCAAATTGCTTTCCAGCAATATATCCGCCGGTTTCGGCTATTCCGCCACCCGGATTTTTTATCAGCGAGCCGGCCATAATATCTACGCCAACAGCTGTTGGCTCGAGCAGCTCAGTAAATTCGCCATAGCAGTTATCAACAAATACGATTAGATCGGATCGGATGCTTTTAATTTTAGCTGTCATTTCTCCAATTTTCTCTACTGTAAACGAAGAGCGCCAATCATAGCCTCTCGAGCGCTGTATGCCAATAACCTTCGTGCGTTCATTTATGGACCGCTCGATTGTTTCCCAATCCAGCTCATCGTTAGCAAGGAGCGGCACATCACGGTATCCTACTCCCCAATCCTGTAATGAGCCCAGCCCATCCTCAGGAGCGCCAATAACTTTATGAAGCGTATCGTAAGGCCTTCCTGTTATATATAACAGTTCATCGCCTGGACGCAGCAGCCCAAACAGCGCACAGCTTATCGTATGAGTTCCCGATACAAAATGAGGCCTTACAAGAGCTGCTTCAGCTCCCATAACATCCGCATATACCAAATCCAGTATTTCCCGCCCGCGATCATTATACCCATAGCCCGTTGATCCTGCAAAATGGTAATCACTCACCTGATGGCGTTGAAATGCTTCAATAACCTTCCACTGGTTGCGTTCTGCAATTTTGTCTATTCGTGCGAAGGCTGGCGCAGCAAGCTGTTCCGCTTCCTCTGCCAGCAGCATTAGCTTTTCCGAAATCTGTTCCTTGTTCATGTAAATTCGAAGTCTCCTCGTCGATCATTAAAATATCCCATTCTATTGTACCTATTTTGCAAAAAAATAGCGACAAGCCATTATTGGCCGTCGCTATCGTATTCAAGATTTTAAATCTTCCGGCCTGATCGCCATCAGCTCCTGCTTGCTAGGGGCTGAATTGGCATACATATGCAGCAGTCTTACAGCTTGGTGACGTATTGCTTTCTCTAAAATATTTCGTACAAATCTGGCATTGCTAAACGAAAAAAGCTCATTCATCTTCGCTTGCAGCAAGCACTCTCTTAATTTAAAAACAGTAGCAGGCAGCAGTACATACTCTCTGTCCTTCATCATCAATTCTCCGATTTGCAGCAGCTGGTCAATAGAGTAATCAGGAAATTGAATTTGAATTGGAAATCGGGAAGGAAGCCCTGGATTTGTCATTAGAAAATCCTCTATCTCCGCCGGGTATCCCGCCAATATTAAAATAAATTGATTGCGGTGGTCCTCCATCGCTTTTACCAGCGTGTCAATAGCTTCCTTTCCGAAATCTTTCTCACCACCACGCGCCAAGCTGTAGGCTTCATCAACGAACAAAACCCCACCCATTGCTTTGCGGACCAAATCTCGCGTTTTTTGTGCGGTGTGGCCAATATATTCCCCTACAAGATCTGCGCGTTCCACCTCTATTAGATGGCCTTTGGACAATACACCCATCTTTTGAAACAGCTTTGCAATAATACGAGCGATGGTCGTTTTGCCTGTTCCCGGATTTCCTTTGAAAATCATATGATAGACCTGCGAACCGCTAGTCAAGCCCGCCTCGGATCGCATGCGTCCAATGTAAAGCAGCGCATAAATTTCATAAACCAATGATTTCACATTATCCATGCCAATCATCGCATCGAGTTCTTTTTCGATTTCTGAATAATGATCAGCATCCGGGAGCGGCTTTATCGGCAGCTTGATATCTTCCTCCAGTACTCTGGCGGAAGCACCGCTTTGATAGGTGGGCTGGCTGTTCAAAACAACATTAATTTGTCGAGACGGCCGGTCTCTACCGCCTTCGGATCCCTTCGATTCAAATTTGTTCATCTGTCCGATCACCATTCCTTTACACAAGAAGGCTAGTCACACGCACACTACAAGTTTATTCTAGCTTGCAGCCGCTTATTAACAGATTCACTTGATCGATTCGGGAGACAAAATTCCAGTATTCAATAGAAGCCATTCCAGATTCCATTTGGTCAAAGCTAAAATTTCTCTCGCTTGATTGTACACAGGATTTAGCACCTTGGAATGAACAGAAGCCCCTTGGACTGATTCAAGCTTCAAATAGCTAGCTATCTCCATCGCCCTAGGTAAATGATAATCATGAGTTATAATAATCGAGCTTTTAATGCCATGCTCTTGCATAACCGTTTGACTGAAACGAACATTTTGAAACGTGTTGACCGATTTGCTCTCTAGCAAAAGCTTGTCCTCTGGTATACCTTTGTCTATTAAAAAGTTTCGCATCCCCTCTGCCTCGCTAATCGTGGACAGCAAGCCCCCTGTTCCGCCAGACAGCACTAAATAATTCACTTTTCCCGCTTCATAGAGCTCAACCGCCTTAACGAGACGCTCTCTCAAAGCAGGACTGGGCTGATCGCGCCAAAGCGCTGCGCCAAGTATAATGCCTGCATCAGCATGCTCCATTTGCGGAGAAGAAGAATTGTTCATTAGCCAAACTAAATATCCGCACCATATTAGAAATAGACAACATAAAATAATGATAGTATTGAAAATCTTTTTAAGCACCGATGGCTTTTTTTTCTTGGCTTTTCTTTTTCTGGTCGTTTTCCGCGCTGCAGCAGGAGGGGCACTGACAGATTTGTTAATCGGTTTGCTGCTCGCAGTCTTCGCTTCTGCGGAGCCGCCGCCAGCACTGGCCTTCGTTTTCGCTTTTTGCGGCAGTTCTCTCGTTCCTCTCGTGGCAGCAGCAGTAGATCGGCTCGTTTTTTTCCCCTTGCCGGCTTGCTCCTTTTTTAAAGACAATTTTAAAAACTCCCTTGTATTATGTATACTTTTGTTTGTAATGATCCATTGACAATTCAAAATATGGAAATTGACCAGCGTGAATAGCTTGAAGCAGCTTATCCGCAGTTTGTTTGGCGGATTCTGCTTCTTTTATAGTTACATCACCCTGTACAAGCGCATCCTGTAACTCGTCCTCATCCATCAGCATAATTTCTCCGCTCGGCAGTACGACAATATCCAAATACATATCATCGAACCAAGGCACCTGCTGATCCGTAAAGCCTTGTGCTTTGCAAATATCAATATACCACTGTACGACTTTTCCTTCGTTATTAAACATTGTCGTTACTACATAATCTTCACCCTGCGGAAAATGCTGGGTCCATACATAGTCCCGATCAGCTAGACAAACCTTCCGGTTATTATATGTTTTCCATAATGGATTGCGCAGCTCATGAATGTGATAGAACGTAACAAGGCCTTGAAAATGCTCGTCATTGCAAAAATGGCTGCTATAGGTTTTGCTAATAATTCTACGCCAATTAGCTCGATCAGAAAATTTTCTCTTCATAGTGAAAGTACCTTTCCGTTCAAGGATAATAAGAAGAATACTTATACTTTCTTATATGTTTAAAAATAATACCATAATTTACCGACGTTCACCAGTTACGAGCCTCAGCGGCGCTTAGTAACAAGGTATGAAAGAAAAAAGACTGACGCCAGTGATCAGTCTTTTTTCAATAATAATTTTAGTTCCCTTCAACCGGCAATTCCTCAAATACCTCACCTTCGTCGATAGGCGGCGGCTCCGTATTGGTCGGGGTTTCAGTTGGTACCTCTGTTTCAACTGGAGGCTCAGTTGAACCCTCTCCATCATCAACACCAGGATCCGTTTCTATCGGATCAGTAGGCGGCAATGTTGGAAATTCTTCCATTGGAATATCAGGATTTTCCCACTGATCATCAGTCACAGCTATGAAAAGCTTCTCAGACTGCGCGCTTTCCAAATTGTTCTCGGCATCGTAGGCTACTACATAGTACGTATATTTTTTGCCCCCGAACACGCTTGTATCCCAAATTGTATTCGATGTCGAATCACCGAAGTGACTGAAATTTTGTTCTCCTTCTTCCTTGCGATAAACCTTGAACGTAATATTCTCGCCTGGGTGCGGGTCCCAACTTAATACGACCTTCAGTTCAACAGGGTCAAATTCCAGTTGGAAGTTTTTAACTGCACTAGGAGCGATAACTTCCACTTCCTTAACTACTTGCGGCTTTTTGAAGCTGGACTTTTTCACATTTTTAATGGCAGGTCCCATGATTTTGGAAAATAGTGAAGCTGCCTGCGAGCTGTTGTTTTTCAGCAAATGATCCTTATCGGAATCATCATAGCCCATCCAAACGGCTGCCGACCATTCTGCCGTATAGCCGACAAACCATGCATCCCTAATGCCGTTGCCTGTATAGTTTGGAATACCATGCTGCGTTGTACCTGTTTTACCTGCAACCGGCCTGTCAATCGCTGCTCTTACCCCAGTGCCGCCCTTTTCAACGACGGCCAGCATCATTTCGGTCAAGTACCAGGCTGTTTCCTTAGATATAATTTGCTTAACTTCCGGCGCTTTATACTCATATTTGTAGTTATTGCGCCCTTTAATCATTCGAATCGTATGCGGATCGACGGTTTGACCGCCATTGGCAATAATACTGTAGGCTGTCGCCATTTGGAGCGGAGTAACCCCAGTTGTTAATCCCCCAAGCGCAAGCGACAAGTTATAATCCTCTTGCGGCAGCTCCATACCTAGCTTTTTAGAAAATTCGGCGCCTCGCTTCACGCCAATTTGGTTCAACAGCCATACTGCTGTAAGGTTGCGTGAATCTTTTACTGCTTGAGTCATAGATACCGGCACTGCTCCCCAGCGGTCGCGAGGGCAATAGTTGCCAAAGCATTTTTGATCATTTTTCAAATTAGACCAAGGGAAGTAATTCCCTGTTTCCAGAGCTGGACCATAAACACTGATCGGTTTAAAAGCTGAGCCGGGCTGGCGTTTTGAATTAATTCGATTCAAGCCCTTTTTTACATAATCTCTGCCTCCGGACAAAGCTTGGATTTCGCCAGTCCGGTGATCAATAATTACCATGGCTGCCTGCGATTTTTGCTCGTCAACGCTCTCATCGAAATTATTGTCATTGTTAAACTGCTCTTCCATTACTTTTTGCGCTATCGGATTAAGCGTCGTGTAAATATGGTAACCGCCAACGCGCAGCTCTTCCTCGGACTTATTAGTGACTTCAATTGCTTCGTCAATTATCGTATCGATAAATGCAGGATACTTCTCAACCCGTTTTTGAGCCTGATTGGCAGGCGCTTTGTACTCAACCTCTTTGGCCTTCTCCATCTCCGCTTCAGTAATATAGCCTTGATCATACATCAGCTTAAGCACAACGGCTCTTCTAGCCTTGGAGTCCTTAGGATGGTTAACAGGATTGTAACGGTTTGGAGCTTTCGGCATAGCTGCCAGCGTTGCCATCTCCCACAGCTCCAGCTGATCCAAGTCCTTATCAAAATAATAATCTGCAGCTGCCTTTATGCCATGCACCCGGCTGCCAAAAAAGATTCTATTCAAATACATCGTTAAAATTTCTGGTTTTGTTAGTTTCTGCTCCAGCGCTACCGCGATCGAAGCTTCTGTCGCCTTACGGAACAACGTTTTATCTGCTGATAAAAATACGTTTTTGGCAAGCTGCTGTGTAATCGTACTTGCGCCTTCCACCGCCTTGCGCGCAATGACGTCCTTTACGAGCGCTCTGCCGATCGCCCAGAAATCCAAGCCGGAATGCTCATAGAACCGCTGATCTTCAGTTGCTACAAATGCATCCAATAGAAGCTTTGGAATTTCATCTGCTTCCGCAATCTCTCTATTCTCATTAATATCATATAGTCTTGCTATTTCATTGTCATTCATGTCATAAATAATCGACGCTTCCCCAAATTCAAGCTTATTGCCATGCTCAGCAAGCAAACGCTCGCCATTCATAATGATAAACACATAGCCTATAATCGCGCATACGATAGCGATTACTATCGAGAAAAAGGCGACATAAAACCACGTCATGCCGGACATTCGTCGTTTTTTCTTTGCCTTGCTCGTGCGCTTCTTTGGTGCCTGTCCTGTTTGTTCAGCCATAGATGTCTCCCCTCCAATTGCTTGTGCTCGACTCCTCTGTCTTTAATTATTAGAGTCTTTAGTTCTCTCCTTATTATGCACTTTAATAAAAACATACGGCAACCTGCTAGCTGGCTATTAGCGGCGTTCCTGCATGCTGCAAAAACAAAAAGCAACCCAGTACGAGCGGGCTGCTCCTGCTTACCGCTATCTAATTAAACGAATCTTTCAGATAGAAAGTTTCAATTTACTGCATTTTAGTTCCGATTATACTTCTGATTGAGCTGAATCCTGCTGCATTAATGATACGTTGCGCTGCGGTACAAAGGTAGAAATCGCATGCTTATAAACCATTTGCTGACGGCCCTCGCTGTCAATAATTATCGTAAAATTGTCAAACGCTTTAATAACGCCTCGTATTTGGAAGCCGTTCATTAAAAAAACGGTAACCGGAATGCTGTCCTTGCGCAATTGATTCAGGAATGTATCTTGAATATTGATCGATTTGTTCATTGAACGTTACCCCCGTCTAATAGTTTGATTTATGATTTATATTCACGATAAGGTTTAAACTTTCCTGCTATTATACCATGAATTAACTGCAAATTGTTGCTAAACTTTTGGTCCATATCGATCCAGTGAATGTCGCGCATATGTCTAAACCAAGACAACTGGCGCTTGGCAAACCGCCTCGTATCTCTTTTAAGCAGCTCAACTGCAGCTTCGTAAGAGCATTCGCCGCGCAAATACATCGCTATTTCTTTATAGCCCAGCGCTTGCATAGGTACAGCTGAGGGCGGCAAATGTCTCTCCAGTATATTTTGCACCTCTTCAACAAGCCCTTCTTCCAGCATTTGATCGATGCGAAGCTCGATTCTGCGGTACAGCTCAGCGCGATCCATCGTAAGCCCAATGAGGCACAGCTCATACGGGGATTGTTTTATTTGTCCTTTTTGCTGCTCAGTAAAGGATTGCCCTGTCAGATGATAAACTTCCAGCGCTCTTATGACTCTTCTTACATCATTAGGATGAAGCCGCTGTGCTGCTTCGGGATCAATCTTTGCCAGCCTGAGATGAAGAGCTTCATTGCCTTCGCTTAGCGCATACTTCTCCTGCTCCTGCCGAAAGCATTCATCCGAGCCAAGTGGTGCAAATTGATATCGATAGCATAGCGATTCTACATACAGCCCTGTCCCGCCCACGATGAAGGGCAGCTTGCCTTTGGCAGCGATTTGCTGAATAGCCGTTTCTGCGTTCTCTTGAAACTCCGCTGCGGAGTAAGCCTGCTCCGGCTCGCAAATATCGATCAAATGATGGGGAATGCCTTGACGTTCGGAAACAGGTATCTTTGCTGTTCCAATATCCATACCACGATATACCTGCATTGAATCGCCTGAAATGATTTCGGCTTGCCATGCTTTAGCAAGCTCAATGCTTAACTTGGTTTTGCCAACTGCGGTTGGCCCAACCAAGACAAGCAATGGCTGCTTGGCACTGCCATTTGCTACAGCTGAATAATTCCAGCTGTTGTTATGCTCCATCAATATGTATCACTCCATAGCCGATTTTTGCATGGCTAATTTTTTTAAACCCAAGCTGTTCAAACTGGTCACTGAAGTTATTTTCCTTCATGATAACCGTTTTGCGCGCAACCCTGGTTGCTTCTCGAATCGCTTCAATCGTCAAAGGGCTGGCATTCGCTATTGTTCTAAGCGGCTTCATCGAGCTGGATTCATGCACCGGTTGCCGAAACATGGGATCAAAATAGATGATATCCGCGCTTTTATCCGGCAGCTTCTTCAAAAACTGCAAATGTTCTGTACATTGCAGCTCGATGCGCCGCATCGCCTCATCAATATCAGCTTCGCCGGAACGATAGGAGGCAAGCCCGTCCCGAACAAGCGCACAAAGCACCGGCTCGCTTTCCAGCGCTGTTACCTTCCCTTCCCGGCCGGCGCCAAACGAAAAAACGAGAGAATCGCCGCATAAGCCGGCCGTGCAATCTATAATATGATCACCCTGCTCGCATTTGGAAAGAACGAGCAATGGATCCTGCTCGCCCTTTAAAAGACGCTTCACCCGCACTAACGCCATGCTTGGATGAAAGAAGAAGGGCTGGGCACGATGAGCATCAAAAAGCCTAACCTCTTTTTCCGTTACGACAATAACAGCTCCCTCAGCACTTTGCTCCTTAAGCTTTTGTATGGAATGCTTCTCGCGCGGCACAAATTGTCCGCCCACCTCTCGTGCTAGCTGCTGTGCTTTGGCGATATGCGCCTCAGTAGGCTTTACCGCAGTAGTTACAATCACGACATCACCCGTTTAAACATTTTTTGCAGCTGATAGATGCTGAAATGAACAATTATTGGCCGGCCATGCGGGCAGGTGTATGGCTGCGAGCAGGCTGATAGCCTTTGCAGCAAAGTTTCTCCTTCTTCCCGCGAAATTCTGTCATTTGCCTTTATGGAAGCTTTGCAAGCACACATTATTGCCGCTTTTTCCCGCAGCTTACCAATTGGTACAGCCTTGCGCTCTGCCAGCAGCCAGTTGGTCATCTCCTCGAGCAGCTCATGCTCCTGCCCTTTAGGCATCCATTCCGGCAAAGATCGGACTAAAAACGTCTGCGGGCCAAACGGCTCCAGTTCAACGCCGGCTTGAAGCAGCAAATCAAGCTGGGACTTCAGTTGAGCTGCTTCAGCTGCTGTGAATTCCAGCGTTAGCGGAACAAGCAGATTTTGGCTTGCAATTTCAGCATTGGCGAATTTTTGTAAAAAATATTCATAATGAATTCTTTCATGTGCAGCATGCTGATCGACCAAATATAAACCGTCCTCTGCCTGGGCTACAATATAAGTGCCATGATGCTGACCGATCCAGTGCAGCTCGGGAAATGCAACAGCCCCTTCAGGGGGAGCCTGCTGCCCAGCACGCAATGGCGGCTCCTCCAGCGCAGCTGCGGACTTCTGCGAAGCAAAATCCGCTTGCTTGGAACTTGCAGGTGCGTACAATCTTTCTGTTGCATCCCTAGGTATAGCACCATAAGAAGCGCTTTGCTCTCGATAGGCTTCTCCTGGACTGCGATTGCCGCTGCCCGTCTGACTGTTTGCAGAAGGCCTGCTGACCGCCTCTTGCTTCGAGGAAACGGACTGGGAAACTCCAGCTTCTGACTGCTCCGGCTTATTCATGCTCTCCCGGTTGAAATCATTCATATGAAACGAGATCGAATCCTGTACATAAGCAGGCTTGGAGCGCGGCGGCGTCAAGCTGTCCGCTCCTTTCGGGATATAGCGCTCGCTTTCGAGGACGGCTTTAACTGCCTGTTCAATAAGCTGGCGCAGCTCCAGCTCCTTGCTGAATCTCACTTCCATTTTGGAAGGATGCACATTCACATCAAGCAGGCTGGGATGCATCTCAATCTCTATTACCGCAAGCGGATAGCGGTGAATAGGCAAATAAGTATGATAGGCATTCGCCAGTGCTTGGTTAATCATAAAGCTGCGAATATATCTTCCATTAACGATGGCAGTTATGCCGTTGCGGTTGCTGCGGCTCAGCTCTGGCTTGGATACATAACCATTAACGGTATAGTCTGCATCCGAAGCTGCGAGCTGATACATCGCTTTAGCCGTATTGCTTCCATACACTGCAGCAATAACCTGCAAGCGATCGCCCGTGCCTAATGTGCGCAGCAATGAATTGCCATTATGCTGAAGCGTAAACGCAATTCCAGGGTGGGCAAGCGCAATTCTGTTTATATAATCCGATATATGCCCGAGCTCAGTCTGAATACTTTTCATATATTTCAGCCTTGCAGGCGTATTGTAAAAAATATCGCGTACAGTAATCACTGTACCCTGCGGAGCGTTGCAGGGCTCATCCGCCGTCACTGCTCCGCCCTCCAGGACAAGCCGGCGCGCCAATCCAGTATCGCTTTCTGCCGAAATCATTTCCAGCCGTGAAACAGCCGCTATACTCGGCAACGCTTCCCCGCGAAAGCCTAAGCTGGCTATACGGAATAGATCACTATTCGTCGCTATTTTGCTCGTTGCATGACGCTGAAAAGCCTGCGGCATGTCGTCAGAAGGAATACCGTCGCCATTATCCGCAACGCGGATTAAAGTCAGACCGCCTTCTTCTATTGTAATATCGACCGTGGTGCTTCCTGCATCGATTGCATTTTCAACCAGCTCTTTTACGATTGAAGCTGGCCGTTCTACGACTTCCCCAGCTGCTATTTGATTGGCGAGCTGCTCGTCCAGCACATTGATTTTTTTGCCAGCCACTTCCCTCACCTCCGTGTTCATGATTAGCAGTAGCTATACTGTCTATTCATGCAGCATTTTAGCTTTCATATCATTCAGCCATTGCATGGCCTGCATTGGCGTTATATTCAACAAATCAAGCTTGCGCAGCTCTTTTGCAAGCATTTCTTCCTTTACTTGGCCCTTGCGCTTCGGCGCAGCTGACTCCTGCACGTGATCAGGATCATCAAAGATTGACAGCTGTACGATGGAAGAAACTGGCTGGCGCGATTGCTGATCAACCGGATTATTGCCAGCCACCGGCATAGCAGACGCTGCGCTCGCTTCGTTTATTGCGGCGCTATGATGCAACTGGACGGCTTCCGATTGCTCCAGCAGCTCGTAGGCTCGTCCTATAATAGCATTAGGCAAGCCGGCCAGCTGAGCGCAATAAATCCCGTAGCTTGTATCAGCCGCACCCGCAATGAGCTTGCGCAAAAAGGTTACGTGATCACCGCTTTCTTCGACAGCCATTCTTGCATTAGCCAGCGAAGGAAGAGTATTTTCCAAATAAGCCAGCTCATGAAAGTGAGTAGAGACTAGTGCTTTGCAGCCGATATGGTGATGAACATACTCTATGACGGCCTGCGCGATTGCCATTCCTTCCGCAGTTGAGGTTCCCCTGCCCAGCTCATCTATAATAACTAGCGAGTTGACTGTTGCTTTCTCCGTCATAAGCTGTATATCTTTCATTTCGACCATAAACGTGCTCTGGCCGCCTATTAAATCATCCGCAGCGCCGATTCTCGTAAATATTCGGTCGATAAGTGGAATTTCAGCGCGTTTGGCCGGTACAAAGCACCCGATTTGCGCCATAATGCAAATAAGCGCCGCCTGCCGCATATATGTACTTTTTCCAGCCATATTGGGGCCGGTAATGAGCAAAATCCACTGCTTCTGCTGCTCAAGCACGGTATCGTTCGCTATAAAAGGCGAATCCTCCAGCATCGCCTCTACGACAGGATGACGGCCAGCCTCAATATGCAAATTATATGCAGCATTTACAGCCGGACGCACGAATCGGCGCTCTGCGCTCACCGTTGCAAGCGATTGATACACATCGAGCTCCGCTATCATCGCAGCTGCCTTCTGAAGCCTTGGCAAATGGCCCGCTATAAATACTCTTAATTGCAAGAATCGTTCATATTCCAGATCGACCATTTTATCCTCAGCCTCCAGAATAAGCCGTTCCTTTTCCTTCAGTTCCGGCGTTACAAAGCGCTCGGCATTCGCTAAAGTCTGTTTGCGTTCATATCTTCCCTCCGGAAGCATCGAAAGATTTGCTTTGGAAACCTCCAAATAATAGCCGAATATTTTATTGAAGCCAATTTTCAACGATTTGATTCCAGTCGCCTCACGCTCTTGCTTCTCAAGCTCAGCCAGCCATTTCTTGCCATTGACGCTGGCCTCGCGCAGCGAATCCAAATATTCATCGCAGCCAGCTTTAATTAAGCCGCCTTCTCGAATCGAGACTGGAGCATCCTCTATAAGCACCTCTTCGATTTGATCGGCCAAGTCGGCACATTCATCCGCTTGATCAACAAGCGCCTGCAGCGATGCTATTCCTGAAGCACGGCATAAGGCAGTTAAAGCGGGAATGCGGCGCAGTGAAATACGAAGCGCATTTAGATCGCGTCCGTTTGCATTTCCGTAAGCTACTCTGCCTACCAATCTTTCAAGATCATAGATAGGCTGCAGCTCAGTCCGGACATCCTCACGCAAAATCAAATTCAAGTACAGTCCTTCGACTGCGTTCAAACGCTCCTCTATCGCATCCTTGCTGACGAGCGGCTTATCAATCCATCTTCTTAGCATTCTTGCGCCCATCGATGTTTGCGTCCGATCCAGCAGCCACAGCAGCGACCCTTTCTTGCTGCGGTCGCGCACCGTCTCTGTCAGCTCCAAATTCCGTCTTGTATATTGATCAAGAACCATGAATTGATTCGTTTCATATGACCTGATATGACGCACATGCGCTAGCGACCGTTTTTGTGTCTCATCCAAGTATGCTGTCATCAAGCTGATTACCTTCATGCGCTCGGCAGCCAAGCCTTCAAGCTGCTCCTCCTCAAATTGCCCCTTCAGCAAATGATCCGCAAGCTGCTCGCGAGGTGTAAGGGGGATTGGATAGCTTAGCCTGGTCTTAAGCTCCTCCAAAATATGATGCTCTCCGATTATTTCTGCTGGCGAATACAAATTCACTTCATCAAGCAGTGAATCCCAATGCTCCGGCAGTGAAGTCACGTACAGCTCGCCTGTCGACAAATCGCATGCAGCAAGAGCAAGATTCGTATGTACGCTCGTAACAGCTACGATGAAGTTGTTCTGATTGCTCGCCAGCGCCTTCGTCTCCATTACGGTTCCCGGCGTAACAATCCGGACAATTTCTCTTCGCACGATCCCTTTTACACTGGCCGGATCTTCTACCTGCTCGCAAATTGCAACTTTATATCCTTTTTCAACCAATCGGTTTATATAATTTTCTGCTGAATGGTACGGCACGCCGCACATAGGAATTTTTTCTTGCGAGCCGCCGTCACGGCCTGTCAACGTAATTTCAAGCTCTCTGGACGCAGCAATGGCATCCTCAAAAAACATCTCATAAAAATCACCTAATCTAAAAAACAAAAAAGCATCCTTCGCTTCTTCTTTTACAGCCAAATATTGCTGAATCATGGGAGTATAACCAGCCATCAAAGTTCCTCCTGCTATTGCCATTAATATTATTCCGAAAACGAACACAGTCAGCTTCCATTATACCAAGCGGAACAGACGTGCGCCATCAAACTATTGAATTATATTGTGTCTTCATTAAATGTTCACTTCCTGGCGCTTATGCGCCATTTCTCGCGAAAATCGCTTTGCTCGTTCCAAACGCGCCCTTTTTTTGCTGCTTCAAAAAGGGGGTCAATCCACTTCGCATAAGCTGCATATTGGCCAGCGCTTGTTACGACTTTTATAATGTCATCCAATCCGGCTTGCAGCTCTGTTCGATCGCCGTTATAATAAGCGGCCTCATATTTTTCCTCTGCAGCAGGCACGTAAGCAAGAGTCAGCGCTTCCTTGGCGCATAATGCCGCCAGCGCGACTGCCGCCTTTGCTGCTAGCGGGGAAACAAGCCAGCTCGGCAATGTGCGGTATTCAAAGCCGCCATGCGCTTGCAGGCGGTAATCGCCCAGCATGCCGTAGCGCGGTCTTCGCTTGCGCCCCGCTTCATCCTCCACCAGCGCCAGCGGGTAGGCGATGCAGCTGTCAAATAAGCGCAGCAGGCGTGTAGTGAGCGGTACGCCGCTAATATGAATATGGCCGCCCAAAGCAAGCCCGGGCACGGGCATGGCGCCTGCTACCCAGCGAAGCTGCGAATTCGTAATGCGCCGTTGCGAATATTGAAGCAGCCTTCTGACATTGACGATCAGTGCTTCCGGATCGCTTGCAGGTTCTGGACGCAGCTCCGCAATCGGATAGAGCAGCTTTCCTGCGATCCTCATCGTGTCTGCTCCGGCGGCGCCTCCCTTGCCGCTTCCAAAATAACGCGATGCCATTGCAATTTTGCCTCCAGCAGTCAGCAGAGCAAATTCTGGATCTGCCCCCAGAAGCAGCTTTTGAGAAAGTGCCGGATAGCTTTTTGCCGTTTGCCGATACCAGCGTATAAATTCATCTGCGGCTGCACGCTTCAGCTCAGCATTCGCAATGTCCGGCATAGCTCGCACCGGCTCGCTTCTGCCATCTCCTCCAAGCGCTATAATTATTTCGCCTATATCAATTTCTAGCGCATACAAGGCAAAAACAGCATGCTTTGCAACTAGCTGAAGCAGCCGGTCCGAGCTCCAGCTTGCCCCAGACTCTTGATCCCTTCCGCTGCTGACGACGCCGTAATCACTGTTCAGGCGCTTCAGCGTCTCCTGCTCCTTGCCGGGCGCTATTCTTGCTAAATGAACAATTTGCAAATGGCATACCACGACACGATACAATCGCACACTAGTCAGCTGCTTTCGCTGCATCAGGCCCGCCCTTCTCCACCTGGCTTCTTGCCAGGACTTAGTCAGCAACTCCTTATGCTTTGCTGCTCCGGCATTAAGCAGCCACACACCAGGGGCTTTAAAGCTTTCGTTGTATTGCTCGTTCTGCTTCAGCACAACCGCATCGCCAGCGCTCCAGCTTTTATCAGGAGCGGAATGCTCCTGCTCCCCCCATATTACTCTCACAGCGTCACCTCCTATCTATCCAACAGATTGGCAATAACGAAAACTCCCGCTATCACAGTGGCAGCAGGGAGCATTTATAGGCATTCGTTTAATTATTCATGTATAACATAAATAAGAAAGAAAAGAGGGCTTTCGCCCTCAAACTCGCCGTATGTTCGGCATAGAATACATTATCCGTGTCGCAAACGGATAAATTACAAATCGTCATCCAGCAGGTCAGAATCCAAATCCTCAAAGTCATTGTCGCTGTCGATAAATGATAAGCCCTTATCATCCAAATCCGACATTCCATGCGGCCATACCGCTACACAAACCTTTGTTTCAGCGATAAGCTCTACCGAAAATTCTCGTTCCACACGGACATTAACACTATTGCCGTTCGAAGAAATATTCGCCTCGATGCAGTTTGGCTCCTGCAGCACATCAGCATATACTTCTTCAGACGATGGCCTGTGCTTGCCATCCAAATACGACAGCGGAACTACTTCAACATATTGTACGGATTCTTTAGCTACATCAGTTTGTGAATTGTTGCTGTAAGAATACCAAATGTTGATGTCATAAGTACCAACAACCTCTATACCTTCGCTGCACCTTACCGCTTCATACTGGTGATTAATAATCCACGCACCTAGTATACTTGTAGGTTTATGTGGCGGTGTAACAGTATGAGTTACTGTTGAAAACTTACGACCTTTACCGCAGACAGCCTTCGTAATAATTTCTCTTCCGTGAAGCTGTTTATCTGCAATCGTCATTGATTTAACCTCCTCCATACAATCATTCATTTAAAGTGTATGCAGGTCTTGGGCTTTTGTTGATTAATGTATTCTAAACTAACAAAAATATTTTACAAGTCTTCTTAAAAATATGGCTGGCTTGCAGTGCGAGGGGGTATTTCCCCTCGCATTTTCTATTGCTGAGCAGTGATTTTCGTCAGCACTGCCAAGGAAATTGTATGTCCTCAGCAGTGGATAATAGGAATGTTCTGAAATAGAAGAGTCTATAAGTCATTCAAATATTGCTGCTCTTAATTTATCGAACATCCCTACATCCAGCTGCGCATTTTGCTATGCTATCGTTCGCGCCAGCCAGATGTTACTTTGCGTTCAAGCAAAGCTACCAGCTGATACATAATAGCAGCTACTACAGCAATAACAACGAGAGTTGACAGAACCAGCGTGAAATTGAAAACTTGGAAGCCATATATTATCAAGTAGCCAAGACCTGACTTTGCAACTAAAAACTCGCCGACAATAACACCTATCCAGGCAAGACCTACATTCACCTTTAAGGTTGCTATAATAACGGGAAAGGAACCTGGCAGTATAACCTTTTTGAACAGCTGCCAGCGTGAAGCTCCAAACAATCGCACAACCTTTATAAATCCGCTGTCTACTTCTCTAAACTGGTTATATATACTTAATGTCGTAATGATGACAGTGACAGATAGTGTTATAGCAACAATGGACATGAAGCCAGGCCCCAAGCCCACTATAAATATGGGTCCAAGCGCTACCTTCGGCATGCTGTTGAGCACGACGAGATACGGATCAAACACGCGAGATAAAAATGGAAACCACCATAACAGTGCTGCGATAGCCGTCCCCAATATTGTGCCAAGCGCAAAGCCTGCTATCGTTTCCGTTACTGTCACGCCAATATGCGGCCAAATTGTTCCGTCTGCCATGGATGCCGACAAATGGTTCAGCAATTTCGACGGATAGCTGAACAACAAAGGGTCAATCCATTTTTTGCGGCCGGCAGCCTCCCAAAGGCCTATAAAAATGGCGAGAATCGCAATTTGCACCATCCAAACAGCTGCGGTTCGCCGGCGCGCGCTGCGTTTGTAAGCTTGATGCAGCTCCGTTTTCATATGCTGTCTATCCATAGCTAATCCTCTCCTTCCGTGTCAATCACATCAAGCTCAGAGGTGAGCTTTTCGAACACGGATTGAAACTCGGGAAGCGTCCGCGCTATTTGCGGACTGGCAAGCCGCAGTGAATCAGGAATGACAACCTCGCAATGAATATGGCCGGGATTGCGCCCCAGCACAATTACACGGTCACACATGGCAGCTGCCTCAGACAAATCATGTGTAACCAGCACAGCCGTTTTTCCCAATCGGCGCAGGGTGCTTTGCACCAGTTCCTCGAGCTGCAGCTTAATATGAAAATCCAGAGCAGAAAACGGCTCATCTAACAGCAGAACGGAAGGATTCGTAACGAGCATTCTGGCAAGTGCCACACGTTGGCGCATGCCGCCCGAAAGCTCATGCGGATACCGCTTTCCAGCACCGGGCAAACCAAGCTCCGTTAACAGACGCTCTGCCTCCGCTTTGGATTCCTTCCTCATTCGATGCTGTATTTCAAGACCGATTAGCGTATTCTGCTCGATAGAGCGCCACGGGAACAGGTAATCCTGCTGCAGCATATAGCCGACCTTGCTGGAAGGACCATCCACCTTTAACCCGCCAAACAGCACATTGCCATAAGTAGGCTGGAACAGCCCTGCAAGCAGGTTTAAAACCGTCGTCTTGCCGCATCCGCTCGGTCCAACCAATGCTAAAAACTCGCCTTCGGCAATGGATAAACTAAAATTTTCAATGGCAACAAAGGCACCTTTCTCATTTACATAAACATGCGTAACCTGTTGAAGCTCCAAAACAGTTTCTTGCTTCATCTGCTTGCCCCCTACTGCCTGCAAACGACTATTGCATTATTCGAGCGCCTTTCTTGCATAAGTCAGGTTTACAATTTTATTGTGCTCCACTCTTGTTTTTAATTCTCCTGCAGACTCCATGACATCCAGCAAGTTATTCCATTCCTGCTCATCAATAATTGGGTCTAGCGAATACGAGCCCTGCTGCTTATAGCGGTCAATCGACGATATCATAATATCCTCATCCACGCCGTCAAAATAAGGCGCAACAACTTTCGCTATAGCCGCCGCGTCATTTCCCTCCACCCACTGCTGAGCTTTGTATACTGCATTTGTAAAGGACTGTACAACGGCATTGTTTTTCTTCAAATAGCTTTCCTTTGCCATAAACACGGTGTAAGGCAAATTGCCGCTCTCCGTACCAAACGATGCGATTACATAGCCTGTTCCTTCACGTTCGAATATTGAAGCCGTCGGTTCAAACAGCTGCACATAATCTCCTGTGCCTGACGCGAAGGCTGCTGGTATATTTCCAAAATCAACGTTTTGAATGAGCTCCAGATCTTCATGCGGCTGAATATTGTTTTTCTTCAGCGCAAACTCACCAACCATCTGCGGCATACCGCCCACCCTTTGACCTAAAAACACTGATCCTTTCAGCTTCGACCAGTCAAAGCTATCGTCCTTCTGCCTTGCAACCAGAAATGTGCCGTCAGTTTGCGTAAGCTGCGCAAAATTAATAACTTCGTCGTCCGCGCCCTGCTGATGCACATAAATGGATGTTTCCGAGCCTACCAAAGCAACATCAACAACACTTGACAGCAGTGCTGTCATCGTCTTATCGCCGCCGGGCGTAGTTGTAAGCTCAATTTCAATTCCTTCATCTTTAAAGAAGCCCTTCTCGATCGCCACATATTGCGGTGCATAAAATAATGATCGCGTCACCTCTCCTATCCGCACCTTTGTTGTTTCAGACCCTTGCTTAGAGCAGCCGCTTATTACTAAAGAAGCTGTTAAAGCTGCTGCCAACAAAACCATAACGATTTTTCGCCTCATCTGACTATGCCTCCAAACTATACACATCGATTGATGTAATAGCCTATGCACCTCTCGGTTATACGGTGCTAGCTGAGCAAATAAAAAAGGCAGCTCGCAACTAGCCTTGCGGCTATGCGAGCTGCCTTGATTATTCCTTTTACAGCTTATAAATATCTTTATACTTATTCGTCAAATAAGTAACCAAATATTGTGGATCAAGCACTTGGCCCGTAATCGATTGAACAAGCTCAGATGGGGTGCGCATTTTACCATACTGATAAATTTTATCTGCCAGCCATTCCTTGATCGGCAGCAAATTACCTGCTTCAACAAGCTGCCAGAAATCTTGGATTTGCTGCTCCATCGTATTGGCAAATTGAGCGGCATACATATTGCCAAGCGAATAGGACGGGAAATAACCAAACGCACCGCCCGACCAATGAACATCCTGAAGCACGCCGTCGCTGTCGGTTGCTGGCGCAATGCCTAAATATTGCTTATACTTCTCATTCCAAACTTCCGGCAGCTCCGCTGCTGTAAGCCCTTCGTTAAAAATCATTTTCTCCAGCTCATACCTGATAATAATATGAAGGTTATAGGTTAGCTCATCTGCTTCAATTCGAATTAGCGAAGGCTGGACGACATTATTGCCTCTGTAGAACTGATCGCAGGATACATGGCTCAAATTTGGGAAACGGGCTTGCAGCTCCTTATAATACCGGTTCCAGAACGGCCGGCTGCGACCGATTACATTTTCCCAAAAACGAGACTGTGATTCGTGTATTCCCATAGACGTTCCCGTACAAAGCGTCGTTCCAATCAACTGGTCCATAATATTTTGCTCATATAAGGCATGGCCGCATTCGTGTATCGTGCCAAATAATGCGCTCGTCACATCATCCTTCAAGTAGCGTGTCGTAATTCGCACATCGCCTGGATTAAGTCCCGTTGCAAATGGATGCATGCTTTCATCCAGTCTGCCTGCTTCAAAGTTAAAGCCGAGCTGCTGCAATATATATAAACTAAAATCTTTTTGCGCAGCTACATCGAATTGCTGGCGTAAAAAGCTCGTGTCCGGCTGATTAGGCGAAGAGGCAATGGCAGCAGAAAGCGGCACAAGCTGCTCGCGCAGTCCGCCGAAAATCCGGTCTAGCTCAGCGACCGTCATACCTGGCTCATAAGGCTCCAGCAAAGTGTCATAACGTGTTTGCCCTGCGCCCCACAAATCGATAAATTGATTCGTATAACGAATAACCTTATCCAGGTAGGGCTTAAAACCGGCGTAATCGTTCGCTTCCTTCGCTTCCTCCCACTTCGACTCAGATTGTGATGTAATAACTACATATTCCTGATAAAGCTTAGGCGGGATTAAAACACTGCGGTTATAATCCTTCCTTGTCTCTGTTACAAGTCTTTGATCGATTTCGGATAAAGATGCAAATACTTCCTTGCGCTCAAGCTCAGACAGCCATTCACCGAGCTCTGGCGAAGTAGAGAGCTTGAACATATCCGCAGAAAGCTCGCCTATAACCTCCGAACGGACGTCCATTCCTTTACGGGGAGCCCCAGTTCTTAAATCCCAATAGAGCACGCCCAGCGCCTCTTCAAAGCTTTTAATTTTACGATTGGCAGTCTTAAAGCTGTCCAACACTTTTTTCGTTTGTTCCGACATTTGAAACCCGCCCTTCAGATTAGGTATGTACTGGCAGCCAGCTTGATGTTACATTCTCAACTGCCTATAATAATAGGTATTAAGACTTCTTCTAATTCTTGTTTAAAGGAGTGACCCATTTGAACGTTCAATTTTCCAGCAGCGCTTTGGAGAAACTGCTCCCTTACGTTGCGGACGGAACAAAGCAGCTCAAGCTGCTGCATGATACGGAAGGCTGCGGCTGTGTGCTTAGCGGAGTGCCGGCGATGCAGCTGATTGAGTCGCCTTCTGTAGATGACGCATTGCTGCAGGAAACCCCGCTGCGCTTATGGCACGAGCCGCGTCATGCCGTTTTTTTTGAGCCAAGCCTAAGAATCGATTACAACACTTCAACTGACAGCTTTAGTTTGAAGAGCGATAATCAAATCTATACGCTTGATCTCAAGCTGTACACGTCTGCAGAAATAACGGACTAGCTGTTTTCTCTTGATCTGCGCAATTCCAGCGCTGCAGCTCGGGCAGCGATAACTTCCGATCTGTCACGCAGCTTATGGCGATGAATGAGCGCATCATCCCATTTGGGACTAGGGGCGCCCCATTCCAGACTTAATGAGTCGGTTCGTCTCATGCATTCTTGCAACAAGGACTCATCCGTAATCCACATGTCGATATCTTCAAATTCAAGTCCTAATGAAGCAGCCTGCACACGTTCATCCAGCTGCTCCAGCAAATCCTCGGAGCTTATGCCGAGAGGAGTCAATGAAGACAGCTTAAGCTTGCTTGTCGCTGACTGGTACATCTTTACAGCGCCTGAACGATTGCCGCGCCTTTCATGGTATTGCCCGACAGCTACCTGTATTAAAGCAACATACAGATGGGCATAGCGATCCTCGGGATGCAGTTTCCAGTATTCTTCCAGAAGCTCGTGACATTCAAAATAATCACGCACCGCATGGAATTGGATTAAATAGGAAATTAAATGCTCATTCATTTTGTATTTAAACCTCCTCCAGTTCCCGTCTAACTATGTCTTAAAAAAAATTTATTATTTTCAAAAAAAATTGAAACCTACTTCTATCTTAGACGTACTTGTCTATGATAGCAATCTTTCAAACAGACCATTCAGGAGGAGAAAGACCAGATGAAAAAAGGACTACTAGTAATGATGGCGTTGACATTGATGTTCGCCCTTAGCTTCAGCTTCAGCGACTCAGCAGATGCCCGTCGCGGCGGCGGCATCAAATCTCCAAAACAAAGCTTCACCCAGACGCCTAAGAAAACAGATAATGTTCAGCAATCCAACACAGGCACAAAATCTACGACTGGCACAAGCTCGACAGGAGCTGCTAAATCAGGCGGATTGTTTGGCGGCAGCGGCTTTATGAAAGGACTTATGCTTGGCGGTCTTGCCGGCATGCTGTTTGGCGGACTTTTCGGAAGCATGGGCGCTTTTGGCGAAATTCTTGGTCTAATGGTTAATCTGCTTGTTATTGTTGCGATCTTTATGGTCATTCGCGCGGCGTTTGTTTATATACGCAACAAGAAGCCTAATCCGGATCAGCGGAGACCTTACTAATTATGCGCATTTATACAGACGAGATCATTAACGCAGTCTGTCTGCATATTGCTGATCGTCGCGGGGTTCGCCCCGAGGATGTTGAGGTTCAGCTATCCTGGGAGGAGCAATATGGTTTTACTGCAGAAATTTGGGTTAATGGACGCAGCCAATACTTGATTGAATCCAACTTGCTTGAAGCGATCGAGCAATATATGTTTACTCAATATGATCGACGGGTATTCCGTTCCGATATTACGCTTGATGCGGATGAGGAAGAAGGAGAATTTTGGGCTAATATTGCTAATTAATTTTCAAAAATATATGATGAAATGCCTTGTTTGCTCTTTAGAGCTAGCAGGGCATTTTTTTTGCGCCTGCCAGTTACCACTATTAACCATAGCAAACTACTATTTTTTATAGCAACTTCCCCCTCCTATACGCGTCTAACCAATAGACTACTATAAGGAGTGTGAACATTCGCCTATGAAAAAAAGATGGTCGCTGTTGCTGGCTTTGACTATCATCATTCAGTCATTTGCTGCAATGTATGCGCCACAAGCATCAGCAGCAAGCAAGATGACGCAGTATCGAGTCTATCAAAACGACAAAGCCTTGAAAGAATTTTCGACCGAAGCAGAAGCTGTAAGATACGCCAAGCAATTTAACTATTCACATGTAGAAAAAATTGCCAGCCGCAGCTGGGTATGGGATAATTTCCCCCGCTACAAGGTGTATCAAAACGGCAAGTCCAGCTCAAAGTGGGATTTTCAAACCTACAATGACGCATTAGCCTTTGCCAAAACATTATCCAATGTACATATTCGCGATCTCAACAGTATCGGCTGGGTTTACTCCTCTTATCCGCAATACCAGCTGTATCAAGGTGATAAATCTTTAGCTGGCTGGTCATTCATTACACTGGATGCAGCCAAAAAAGAAGCGAAAAAGTGGGCTAATGCTCATATTATTGATCTGAACACGAATAGCTGGATATGGGACAACTTAACTGATGCCCAGCGCAAAGCCCAAAAGGAAGCAGCAGCGGTCTACGAAATAATCGTTAATGGCGTAAAAGCCCCGGATACAAAAGCCTACTCCTTTCTGAAGGATGCTATTGATGCATCCTTGAAAATTGCCAACAGCGAAGTGCGCAATGCTAAATCTAAAGCAATTATCCATTCCAATAAAGCAAGCTACAAAGTTTTGCAAAACGGCAAGCAAATATTTGAATTTGCAACCTTGCAGCAAGCCGTAAAGGATGCCAAAAGGTGGGCTAATTCAGAAGTCGTATTTGAAGGCAATGTATTGTGGTCAGGATATCCCTATTACACGGTGTATCAAGGAGAGAAGAAGCTTAAGCATTTCATGACAAGACAAGCTGCTGTCGATTATGCAAAGGGCTATTCCAACAGCACTGCACGCACCTTGGATGAACGAATCATTTGGAGCAATATTAAATCGCTGATTTATTTAGGGTGGAACGGCAGCAGCGCTGCAGCTACTATCCATAATCATGTAGCCAATACACAAGGTCTTAATATTGATTCTCCTACCTGGTTTGAGCTTACGAAGGCAGACGGCACACTTAAGGATTCTTCCGATCCGGCAGTTGTGAAAGCGTTCCATGACAAGGGCGTTCTCGTTATGCCGCTCATTCATAATCAATTCGATCGCACGATGACATCAGAATTTCTTGCGAATAGCGAGGCACAGAAAAAGTTTATTACAGCGCTCGTTAATCGCCTCGCAGCACTTGGCGTATACGGCGTCAACATTGACTTTGAAGAAGTGTCTGGAAAAGACCGCAAAGCATACACTGCTTTTGTAACCAAGCTTGCTGAAGCTGCCCATGCCAAAAAGCTGAAGGTATCTATCGATTTGCCGCGCGGCAGTGTCAGCTGGAACCATCTGACTGCGTATGATCATGCAGCGTTGGCTCCCGTTGTTGATATGATTATGATAATGGCCTACGACGAGCATTGGAGCGGCAGCGACAAAGCAGGATCAGTAGCGAGTCTGCCATGGGTGGAAGAAGGCATAAAGCAATTTCTTGATTATGGCATTCCTCGCGACAAGCTTATGCTGGGCATTCCATTCTATGTCAGAGAGTGGCGCTTGGACAGCACAGGCAAGCTTGTCGACAATCGTGCGATAATTATGAAAGAGCTGCCTAAGCTGATTGCTGAAACAGGCGCCAGCAAAATCTACGATGCTGCGGCTGGCCAATATAAATACAGCTATGTCAAAAATGGCTATACCCATCTGTTCTGGGCAGAAACCGAGGACACTGTGCTCGCCCGCATTAACCTGGCTAAAAAGTATGATCTGGCTGGTGTAGCTGCATGGCGACTAGGCTACGAAAGCAATGAGCTTTGGACAAAAATGCTTCGTGCCAAATAGTAACTGAAAAAGGCAGTCATTAAGGTAAAAAATGACCTTGATGACTGCCTTTACTAAATATTGTACAAACATTCCATAATTGCGCCTCGCTAGCAGACGCCTTTTCATTTACGCTTCATTTACAGTAAAATTGATTTTCGCCTTTAGATCGTAGGTCGTTTTGTCCATATTTCCTGCCTGCTCTACATAAAAATGTGCTGATCCGTCCATCTCATACAAGCCTGCCGCAAATCCTTTATCTACAAAATCCATCATAAATTCAATAAATTTGGGATCATCCGATGAGCTATAGCCCCCGCTCCGCTTATATTCCTCTCTGAGCGGCTCGCCTTTTATTAAAGTCGTTTGGATAAGCGGCTCATTCATCGCATATGGAATCGAGTAATTCCGCGTCTTCTCCACAAGCGGAAAATAAAACGGAGACGCAGCATGGTAAATATCGATTTGCTCCTTCTCCCCCACATACTCCAATTCAGCATAAATAGTTACCGTATCGCCTTCCACGTACGCCTCTTTATCCGCAATCAACCTGTAAACAAAGTCATCCTGCTGCTTTTCAGCACGAATGACGCTTGGTATTGCACTGGCATTAGGCGTTTCCCTTGGCTCATCTGGCCCCGGCTTTGCATTCGAGCACCCTGCCACAACTATACATAAAGCTATTAGTATCGTTCTCAATGTCTTCATTGCTGTTGCCATGCACATTCCCACCTTTAACATAAATCAATTAATAATTGCTTATTGCGCCTGTAATAAAAAGATTATTTGATTATACACTCGCAGGACTTAAAAAACAAAAGACTTTAGCCATAAAAGACTAAAGTCTTCCGACGACATGGTCACACGTTCCGCTAATTGCCTCAAAATCGCCATTTATTTAATTTCGCGGCCACACGTTCCGCTATCCGGTATAAAATAGGGATTTTTCTGCGATTTATGGATCAACAACGGAACGTCTGTCACTTTGTCGCCTCAAAACTGTAATTTTGAACGTAATAACGGAACCTCTGACCAACAGACCAACAAGCAAGCGAGAGGAGATCCCTTTGCAATCAAGCTTGTAAATCAATACGTTTTCAGATCAGCAACCGTTTATCCTCGTTAAGACGCTTTATCCACAGCTTTTTCTTCTTCAACTGCCGGCTGCGAGCGGCGCATCCGCAATGCTAAAAAGAACGTAAGCACGGCCAAGGCAAAACCAATTATATACACAAAGCGAACGCCTCCGACAAAGGAATCCACTTGCGCAAGCGGGGATTCCGGACTGCCTGACTGTTCAAGCAAATAGTTTTGTCTTGCAGACATTAAACCGACGAATACCGATACGCCTATTGCGCCAGCTACCGGCTGCAGCGTTGACAATACTGCAGTGCCATGTGTATACATCGATTTTGGTAGCTGGTTGAGGGCATTCGTTTCAGATGGCATAAACATGGCAGATACGGATATCATTAGTAAAATATAGCCTGCAACAATTTGCCATGAAGGAGTATTGGCACTTAAAAAACTGAACATAAGCAAAGTCAGAGCTAATAAAATGGACGCCGGCACCATGAGCACTCGCGGTCCAAACTTGTCAAAGAGCTTTCCCATGACAGGCGACATTAAGCCATTAAGAATACTACCTGGCAGCAAAACGAGACCTGCCGTTGCGGCCGCAAGGCCGAGCGGCCCTTGCATAAACAAAGGTAAAATAATTTCTGAGGAAAGCATCGCCATCATCACAAGCACAAACACGATCGCACCGAGTCGGAACATTGGGTATTTAAATACTTTCAAATCCAGCAGCGGTTCCTTAAGCTTTAATTGACGAATAGAGAAAATAGTCAGCAAAATAATGCCGATTATAATGGACCCTAAAACGACCGGATTTGTAAAACCGCCCTTTGCTTCACCGGCAGAGCTAAAGCCGTAAACTAATGTGCCAAAGCCGGCCATGGATAAAATAATTGAAGCGATATCCACCTTAGGCTTCGTAATTTCTGATATGTTAACTAAGTATTTAAATGCAAACAATATCGAAAATATCATAAATGGTATAACGATAATAAACAAATAACGCCAGCCCAAATACTCGACAATTACACCGGATAGGGTAGGGCCAATTGCTGGAGCAAACATAAACACAAGACCAACAAGTCCAAGCATCGCTCCCCGCTTCTCAGGCGGATACAAGAGCAGGAATATATTAAAAATGACCGGTGTCAGCAATCCTGTTCCTACTGCCTGCATAAACCTGCCTGCCAGCAGCAGCGAAAAATCGGGTGCGGCTGCGCATATGATCGTTCCCATTGTAAAAATAATTAACGTGCCCAAAAACATTTGACGGGTAGTAAACCACTGCATCATAACAGCAGACACAGGAATGACCATCCCCATTACAAGCATAAAGCCAGTCGCCATCCACTGAACCGTCGTTATTGAAATATCAAATTCTGCCATTAAAGTTTTGAGGGCAATGTTAAGCAGCGTTTCATTCAGCATGGCAAAAAATGCGCCAATTATTAAAGAAATAACAATCGGCATTACCTTTACAGACGGGTCTTGCGACAAAAATTCATATTTTTTTGGCACGGCTCCGAGCCTTTTATTCTCTCTATCGCTCAAGTTCTTTCATCTCCTTCTCTTTCATGCGCACATACTCCATAACTTGCTTATGCGCCGTTATCAACGGCTCATTGGAAAGCTCCGTAATAGCAAAAACAGCACTTCCCTGCACCATTGAAAATATAAAAGAACATACTTCCTCAGCCATTTCCCGCGGCCAGCCCGACGTGAGAAACTTTTGCAGCAACAGCTGTCTTACCGCGCCATATGCATCGCTGCAGGCTAGGCGAAGCGGCTCGCTGATCAATGACGTTTCCAGTGCAATTAAAGCGAGCGGTATGCCGTCGTACTCGGCATTTATATCAAACTGCGAATTCTCAAGTAAAAAAATATCGATTGCTTTAACCACATCCTCTTCCCGCGCCAAATACTCCTTAAACTCCCCCACTGCTTGATGCTTCGCTCGTGCTATCGCTTCTACAGCAAGCTGTTCTTTTCCATTCGGAAAATAATAATACAAGGAGCCTTTGGGACAGCCTGACTCCTTAATGATTTGATTCAAGCCAGTAGCATGATAGCCCTGCTGCTGAAAAAGCTTTGAAGCGGCAATTAGTATGCTTTCTTTGGCATCGATTTCTCTTGGCAATGTAATTCTCCTCTTTCTTCCAATTATAACGACTGGTCTATATAATTATAATCTGACTATCCGTGGCTGTCAAACAAGGATAAACGGCTCCGCCGTCCTTTGGACAGGCGCGTTTACCGATGAAATATAAGAACAGATATAAGGTTGAAAATTTATACTTTCTAATATTTTCAAAAAAAACCGAATCCCGCAAAGCGGATTCGGCCACATGTATTTCATATCGATTCAACGTCTATATCCAGCATTTGTTTATTATAATATACCTGCACCCGGTCTGGCGGGTAAGCATGAAGACAGTAGGCAATAATCGTGCTTTGGGCCTCAAAATCTTTACGGACTACCGCATCTTCTATATAAATTTTAAGCCTGCCATTATCTTCGACTACATTAATTTTGAAGGTTTCCTTAAGCTGCTTCGCCGCTAGCTTCCCTTTATTCAAATACAGCCAATAGCGGTACTCCTTATCGCCATGTTGTTCATAAAACAGCTGGATTCCTTTCGAAGCTGGCCCGCTCTTTGACCCTTTCATAATACGGGAGGGCATTTCATTTTCATTGCTGACTACAATCAGCTTTACATCATTTTTATGTGAAACAAAAAATATTGCTGCTGCAATTAGCATTAGAGTCGATAGGATTATCGTTACAAAATTGATTTTACGCCTCATTTATATGACTCCCTTGACACATTTGCGCTGACTGCATCGCGAAAAATGAATATCAGACATTACATCCATCATATCACAAAAATTGCATGCCATTAATAGTTTCATTTAACGAAAAATCCCATTCACTTACAGCCGCTGCAAATCACTTCTGCTGCATGCTTGGCCAGCACTTTATCCAGAATGCCTACAGGCATCATCGCTTCTGAAGGCAGCGTCAACGTAACCGTAAATTGTTCTTTTTCTTTAATCACTTGATTGCATACGGAGCACTTTAATATTTGCGGTTTAAAAAAACTAAGCAATCTAATTTCCTCCCTTGCACCAATCGATATATTCAATAGGAGTCAATCCTCTCTCAATTATTGCTTATATCCGATTTTGTGTCTAGTTCCGAGCATGATCCTCAGCAACAGTATAAGTGTTAAGGTTCTGCCTCCCTTTAATCCTCATCCTGCCCCCTAATGAAAAATAGGTCCACATTCTAAGCATCCGCTCCACCGGCCCTTGCTTGAACCTTTTCAACAGCCACATAGAAGCTGCTGCTTGGGCAGCATATATCAAGATAGCCAGCAATATTCCAGCCAATATACCTATTTTGCCGAACAAGCCGAATCCGTAACCGTAAAATACAGTGGTACAAATAACGGTCTGCATCAAATAATTCGTAAGCGACATTCTGCCGACCGCCTCAAAAGCTTTAAACATGACTGATTTTCTAGTAAGAAATGAAAAAATATAGGCAGCTGTAAAAATATAAGCTAAAGCTAACAGTATGCTTCCTAACGTGCCAGCAACCCCTGCAAAGCCAGAGCCTTCTTGCCAAACGCCAAAGCCTTTAAAAAGGATGCCTTGCGGAGCAAGAATAAGAGCCAGCAGCCTGTATCGCCTGCGTTCGCTATGCGGGTTTTCAAACCAGCCCTTCTTAGCTGCAGCGATTCCAAACAAAAACATCGGAGCAAGCATTAACGGCGTAAGCAATAAAATTACTACAGCTAATCCCCCAGGTATATCAATTGGAAATTCATTATTTCGAAAGCTTAAAATATCTGAATAGCTCCCTTGCCCATAAATTTCTATAGAACGAGCAACATAATCATTAATCTTGGCATTATCACCAAACAAATCGTTGGAGCCGCCATAAGATAGCGCAGCAATTAGCAGAGCTAGAACAACTGCCCAAATAACCAGTGTCCTAGGCTTGCGCTTAAGGAATAAGAGCAGCCCGAAGCTCACTACGCCGTAGGCCATAAGAATATCCCCCTCCCACAGCAAGTAGCCGTGGAGCAGACCAATCGCTGCCAGCATCAGAAATCGCCTGACAAGCGATCGCCAAGGCTTGTAGCCTTTGCGAATCAAGCTTTCTCTCAGCTTGTAAAGCCCAAAGCCGAATAAAAACATAAAGATCGGCATAAAGCTTCCTTTCACAAATACCGTTAAACATTGATGCAAAAATAGATCGAGCTTAGTCGCTAGCGGGAAGAGCGCCAATTTCTCTTCGCCGAACATGCCATACTGAAAAATCAGCATATTAGCGAGCAAAATGCCGAGCAAGCTAAATCCCCTGATCGCATCGATTATTGTTGCACGTTCACTTTTCATTTTTGTTGTAATCACATCGCATCACCTCACTAACTAGCTTACAGCACTCTGCTAAACAGCTTCATAACGCCATCTTAATTTCCGTTTAATTATTATTATTGCAGTTTAGCTATTGTTAAGGTTAATGTGATAGCATAGCAATGGGTGATGTAACATGAATAATCAAAAAATATTAATTGTAGATGATGAAACCTCAATTGCCAAAATGCTTGAATTTATATTGCGCAAAGAAGGCTTTACGCAAGTTTATTTAGCTTACTCCTGCCAGGAGGCAATGGATCAAATCTCTCGGCACGGGGCTGACATTATTTTGCTTGATATTATGCTGCCGGATGGAAGCGGACTTGAGCTTTGCAGCAAGCTGAGACAGTTCGGACAGCCTCATATTTTCTTTTTGACAGCGAAAGCTTCCGATCTCGACGTTTTAACCGGCTTTGCTGTCGGAGGCGACGATTATATTACGAAGCCCTTCAATCCGCTTGAGATCGTAGCAAGAATTAAAGCCCGACTAAGAAGAATACAGCAGCCTGCTAAACCCGCGGGTCAGACTTCCCCTGCTGTTAAATCAAATGACGTGTATCAATACGGCAGATTTCAATTGGACGCCGCTGCTGGTGAATTAACGGTTGATGGACAGCAGGTTGCTGTACCTGCTCAAGTATTCCAGCTCTTGCTGCATTTCTGCAAATATCCCGGCATCGTCTTTTCAA
This sequence comes from Paenibacillus sp. GXUN7292, assembly GCF_050864975.1. NCBI lineage: Bacteria > Bacillati > Bacillota > Bacilli > Caryophanales > Paenibacillaceae > Paenibacillus > Paenibacillus sp. GXUN7292. Next base: position 89,543 of record NZ_JBOZWO010000002.1, on the reverse strand, counting down.
AAGCTCAGCTGTATGAGGCTGTTTGGGGCATGGATGGGCTAGGCGACGACAATACTGTCATGGTGCATATTCGCCGTATCCGCGAAAGAATCGAGCTGGATCCCAGCAATCCTGCCCATTTGCTTACGGTCAGAGGGCTGGGCTACAAACTTGTGAAGGAACCGAACTTATGATGAAGGTACAAAACCGTATTACTTTACATTTCATCCTGCAGCTGATTCTTTATTCTGTTTTTGTAATTATTGCACTTTTAACATTAGTTTTTATTTTAATTGGCCGTATGACAAATGAAGAAATGAAGCAAAATGTGCCGGTTGGCGCCTTGCAGGCTGTAACTAGCGAGGCTCTATATGAAAATGGATCCATTACCCTTAATAAATACTGGGACAGCTTTTTAGTTAAGCATCAGCTGTGGCTGCAGATCATTAATAGCAACGGAAAAGTGATTCATACAATTAACAAGCCAGATGACGTTCCTGAGCAATACAATTTGAAGGAGCTTCGGGAAATTAAAGAACAACATGCATACGGCAGCTATTTTATCGAATCCGAGCTGGATCTGTTCGAGGCGGAACCGCTGCTTTATTTAATAGGCTATAAAAGCCCTCTGCGCCAGCAGCTTCTGCAATGGTACAATGCCTATGAACAGAATGGACGGCCTGACGAAACAGCTATTACCGCACTTGAAGACGAGCTAAATCAAATAGGCGGCTATCTTACGATAATCAACCATGAAGGAAAAAAGCTGTATACGATAGGTAAGGAAGCAGACAACGATTCTAATGAGCTAAAGCCGCTTGAGTTGCTCGCCATTCAAGATCGAAATGGCGATCACAGTGGACAAATTACAATGCATGTTTCGGACGACGGGCTAAATACTTGGATCCTGCACAAAGATCGGGATATGAATAGCTATGTCAAACAGCCAATATTCTCTGACATTATTCGCTCATTCGGAATTGCAGCTATTGCCATACTTGCTTTATCTTTGTTATTATCCTTCTGGCTAGGATACCGCTACAGCCAGCCTCTCATTCTTTTTGCGGGCTGGTTTAATCGAATGGAAAGCGGCAACTATGATGAAGTGCTGACTGCAAAGGACAAGCGAAAGGTTTTCCGAAGAAACGGAAAGCTCCGCACGAGATACAGACTTTACCGGGAAGCTATCCATAATTTCTACGAGATGGCGCAACGGCTTGCACAAACGGAAAAAGACAGGCAGCGGCTGGAGCGTTCTAGAGAGCAGTGGATGAGCGGTATATCCCATGATTTGCGTACGCCACTTTCAACGATACAGGGCTATGCCTATATACTCGAGCAGTCGCCGGAGCAATGGTCGAAGGACGAGCTCCAGGAAATGGGCCGTATGATTCGCGAAAAGGGAGATTTTATGCTGGAGCTGATCACCGATTTTTCCTATATTAATCAGCTCAAGCAAACCGATGCGTTGGCAGGCGCAAGACCGATCGAGCTGAACAGGCTTGTGCGCCATGCTATCATAAAATATGTAAACGATGCTACATTAACAGGGGTAGATTTTCAATACGAGGATGATGAAGCCGATGCTGTCATTATTCAAGGGAATGAGCTTTGGCTGCTTCGCTTGATGGATAATTTGATTTTCAATGCAATAAAGCACAACGCGCCTGGAATAACGATTACTACAACGGTGGAAAAAAAAGAGCATAGCGCCTCCATATCGGTTGCTGACAACGGACAAGGCATGGATTCAGATACACAGGCTATGCTCTTTGAACGATACTACAGAGGCACAAATTCCGAGGAATCCAGCAGCGGCTCTGGACTTGGGATGAGCATTGCCAAAATGATCGTAGAAGCTCATCACGGAAACATAACCGTCAAGTCGCAAATTAATCAAGGCACAATAATTACCGTCAGATTCCCGCTGTCCCAAACTAATTAATAACGCAAAAACCTCCCTGCTCACGCTTGCTAGGGAGGTTTTTATTGCAAAGGACGGTGGAACCGTTTATCCTCGTTTCACTTATAATGGCTCATACAGTTCCAGCTCTATGACTGTATTAAGCTCATCCGGCAGATCTCCGCCAGGCAAGCTAATAAAGGCTCCGCCTTCGATATCGGAATATTGCTCGGCCATCCACATCGTGCCAGACCTAAGCTCTGACCCATCCGCCAATAGCCTCGCTCGTTTAATTTTGCCCTTCAAGCCCTGGAAGTAGATTGGTCCAATTCCGCGGTCAAAAATATGCGCATACAGGAAACGTCCGTTTTGCGTATACCTTCCCCACTCAGGCTTTGCAAGCGAAGCTGCTTTGCAGCCATATATGCTGCGGCCGTTTCTGCTCAGCCAATCGCCAACAGACGACAATATTTCCTTCGACTGCTTCGGAATTTCTCCTTCAGCATCCGGTCCGACATTCAGCAGCATATTGCCGTTTTTGCTCACACATTCTACCAATGCCCGTACGATTTGGCGGGGAGATTTGTAGGCGTTGTCCGAGGCGTGATAGCCCCAATGATGATTTAGCGTAAGGCAAGCCTCCCAGGGCACCGGTCGGCCAAGCTCATCCACAACGCCGCCAGGCGGAATAATCTGCTCAGGTGAATAGAAATCGCCAGCATAATTTTCCGGCTCTGCCGCCATAAAATTGCCGCCAAGCCGATTATCAATGATGATATCCGGCTGATGAGAACGAATCATCTGGATTAATTGCTCTGCCTGCCATTTTTCGCCCGACATATGATCATAAGAGAAGTCAAACCACATAATATCGATCTTTCCATAATTCGTAACAAGCTCTTCCACTTGTCCGTGCATATAAGCAATATATCGTGAAAAATCAACTTCTTTATTTTTATAAGCTTCATGCTCCCGCATGGGGTGATAACGATCGCCGTAAGCGGGATAATGCTCATGATGCCAGTCAATAATGGAATAATAAAACCCGATCGCAATACCTTCTTCGCGGAAAGCGTCCACATATTCGCGAATCAAATCTTTACCTATTTTCGTATTGCCGGCCTTATAGTCTGTCAATTGACTATCAAACAAGCAAAAGCCGTCATGATGCTTCGTCGTCATAACGACGTATTGATGACCAGCTGCTTTGGCAAGCTTCGCCCATTCCTTTGGCTGATAGCGCGTAGGATTAAATTGCTCGAAATAGGTTTCATAGTCTTCATTAGAAATCCGTTCATTGGAGCGGACCCATTCTCCGCGCGCAGGGATTGCATACAAGCCCCAATGAATAAACATGCCGTATCTTGCTTCCAGAAACCATTTTGTTCTTATGTCCCTCTCCAGCACCAGTTGCACCTCCCATATGCTAATATAATTAATAGGACCTCAATAATTACTATGGCTGCATAGATCTGCGGTATTGCGTTGCGCTCATTCCATTCGCGCGTTTGAAAGCTCTGCTAAATGTATTTAAAGAATAATAGCCTACCCAATTTGCAATTTCATTAATGGAAAGCTCGCTGTCTGTCAGAAGCGATTTCGCCTTAGACATTCTAACTTTTTCTACGTACTCAGAAAAATTCTCGCCTGTCTGCTCCTTAAAAAAGTAAGAAATGTAAGCCTCCGATGTTTGAAAAACAGTGGAAAGCATACTTAGGCTCAGCTCGGAACGCATATAATTGTCTACGATATATTTCAGCATTTCGTCCTTCAGCTCGTCGTTATGGCTCTTCTTGCGGCAGTCGATCTTCTGTGTCACCTGGCAAAAAGCTGCGGAAAGGTTTTCCAGCGCCTCCTCTGGCGGCTGCATTTGCTCCATCATTTTAATAGACAGCTCCAGCTCGGCGGCAAGACCGCCCTTTTCCATGCCAAGCATATCACAGCACTTGAGCAGGGCCGCGGACAGCTCATGCACCAGCATCTTTTTCATGGCATATGACAGCTGTCTCTCCTCATTCTTTTCTTCAATGTGCTCCAGCAGCTTTTTCGTTTCGGATTGATTGCCCGATTTCACAAGATTCAACAGTCGAGTTTCTACATCAGTAGGAAAATAGTAGGTTTCCAGCTGCATCGATAGTTCATGCTGGAAAATAACAGGACAATCCTCGTTCCATCCGCCATAGTTAGCTGCAAGACTGGCTTCTTCATACGATCTTGAAATATCAACAATATCCTCAACTTCTCCGCCGATTACCATCCATGCCCTTATATGAAAATTGCTCGTAAGCTGATGATGAAGATCAAGCAATTGCGAGCGGAGCTTAGCCTTGCATGCATCAGCGGTTTCGGCATCGATATTCATAAGCAGCGCGATTTTATTGACATCCATATCCTGCGTAAATATGCTCCGGGAATAAGCTTTCTGGATCAGTTCATGTATAGCGAGCTTTTTTATGTCGAGCTCCATGAGCACGTCCTCGCTGTAATCGCCGGCATATGTGTTGACATGCAGAATTGCAACAACGCTGAAGCGATGATTCCACTGTATACCGAGATGAGACATCGTTACTTCTATATCGCGCCGGGCATGGAATTGTCCTTTCAGCAATCGGTCAAAAAAAGCATTTTTAAGCATCGGCAGCTGCTTCTCCAGCCGCTCCTGGAGCAGTTCATTATTATGAATAAGCCTCATTACTGAATGTTGAATAACATCCATCGGGTTTTTCGGAAGCGGCGCGTCTTGATCGAGCGGCTGCGGCAAAGCCAGCGCGCCAAGCAGTCTTTGCCAGGGCCGGCTGTGCCGGTAAGCAAAGAAGCCGGCAATGAGCAAGCCTACTATTAAAGCCGTTATAAAAATAACCCATGTTAATTGCTTCAAATAATTGACCTTCTGCAGCACAACCTGCAAAGGCTGCGCGGATACAAAGGTCCAGCCGTTGAAAGAGGATGTCGTTTGGGTGACAAGCATCTTTTGACCGTTCATAATCAGCTCTGCATGAGGAGCCGCTCCTTGCGCCACCATCGGCTCAGGCACAAATTCCGGATCAGAGGAAACATAACTGATGATACGGCCCTCCTGATCAGCGATATAAGCAAACCCTCCCTGCCGAATATCGAGCTCGCGCAGCAGCGCTTGAATTTGATCATTGTCGATCATGACAACGACTGCGCCGCCATATAGACTGCGATTGCCAAAGGATTGCACATAACTGACAACGGAATATTGCTTTTTTTCATATACGGCTCGCTGCGCTGGAATATAGGTACGATAGTGATAGCCGTTTAAAATCGAAGCTGACCATTCCTCTGCCGTCATATTCTCGTAATTGAATTGCATTTCATAAAATTGCCGAAGCCCGTACACCTTACTGGGGGAGATGACCATATCGCTTTTTTTGAATACCAAAAAATAATCAATTAGAAAATGATTCGTTAATCGGTAATCAAGCAGCGCCTTTTCAGTTAATAGCAGCTTATACGGATTTGTGCCGGAATATGGCTCGCGCACATGCTGAAAAGAGACGACCTTCGTATCATTGGCAAGCTGATGCGCAATCATTTCAATTTCCGAAAAGCGTCTATCCAAAATACTTCGCGTTTGATTCAGCACAGCCAAGTTATTTTTCATCGCCTCGCTTTCAACCAGCTCCGATGTTTTATGGTAGGCAAAAATTCCTGCCAGCAATGAGCCGAGCAAAATGAATACGGATGGCGCAAAAAAGCGAAAAGGCAGTGTAAAGTGCTCGTATTTTGATCGTTTCATCTGTCGAAACTCCCCCATTGTCAAGTTAGCTTCAGCTTTCCTCCCACAATCTCCTCACATTATTCAGGCTGATTCTAGTTGCTTCACGGCACTCCTCCATTCCTTCAAACTCCAAGGTCAGCTTACCGTCATAGCCAGAATTTTTTATATATTTAAAAATACGCCTCGTATCCACCTCTCCATGACCAAAAATCGATCCGCGCAAATAATTGCCATGCGTTGTACGGAACCATTTTCCTTCGCCAGGATCTTCGTCAAAGGGACGAATATAAAAATCCTTTACATGAATTAGAGACGCGTAAGGCAAGTTGTTCATCACTCCTACCATCGGGTCCTCGTCTACGCATAAGAAATTGCCTATATCCAGCGTCGTTTTAAAGTTAGGCCGATCCACCTCAAACAATACCCTCTGTACCCGATCGCTTAACTGCACGCAGAATCCATGATTTTCAATCGTCGTCGTGATGCCGAACTGGGCTGCGTAGTCAGCAATTTGCCTGCTTCCCTCTATGATTTGCGGCAAGCTGTCTAAAAAGTAAGTGAGCGTAGTCTTTTCCTTCGGTATTGTAAAGGCGGTCACATCATGGCGCATATGGCGGATATTCATGCGATCTAGCAGTTCGACATGCTGCTTAAGCCGCTCTACCTCTGCAACAAACAATTCCTCGCTGTCTTGAACAAAGTTGGCTGGCATGGAATAGTTCGACAGTTCAATGCCTTCCTGCTTGGCGCATTCTCTCAGCTCATCCGCAAGCTCAGGCTGATCCACCAGCGTAAAGCCATAAGGAACTAGCTCCAAATGCTCGCCTCCATGCTCTTTCACCCATTTCGGCAGTTCAAGGACATTCATTTCTCCTGCATTTAATGCAGGTAATAAGCAATAGCTGCTTATGCCAAGCTTCATAAAATCCCTGCTTCCTTTTGTTTATTTATTAGCATCATAGGTTTGCTGGTACAGCTCCAAATATCGATTAAGATTCATATCATTCAATGTTTTCAAGTAGCTGTCCCATTCTTTGTTAAGGTCTGCATCACCAATTACGAAGCGTGCAGTCATTTCTTCAACGAAGTCATAGAGCGTTTTGGCCAAGTCCGCTACTTCTGAAGCCTGCTCCTCCGTAAAAAACAGTGGAGGAAGCGTTTTCACTTTAGTTGGTGCATAAGGCTCATATTTGTTTTTAGTCTCATTGTACAAAATAACTTCAAGATCGTCCTCCCCTTTGGCTACCGCGCTTAATCTGAAATCGTTGGAGCGCATGCCTGGTCCTGTCTGCGCATAATTGACGTTCTGCACCGTGCCGAATGATTTCAGCTCCGACCATTGTGCAGGCTTGCCATTAATACCAATTTCACCAGCTTCCGCTTCGCGCCATTCCTCGCCTGGCCGGCCATAATTGCTGCGCAGCGTATGCTCAAATTCGTATAAACCATCTGCCCATCTTAAGGCTACTTCCGGATATTTGGCTTTATCTGTAATAATAAACGAGCCGACTGTCATGCCAAGCGGATCATAAGCTGCATATTGAACACCGCTCGGTCCGAGCAGCGGCGGCACTGTTTTATATTCGCTCCAGCGGCCGCTCTCGCCCATCAGTTGTGTAAAGACGCCCTGATGCCCGCCAGCTGAAGCGCCAAGAATGACTTCTCCCGGGTTTTCACCTAGCTGGATAAGCTGATTTTCATCCTGTGTGAACGATTCAGGCGCAATCAAGCCTTCCTTATACAGGCGATTCATATATTCAAGGCCTTCCTTCCAGCCAGGCTTGTTGAAGGAAGCATCCACCTTGCCATCTTCATTAATATACAAATATTTCGTACTGGTGCTAAGCATCGGATTGTAAACAAAAGAATTCAATAAAAAGGCTTCAATCGAAGACCTCCAGGATTTAGGCGTAAAAGCAAGCGGCACCTCATCAGGCTTACCGTTCTTATTAGGATCCTTCTCTTTAAAAGCTTTCAGCACTTCATAAAACTCTTCCGTTGTGGTCGGCATATCAAGCCCTACCTCTTTGAGCCAAGGCTCATATATCCACATTTTTTGACTCATAGAGCAGTGATAGCATTCATTAATATCCGGCAGCGCATATATATTTCCGTCTGGCGCTGTAATAGTTTCTTTAACTAAAGGGCTGTCTGCAAATAACTTCTTCGTCTGCACCCCTTGCTCCTCTATTAAATCGTTAAGCGGCAAAAAAATTCCTTGTGAGCCAAATATCATCTGTTGAGCTGCCGACACATTGATGCCGAAAATAATGTCTGGATAATCATTGCTGGTTAAAGCGAGATTAAGCTTTTCCTGCCTGCTTTGCTCGGGAACAACCTCCCACTCTATATGAACATTCGTTTTTTCTTCATACCACTTGGTAAACTCATTCGTTGCAAAATCCTCTACTAGCGGATTGCCGCGCACCATGACTTTAAGCGTCACTTTTTCATTTACGATCGGATACGTTCCCGGCGGTGTCAGCAGCTCTTTTTCCTTCTGCTCAGCTGGCGGCTTGGATTGCCCTTCACTGCCAGCCGCCGGTGTTTGCGGCTTCGGTTCATTTTTGGCACAGGCTGCAAGCACTAGCGAAAATATTAAACAAACTGTCAAAAGATAGGTTAATGATTTTTTCATCTATAAACCTCCCCAGAACCCCCAAGGGTTATATTGAACTAGCCTTTAATCGAACCAATCATAACGCCTCTGACAAAATACTTTTGCACAAAAGGATATACGAGAAGCAAAGGCACCGATGATACAACAATCAAAGAATATTTGAGCAGCTCTCGCAAGCCTTGTCTGGCGGCCGCTGTCTTGGCATCACCCAGCATTTCAATATTTACTTCATTCTGAATAAGAATATCGCGCAGCACAAGCTGTAAAGGATACAGCTTGGCGCTTTTCAAATAAATCAGCGCATTAAAGTATTGATTCCAATGGCCTACTGCATAGAACAATGCAATAACTGCCACAATCGGCCCTGACAATGGCAGCACGATGCGCACAAGAAATTTAAAGTCGCTGCAGCCGTCAATTTGAGAGGCATCAAGCAGCTCGCGCGGAATCGTCGTTTGGAAGTAAGTGCGCATAATAATAACGTTCCACACACTGAGTGCTGCCGGTATAACCATTGCCCAAATCGTATCTATCATGCCTAAATCCTTTACAATAAGGTAGGTCGGAATCAACCCGCCGTTAAACATCATCGTAAATACAAATAAAAGCATAAACAGATGGCGGCCGCGGAAATCTTTGCGCGATAATGGATAGGCTGCCATAATGGACAGCAGCACATTAACTGCCGTACCAATCGCAGTATACAAAAATGTATTGCCAAAACCGGTAATTACCATCTTATTTTTAAATACAGCCTTATACCCATCCAAAGTCGGTTCGATCGGCCACAGCCACACCTTCCCGGACAGTACCGCAGTTGTAGAACTAAATGAAGCGCTTACAACATAGACGAGCGGATATAAAACAAGAAATAGCACAATAGAAAGAACGGTGTAATTGATTACATTGAAAATGCGATCTCCTCTTGAATCTTTAATCGCCGATTGGTCTGTTTTAGCCATATGCTTCGCCCGCCTCTCTACCATAAGCTTTCCTGTCCCAGCTTTTTGGCGGTATGATTTACAATTAATAATAAGCCGAATCCGATAATCGCTTTAAACAACCCGATCGCCGTCGCATAGGAAAAATTAATCGCTTGAGACACAAGCCCCACCTTGTAAACATACGTATCTATGACTTCGGAAGCACGCAGATTAAGCGAGTTTTGCATCAGCAATATTTTCTCAAAGCCCGTGTCCAGAAGCTGCCCCGTATTAAGGATAAGCAAAATGATAGCGATCGGCATGATACCAGGAAGATCAATATGCCACATCCTGCGCAGCTTGCTTGCTCCGTCTACGACTGCTGCCTCGTGCATCTCAGGGTCAATGCCGGATAGCGCCGCCAAAAATATAATGCAAGAAAATCCGGCGTTTTGCCAAATATGCGACCATACATAAATGGATTGAAAATAGGATGCTTTTCCCATAAAATTAACTGGGTCAAAGCCTATTGCTGCCAGCAGCTGATTCAATATCCCGGTTCTTGGATCAAGTATTTGCATAATCAGACCGACAAGCACAACGATTGAAATAAAGTAAGGAGCATAGGTGACCATTTGCACTGATTTTTTAAAACGCTGGTTTTTGACCATGTTAAGGCCAAGCGCAAGCATAATCGGAAAAGGAAAGCTCGCTATTAGCGTATACAAGCTGATTGAGATGGTATTCGTCATCAGTCTTCCAAATTCGTAAGAATTAAAAAACCGGGTAAAATGCTTGAGACCAACCCAATCGCTCCCGTAAATGCCCTTTGTCACACTAAAATCCTTGAAAGCTATTACTGCGCCGAGCATAGGCACATATTTGAACACAATAATGTAAAGCAGTGGAAGTGAAAATAGTACGTATAGCTGCCAGCGTTGTCCTACTGCTCTTAAAACATTCAGCTCACACCACACTCCATTCCTGAATTCCGGCCGGTGCTTTCACATTAACGGTTATTGGCTGATATGTATATATGAAGATTACAGAAATTTTGCATTATTTTAGAAAGCGCTGTCACAGTTATATTTACAGCTTTTTTGCATCATTATACATCATTCCAATGCTATGCAATATTTTAGAAAATCAACTTTCTCGGCATGCAGCAGTCTTTTTTCAACAATAATAATGCTCTTTAACCCATCCAGTTGGTTTTAAATACCATCCATGTTCAACAAAATAATAAAATTTCGTCATTATATCGATGAAATCTGTCCATCCTATACAATAAACCGAATGTTAGTATAATAATGATTGGCGTATTGTTACTGCCTCGAAATATATCTCAGCAAGGAGTTTATTACAATGTGGATGCCAGACCGAGATGAAGGCCCTCCTATCTACCAGCAAATTGCCGATCATATCGCTCAGCAAATATCCAATGGGGAATTTCCTCCAGGCAGCTTGCTGCCATCCGAACGTAAGCTTGCTGATCGATTTGGCGTCAATAGAAGCACCATCGTACTTGCTTACTCAGAGCTTCGCTCGCTCGGCATCATTATTAGCCGGCCTGGTAGCGGAACGAGAGTTAACCCTATACACTGGAGCTCGGAGCATCATATCAACTGGGGACAATTTGTAGAAAACGGCCATTTTTCCCCAACTCCAGCATTCATTCGCCGTATTAATGAAGCGCTTCGGCATGATCAAAATCTGATAGATTTTGCTAGCGGAGAATTAAGCCAGCAGCTGTCAGCAGCAGATGAACTGACTTTAATTATGAATTATAGTTCTCACACCCAGCATTTGGGCTACGACAATCCCCAAGGGTTTGAACCGTTAAGGGAAGCTGTTGCTCAGCTTTTGCAGGAGCATCAGCAGATCCATACGACATCATCCTCGCTGCTTATTACATCAGGCTCTCAGCAATCTCTTTATTTGATTACTCATTTCCTGCTGTCGCCTGGCGATGCAGTTGCAATTGAAGAACCTTCCTATTATTACTCGCTGCCTATGTTTCATTCTGCCGGTCTGCGTGTATACAAATTGCCTGCCGGTCCAAATGGTTTAAACCCTGATGAGGTCCGGCGTTTGTACAAAAAGCATCGCATTAAAATGTTGTTTATTAATCCTTTTTTTCAGAATCCAACCGGCAGCTGCCTTTCGCAGGAGCACCGCACAGCGCTCCTTAATCTGGCTGGCGAGCTTGGTCTGCCTATCGTTGAGGATGACCCTTACAGCCTGACTTCTTTCGATTCCAATGTGCCGCGTTCACTCAAATCGATTGATACCGTAGGCTCTGTACTTTATATCAGCTCTTTATCCAAAATTGCCGCTGCCGGCTTGCGCATAGGCTGGCTGGCCGCGCCAAGCTCAGTCATTGATCGGCTGGCAGAAGCCCGTCAGCAGATGGACTTTGGCCATAGCATCGTGACGGAAGCGGTCGCATCGCAATTTATCGCTTCCACTTATTTTTTGCCGCATATTCAAAGGCTGCGCATACAGCTTCAATACAAGAGAGATATGCTTATAGAAGCGCTAAATAAAGAGCTGCATGGCTTGATTAGCTTTGATGTGCCAAGCGGCGGCATTCACCTGTGGTGCAAAATTATTCCTTCGTTTCAGGAGCATAAGCTGCTTGAAGAAGCGATTCGTCAAGGTGTTGTCTATGTGCCGGGAAGCGTATATGGGTCTGATCCAAGCTATGTCCGCTTCACCTTTGCACGTCCCGCATCGGAGCAAATTGCTACTGGAATAAGCAAGTTCGCTGCTGCGCTGCGTACGGTCATCAGCTAACAAGACTGTGGAAAACGGAGTTAACCAATTACATCAACACTTACCTGCAGAAATTAGTTACGAATGTTGAGTTATAACTACTTATTATTAAAAAAACGGTTCGTCCTTAGCTTAGGACGAACCGTTTCTTCTTGTGCTCGCAATTTTTAAACCGCAACCATATTGTGCAGCATAATCCAAATCGAACCCGCTACAATGATGACTAATATAACAAGTCCCATTATTAAAGAAATGAGATTGTAACGCGGCTGTTCCTCATCACGCAAATGCATGAAGAACAGGAGCTGAACCGCTAGCTGCAGCACTCCAAATATCATTAAGACGATAACATTGGCTGTTCCTTCAAGCCATTTGTTAAGCACGATCATTATTGGCGCTATCGTTAAAACAATCGATAGCACAAAACCGATTGTATATGACTTCAATGAGCCATGCCCATGCTCCTTATGCGAATGCGATGCTTGTTTAGCAGACATTTAGCTCACCCCCAGCAAATAGACAATAGTTAGAACGAAAATCCATACGACGTCAAGGAAATGCCAGAACAAGCTTACAATCTGCACCTTACGTTTCGTAACCGGGGTGATTCCTCTTTTACTAATTTGAAGCATAATCATAAGCATCCAGACCAGCCCTATTAGAACGTGAAGGCCATGGGTGCCTACCAAGGTGAAAAATGCAGACCAGTAGGCGCTTGTTCCAATCGTTGCTCCCTCATGAACGAGATGAAGGAACTCATTGACCTCCAAAACAAGAAAGGCTGCACCCAGCAAAGCCGTAATGCCTAGAAATCCGATAAGCGCTTTTTTATTGCCTTTATTCATTGCAAGTACGGCAAGTCCGCTTGTATAGCTGCTCGTAAGCAAAATAAAGGTCGAAACAATAATTCCGCCAAGCTCAATAAGTTCACCCGGTAACGGGCCAGTGCTCGTATTGCCGCGCAATACAATAAACGCAGCGAACAAAGTACCGAAAATAATAACATCCGTCATGAGATATATCCAAAAGCCAAAGGTGCGCAATTGCTCCATATCTACATGTTCATGATGCTCATCATGAGAATGATTAGGAGCATTGTTTATAGAAATATTCGATTGAGCCATTAGACTATCCCCTCCTTAACGCAGCTTCAGTCCGCTTAATCTCGTCGACTGAAACGTAGTAGTCAGTATCGTAATTAAAGGAGTGAAAGATCATGCTTCCAGCTACGCCAGCTAATCCAATCACAATCAGCCATGTCCAGCTGAACACAAAACCAAAGCCTGCTAAAAACCAGAAGAAGGACATTACAAATGGTGTGCCCGAATTTTTCGGCATATGAATAGGCTCAAGCTTCGGCACGGCTTTAGCCGGCTGTCCTTTGGCAATTCGCTGCTTCTCTTCCCACCAATCATCCTGCTCGGTAACCTGCGGCAAGGTAGCAAAGTTATAATATGGCGCAGGTGATGGCAGCGACCATTCCAAAGTACGTCCATTCCATGGATCGCCCGTCTCATCTTTAACCCGATGCTTCACACTGTATATGATTTGCCATACTTGGAATAGGAAAGCTGCTCCCATGAGCACTGCCCCGATTGTCGACACAAAATTCATTTCCCACCAGCCTTTGTCCCAGCCGTAGGAAACTACACGTCTTGTCATTCCCATCAAACCTAACACGTACTGCGGCATGAAGCATAGATAGAAACCGATATTCCATAGCCAGAAAGCCCATTTGCCCGGCTTTTCATGCAGCTTGAAGCCGAACAGCTTAGGCCACCAGTAATATAAGCCTGCAAAATAACCAAAGACGACACCGCCAATAATCGTATTATGAAAATGCGCGATCAAAAAGTAACTGTTATGGAATTGAAAATCAGCAGGCGCTACAGCCAGCAGAACCCCCGTCATGCCCCCTACGACGAAGCATACGATAAACCCGATCGTCCAGAGCATCGGCGTCTCGAAAGTAAGTTTCCCTCTGAACATCGTAAACAGCCAGTTGAACACTTTTACGCCGGTCGGAATGGCGATAAGCATCGTCGTTACCGCGAAAAAGGCGTTAATATCTGCCCCTGATCCCATCGTAAAGAAGTGATGCGCCCATACGATAAAGGATAGCAAACTTATAATCATCATGGCATAAACCATTGATTTATACCCAAACAGCTTTTTCTTGGCAAAGGTTGCAACAATTTCTGAAAAAATACCGAAAGCCGGCAATATAATAATGTAAACTTCAGGATGTCCCCACATCCAAATGAGGTTAATGTACATCATCGGATTGCCCCCGCCATCAAGCGTAAAGAAATGTGCGCCTAGATAGCGGTCCAAAAATAGCAATGCCAGCGTTGCTGTAAGAATAGGAAATGCAAAAATAATTGCGATCGAGCTAGATAAAACGGACCAGGAGAACATTGGCATTTTCATAAGCTTCATGCCTGGCGCACGCATTTTCAATATCGTGACAAGGAAGTTAATCCCCGTCATCAAGCTGCCGATACCGGATATTTGAATGCCCCATATATAGAAATCCTGACCAACACCCGGATTGAACATCTTCTCTGAATACGGTGGATAAGCAAGCCAACCCGCATCCGGCGATCCTCCGATTACAAAAGATAAATTAAAGAGCATCGCACCAAAGAAGAACAGCCAAAAGCTAAGTGCATTCATAAATGGAAAGGCTACGTCTCGCGCACCGAGCTGCAGCGGAACCATCACATTAAACAACCCGAACATAAACGGCATTGCCATAAACAAAATCATAATTACGCCATGCGTTGTAAATATTTCATTATAATGGCTCGGCTCCAAAAAATTCATGTTCGGCATTGCAAGCTGCGCGCGCATGAGCAGCGCATCTACACCGCCGCGGAACAGCATAAGAAATGCTGCCAATATATACATAATGCCGATTTTTTTATGATCGACAGTTGTCAGCCACTCCCGCCAAAGCCAGCCCCACTTTTTGTAATAGGTGAGCACGAAGATTATCGCGATGGAAACGAGCAGGATACTGGCGTCAGCGCCATATATTAAAGGATCGCCCGTGACAAAAAATTCTGAAGCAAAGCTTTTCACTTTCTCCCACATTAGTCTCTCTCCTTACATGTAAAATCGATTGTTGCTATTCATTATGTTTGTGCTCATGCCCTGCATCACTTACCGGAGTATGATGATGACTATGTGAAGACGCATATTTTGTCACTGTTCGTTCAAATAACTGATCTGGAAAAGCTGAAAATTTTAGCTGCTCAGAAGCTCCAGGCTTGCGCAATTCATTGTAGCCTTCTTCCGTAAGCACTGGCGAATTGCTTTTCACCTCAGATACCCATTGATCAAATTCCTCTTGGGAGGTTGCATGCACATCAAAATACATTTTTGCAAATTCCTTGCCGGTAAAGTTAGCGCCAGAGCCCCAGTACTCGCCTGGCTCATCCGCCTGTAAGTACAAATTCATCGCCATGCCCGACATCGCATAAATTTGACCGCCCAGCTGCGGAATCCAAAACGAATTCATTGGCGAATCGGCTGTAATTTCGAAATGAACAGGCACATCCTCAGGAAAAGCTACGTAATTCACCGTCGCTATCCCTTGCTCGGGATATTGGAACAGCCACTTCCAATCCAAAGACGTTACCTGTATCGTAATTGGCTCCTGCGCAGATTCAATAGGCTTTGACGGCTCCAATGCATATGAATATTTCACGGTTACCGCGCCCAATATAATGATGATTAGAATGGGAATGCCCCACCATATCAGTTCCAGCTTCGTGCTATGCGACCATTCAGGATCATACTTGGCCGTACGGCCCTTTTTATCGCGATAGCGCCATACAATTACGGCAGTCATAATTAGAACGGGAACAATTACGATTGAGACTAATAGAGTTGAAATATATATTAGATCTCGTTGTTGTGCTGCAATTGGCCCTTTGGGATCCAGTACAATCATGCTTTCTGTGCAGCCGCTTGTAAAAACGAGCAGCACAAGCAGCAGGCTTGCTAACGAAAACCAGCGGACTCCTTTGGGTAGCTTCATCTTGTCATCTCCTGTCAACCATATACGATATAAACAATTTGATCTTGTTCTACTTTAAGTTTGAATGTGATTTATGTCACCAACCATTGCTCATCGTAATTTAGCCGTCCATGTTCAATTTTTCGAAATATTTCCGACCTAAGTTTGTCACAAAACAGATGATTACTCCTTAAATTTGGCAAAAAAAGACGGCCCGCAAGATCAAAATATGATCTATACGAGCCATCTTTTATTAAATATTTTGAAACATCTCGGACACAATATTGAAAACAGTGCATCGGGAATTGCAAATATATGTCCGCAGCAGAGCAGAAATGGTCTAACGCCGCAGCTTGTCTCATATATATATCACATCTTCATCATATTTGATAAGGATGTGACCTTATTATGCTCAACAGCATGATGAAAATAGCAGAATGGCTGATTGTAGCAGGAGTAGCATTATTTTGGATGATCACTTA
This sequence comes from Paenibacillus sp. GXUN7292, assembly GCF_050864975.1. Taxonomy (NCBI): domain Bacteria; kingdom Bacillati; phylum Bacillota; class Bacilli; order Caryophanales; family Paenibacillaceae; genus Paenibacillus; species Paenibacillus sp. GXUN7292. Next base: position 73,092 of record NZ_JBOZWO010000002.1, on the reverse strand, counting down.
TATTCTCATCATTATCCGAAGTAAAAAGGATCAATTTTGTGGAATGCCGCTCCCAGCAATTTGCGCAAATATTACTTGGGAATTTTTATTTACTTTTGTAATGCCCTTTCATCCCTTGCAGCAGGCCGTAACGTTTATATGGTTGTTGCTTGATTGTGTTATTTTGTTTCAATATTTCATCTACTCGAAAAAAGCCGACAAAGCGACTCCGCTCCACACGACCTATCAGATTGTGCTCTCCTTGCTCATTATGTTCTTGCTTCTGCATTACGGCTCAGCGCTTGAGTTTCAAGATGAAATGGGCGTGTACTCCGCCTTTTCAATCAATCTGATGATGTCCGTTTTGTTTGTTAACCTAGTCAGGGAGAAAGGGCTGCTGGGCCAGTCATTAGCTATCGCTTATTTCAAAATGATTGGCACCTTGTGCGCATCAATACTTTGCTACGCAATCTATCCGCAATCGATCCTGCTAAATATATTATACGTCCTTACGTTTGCAGCGGATGCTGTATACGTCGTTATAATTACACAAAGATCGCTGCCCAAATCTTCGTCTTCCGACCTTTCCACAAAAGCGTTGTAAGCTGCTCCTTTAAGGAAAAACGGCTTCAAAGTCCTTGGATACGCGCGTTACGCAATAAAAGTAGTGCTCAGCATCTGCCGAGCACTGCTTTTATTTTCCACTTCTTTTATCCAAAACGTATACTTGACTCTCTTACGACAAGTCGAGGCAGCAGCTTAATCTGGCCTTCTGAATTGTTATTGCCATGCAGCCGATCCATCAAAATTTGAGCGGCATGCCTGCCGATTTCTTCCTGCATCAAGGATACTGAGGTCAGCTTGGGATACACTCTTGATGCAATATCCAAATTATCCATCCCTACAATTGCTATATCGTCCGGAATGGATAGGCCTGCTTCTTCACACGCCTTCATTACGCCGATTGCCATTAAATCATTAGCCGCTACGATCGCCTGCGGTTTAGCTTGTTTTTCAAACAGCTGTTTAGCGGATAAATAACCGCCGCTCTCTGAATAGTTGGATTCCATTACGAACGACTCATCCAATTCCAAATTCGCATCAAGCATAGCGTCGCGATAACCGGCATACCGCTGGGCTCCTGTTTGTTCGTCTAAGCTTCCGCCGATAAATGCTATTTTCTCAATCCCTTGCTTTATAAGATGTTCGGTGCCCAGCTTGATCCCTGCATAAGTATCAACATATACGTAATCGAACCTGTCGCCGCCTTTTTTCGACTCGTATTTATTCGTTAATACGATTGGCGCCTTCAATGCGTTGATCGCTCGAATATTTTCCTCGCAAAAATGAAAGGACACCATGATCATCCCGTCTGCGACTTTTTCTTTTACGTTCTGTATGGCTTTCAATTCTTCCTTCAAGCTATGCTTTGTGTAGAAGAGAATGAGCAAATAGCCATATGATTCCAGCACCTGATTAATTCCATTTATCATTTCAAAATAAAATGGATTGCATATATCCGGAACGGCAAAAATAATTTTTTGCGTTCTTCTTGTCTTCAGCATTTTGGCCGCATTGTCTGGCGCGTAGTTTAATTCCTTCGCGGCTTGAAGTATTTTTTCTTTTGTTTTGACACCGCAATATCCATTTCCTGAAAGAGCTCTTGAAACAGTTGCTGGCGACATTCCGACTTTCTCTGCGATGTGATATATCGTACTCTTATCCATAAAAACCCCCAATTGATTTTAAATGCAATCGGTTCCATTGATTAAGGGTATCATTCTATGCATGGATTAGCAATAAACACGATTAGATAACCTCTCGCTCATCATTGCCTGGCAGTTCCGGGAACGGAGCATGAGGCTCGGCTTGATACCAAAAGGCAGTAGAAGCAATATCGCTTTGCTGCGGCAAATAACGTCCGTCAGCTCGCCAGCCAAGATCTTGAATCGTAATTTTAAGGGCTTGCTCAAAACGGATCGGATCCATCACATGCCATCGGTACATGCCGAACCTCGTTTGACTGCGATACAGCCCGTCAGGCTTAATCAATTGATGCATGCCCAAATAAGCGGTTGAATACGTGCAATATTCGCCCTTCGGCTGCTCCCAATTCCATGCGCCGCCAAAGTAATCCTCAGTTCCTGTACCGCATATCGTCGGAAATTGTTCATCGCCATCCATATAAAATTTAATTTCACCCTCACCCCACCAGCCTGTATTATTTACCTGCCATGCAAGATAGGTGCCAACATAATGTCCTTTTCCTTGGATTCCATCTACAATTGTATGCACATCCTTATAAGCTACCGGGCTGCTTCTGCGCCACTGTGCATGAAAATAAGCGGCATCATCCGGCACTGTCGTCAGTGTGTAATCCAGTTGATAGTAGAGCACCGTATTTTCGGAAGAGGTATTTTCTATCGTCACTTTAGCTGATTTTCTAAAAGGCATCAGCCAGTAACAGTTCATCCCTCCTGCTGGATTAACCGCAACCGGTATCGAGTTTACATTTACCCGCTCCTGCCAGCCGTTACAAAACAAATCACCTACCGGTACTTCAACGGAAGGCTGCTCTTCCTCATCCCAATAAAAACGAATAATGAGATTGCGCCAAAATGTCGGAAAGCAAGTGAGCCATATATGTTGAATAGCCCCAGGGCCTTCGATCTGCCCCATCGTAAACGTAGTGCCTGCTGCTATTTCTACCGAGGGCGATACTTTCCAGCCAACGCCTAAATCCCGGGCACTGTTGGCTCCGGTGCCTGTAGCCGCCATACCGCCCTTTCCTTTTTCACCTGTAAAATTTTCAGCGCTGATCGATCTTGTCTGCGCATTGGACAGCCTTGCTAAATTTCCAAGCCCCATTTCCAACCCATTAAAACTGCTCATCGACAATCTCTCCTTATCTATTATAGTTTTCCAAAGCGATCCAGCATGCGCATATAGCCTTCGGCTGCTGCCCCATTGCCCCAGTCAAAAATCGTAAATTCCCCCATCGGGTCATGTATAGGATCCGTTCTCCCGTCATGCCCGTAGTTCTCCATCATAAAGCCGTAATCCTTTTCATTCAAAAATGGCCATGCCTTTTCCCATCTTTGTTTGACTTTCTCATTCTCAGGGCAATACATCATCGTAAATGAGGCACGCAGCGCTGCCAATCCCCGTTCCTTATATTCTTCTATATCCAGCTCATAGCCATATGCGGTTATCAGCTCAGCGAATAGGCTTTGCCGGGCGTCATTCCACTCCGCGTCGGCATTCATCACACCGAATCCTCCCAGAGCCGGCACATAAATATAAGGCGGCTGCCAGGAAGCTTGCGTCATAAGCAGCTCATCCAAGCAGCGTTGACCAAGCTGCAAATACTGCTGCTCATTCGACTCCCGGTAACAGGCAAGCAGCGCTTCAGCTGTCCAGTACATAGAGAAATTGCACTGCTTGTACATATTATTTCTATTAATCTTACGGCCTCGCCATTCCTCCTGTCCCCAGCGGCTGCACGACCAGTACGTTTCAAAATCTTCCCATCGGCCGCACGGGATTATTTCCTCACAAACGGCATGCAGGGCTTTGTATGCGGCATCCTTGTACACTGTACGGCCAGAAATTTCATACATTTTCATCAGGAAAGTAACAGACAGTGATGTTTCCGGGGATTCGTCCAAAATGCCCAGCGGCCGCCCGCTTTTCGGATCAATCCAGCCCGGGAAAAAACCTCGCTTATCCTGCAAGGCCAATAGAGCATCCGCATAGCTGCAGGCGTATTCCAGCAGGCGCTCGTCCTGCTCCAGCTCTTCAAACCAGCGAAGCATGAGCAGCGCTGTCCAGCTCATATCCAGCACATGCAGCGGAGCCTCGCGAATATTGAGATGGAAAGGATTGCGGTTCGAATTGCCCCAATACATAGAAGACCAGCCTTTAGAACGGTTATATACTTTGCCCTCCAGCTCCACCTGTTCCATTTCCGTTGCCAGTACAGATGGAAACCATCCATTGTGCTGGGGCGCGCATAAAGCAAGCTCCTTCATTTTTTGGGCGCGTTCTATATAATCTTCATTGCCCGTTAATCGGCCATAGCGATACAAACCATGTGCTGAACGCAGCGAGCTGAACCAGGCTTGATTCCAAACGGAGAGTACCTCACGCTCATTAGGCACGCCGGGATAATTAGGGCTTTGTGTCACGTTCACGATAAATGCTGGAGCGCCAACCTCTTTGCCATTCAGCTCGAATTGCTGCCAAACGATATGTTCCCAATTATGAAATGCCCAGTGGTAGGCTCGGGCAATATAAGGCTCGAGCTCGCCGCTATTAGGTTGACCCTTCGCAAATAAAGGACTGCCCCAGCCCTGCCAAAAAAAGCTGAGCAGCTCCCGCCATGGATTGGCGATACTTCTCTTGTCATCGGATATAAACAAATAGAACCCGAATTCTATTTGTCCGCTTGCAAATTGTGTTCCTGGCTGCCGTACATACAGCACATGCTCTTTGACGGATGTACAGCACATTCCAAGCGACAGCTCATTAAGAGGCGCATCCATATCCATATACCAGCGAGGCGGTTGCTCCTTGCTGCCTTTCTTGCTGCTGCCCGCTTTGGTGAGCAGCTCCAAATCTGGAACGACCGCGAGCCATTTTGCCCCGTCATGCACAATCAGCGCCGGACTGCGGAAGGAATGCTGATCGATCACATGCTCGGCAGTTGGCGTAAGATGCGGCGACCAGTGAAAGGTTGGAGAAAATGCAGGCTTAAGCTGAATGCGCCAATCATCCTGCAGCACAACCTGATCTAATGCAAATCGGATATGAACCTTCGCTCTATTTGAGGCAGGATAAGTTACCTCTATTTGCGGCTTTATTGAACCCAAATAATCGCATGTGACAGACTCTATATAGCTCCTAAAATGGTTATCCAATTGTATCTGTTCATAAGTCCGCTCCATTATGCGCTCCTTCTGTCCTTCCAGCATAAGGACGAATATTTAATAACTTTCAGCCTTTAACTCCCGACATCGTAATGCCTTGCACATAGTATTTTTGCAGAAATACAAACAATAGCAAAATAGGAATCGAACTGATCGTATCTGCCGCCAAAATCCTGCCCCATTCTGTTACCTGAGCGTTAGAAAAAGTTGCGATCGCTACTTGCAGCATTTGTTTATTCTGGTCATTGATTACGACTAGCGGCCATAGATAAGAGTCCCACTGTCCCAAAAAAGTAAGAATGGCCAGCGTCACAATTGCAGGAATTGAAGCAGGCAAAATAATTTTTTTATAAACATTGAACCATGAAGCTCCATCGATTCTTCCAGCTTCCAGCAAATCGCGAGGGATTTCCGAAAAAAATTGAACGAGCAAAAATACACTGAACACCGATACGACCGCAGGAACAATTAATGCTGCATAGGAATCGATCCAATTAAAATCATTCATTAATAAATAGCTCGGAACGAGTGTTACTTCACCTGGAATAACAAGCGCAGAAAGAAACAGCGTAAAAATCGTTCTCTTGAAGCGAAAGCGCAGCTTGGCGAATGCAAAAGCCGCAAGTGAATTAATAAATAAAGACATTAATGTAACAGGAACAGCTACAAGCAATGTATTGACAATAAACCGGCTGAAGGGCTTAACATCATCTGTAAAAATGTCAAAATAGTTTTGCAGCGTCCAATTTACCGGAAATATCGTTCTCCACTGCAGCTCAGATGAATATTTAAAAATTTCTGCATGCTCCCGGAAAGAACCTAGCACCATCCATACAATCGGAAGTAGCGTAACAAGCGCCAGGCCTATCATTACAATTAATTTTACCGTTGTTAGCAGTTGCCTCTTCATCTCATTACGCCCCCTAATACTCCACATCCGATTTAAAAAGCTTTAGCTGGAATATTGAAATTGAAAGTACAATGACAAACAAAATCATAGCAGCCGCTGCCGCATAGCCCATTCTCATTTGATCAAACGCTTGATTGACAATATAAAACGTGGCCGTCGTCGTAGAGTTTGCTGGTCCTCCACCAGTCAATATAAAGATCGGCCCCGATATCTTAATAGCATCCATCGTCGTAATAATGACCACAAAAGCCGTCGTCCGTTTTAAAAGAGGCAGGGTAATGTTGTAAAACATGCGCAATTTGCTCGCTCCATCAACCTCCGCTGCTTCGTATATCGCTTTGGGAATATTGTTTAAACCTGCCAAATAAATAATCATAAAAAAACCAGCTGCCTTCCACATCCCCAAAATCATAATTCCATACATGGAAACGCTCGGATCCGACAGGAAACTGATGGTTGGCAAGCCGAATATTTTTAGAAATGCGTTCAATAATCCGAAATCTTTGTTGTAGAGCAATCTGAATACGGTAGAGGCTACACCAATGGCAATTACGACGGGCAAAAAGTATACGGTTCGAAATAGACCGCTGTACCAAGCTGTTCGTTTGACAAGCAAAGCTAAGCAAAGAGCGATCGCCGTCTGTATCGGAATAACAAAAACCGCGAAATGAAGAGAATGCAGCAAGCTATTTAAAAACTGCTTATCATGCAGCAGTTCCTTATAGTTTTCCAAGCCGATAAATGCCGCGTTAGGATTAATAAGATTAAAATCTTTAAAGCTGACGAAAATTGCACTTATCATCGGATAAAACGTAAACAGCAGCAGACTCGCCACCGCAGGAAATATAAAAGCAAAAGCAGATCGCTCTTCCTGCATGCGGAAGGAGTTCCATCCGGATGATTTACTCTTCATCTGCTTCATCTTTCTTCATCCTTTCTTTGAAGACAAAGAGGGATGCGGCTCACCGGTCCCTCTTTGCTGCTCCATTCATTACTTCACGCCCGCAATAGCTTTATCAATTTTTTCAACAGCTGCATTCATAGCCTCATCAACATTCTTATTGGCAAGCGTCACATCCTCGAACAGCTCTGTAATCGCTTTGCTGACTGCTGGATAAGCCGGCGAAACTGGACGGGGCTTAGCATAGGTAGACGATTGCTTCACCCAAATATTAAGCGGATATTGCTGCAGCTCCGGGAATGCTTCTGATACAGATAGTCGTGCAGGCAGATTCTTTGTTACTTCATACCATACCTTTGCCCCTTCCTTGCCAGTTACCCAATTGACAAACTCCCATGCTTCATCAGGATGCTTGGATTTTTTCGTAATTCCCATATTCCAGCTGCCCATCGGCGTCACTTGTTTTTTATCCTTCCACAGCGGAGCTACTGCCCAGTCCTTGAAGTCAGGGAAGCTATTTACAAGATAAGGCAAATGCCACGGGCCGTTCATCATAATGCCTAATTTTCCTGACTCAAACGCTTCTGGCGGCAGCTCTTTAGTCGCAACCTTTGAATCATTGTATAAGCCGCTGAAAAATTCCAATGCCCGTTTTGTTTCCGGTGAATTCAAGTAGCCATTTGCTGTTTTTCCGTCCTCGCTAAGCACTTCTGCGCCTGCCTGCCAGAGTAAGCTCATTTTGACAAAAGCCGAGCCTTCTCCGCCCCCGACTCCCCATGCCGGATCCCAGCCGTAAGTATTTTTTTCGGGATTGTTAATTTTTTTGGCAGCTTCCAGCACCTGCTCCCAGGTCCATGCTTCATCTGGATTTTCGGAAGGCAGCGGAATATTATTGTCTGCAAACAATTTTTTGTTATAGAACATGGCTACACTTGCGTCATTCAGCGGTGCTGCCCAAATTTTCCCGTTATAAGTTAAGCTTTCTCGCACAGGAGCAGTAATATCGTCTAGATCGCCATTTGCAGCAAAATAGGAATCAAGCGGGATAACCGCTTCTTGATGCGCGTAGGAAGCTACGAAAGGACCGTCTATGCCCATAATATCAGGAGCTTTGCTTCCAGACAGCGCTGTGCGTATCTTCGTTTCATAATCATCGTATGGAATAACTTCCATCTTCACCTTAATGTTGGGATGCTCCTTCTCAAACGAAGCGATCAATTGTTTCAATGCTTTTACCTCAGCCTCATTATCATGGCGCCAGTACGTAATCGTAACCTTTCCGCCAGAGCCTCCGCCCCCCGAGCACCCGGCAAGCACCCCTAAAGCAAGCAGGACAGCCATAAGTAAATACACAGCTTTTGCTTTGTTCTTCATACGCCTTGCCCCTTCTTTCTTAGCACTTTCTTTCATACTCGAACCTCCTTTTAGTGGCCATGCTATTTAAACGCTGGGCGTTTAAACCGAATACTTGGCTAGGATTGTTTTCTCTCAAGGCTGGCCTTAAACCAGAAAACGTTATACGGCTCCCATAATGACAAGCTGAAATAAATCGTTTTTCCATCGTCCTCAACGTACCGTTCATTCATATATGGAGCATACAAGCCGGGATAATCTGCTGCTTTCACGACTTCAATCGGCTCCCCCCATGGTCCCCATGGCGTAAGCCCCTCCCGTATGACGACTGCACCTTCCTTTGAATAAGTCATAAGCCATCTTTCCAGGTAGGTATTCCAAACGACCGACAGCTCGCCAACATCATCATCCACAATCAGCTCAGCTTTAGACATATTGTTATCCCATATTGGCATGCCAGCTTTATCCGTACCGGCAAAGTAAACATATGCATCCATTTGCTCTATTTTCTTTTCATTCACCTTCATCAGCTTAACGCCGCCGAATCGTCCGGACGGGATGCTCCAAAAATAAATTTCCGACTCACCTTGTCTGTTTTGTACTTTGTAAGGGCTTACTTGAATAAAGTTGCTGTCTCCTGGCCACGTCAGACCATCCAGAAGCGTCCAATTCTGTCCTTCATCAGTTGATTTGCCAACCCCTGCATAATTAGCGTCCCACTCGCCGGGTGCTCCCCAGTGATTGACCGACATGAAGTATAAATAGAGTGCTCCGTTCGCATAGACCCCATGTGTCGGGATTTTAGTCATTTCATCGAAATCGGCTTTCTTGGAAGGCAGCAGCTCCTTCGCCAGACCAAAATCATCTGTAATCATTCCATCAAAGGCAATGCCGTCTGCCGGATTTTTATCTGTCGTGTATGCCATTACATTCGAGCGCCAGAAGCTGCCGCCAGCACCCGTCAAAGAAGGATTTTTTTCACCAAAAGTATCTCCGAATACGAAATAGGTTTTCTTCTTTACGTTGATCATAGAACCAAGATCGGTACCATAGACAACATATTTATCTGTCTTGTTTGGTGATGCTTCCCCCGTTAATTGAGCAACCTGCTGCAAATCTGAAACACCGCCTAAAACAAAGGGCTGATCTTTCATTTCCAGCAATCGTTTTACCTCCGTGCCGCCTATGCAGCCTGTTAAAACAGCAAACAACAGGACAACAGCTATGCTAAATTTTGACTTCATCGGGCATCCCGCCTTTTATCATTTCCGCTCTTTACGGATTAGGATGACTGAAAATTGTCTTTAAGCTTGCCGTGTTGAAATGTTTTATATTGGATAGCGGCATTCGCCGCTCCACTTTTGGCAATGACGCAAAGGGACGATGCGGCTCCTGCTGATACCAATACGCTGTTGAGGCTATGTCATCGCTGCGGTGATTATTATGGCCATGCTCGATTGTCACTCTAATACTCTTCTCAAACATAATCGGATCAAGAATATGGTACCTGTATGTAGAAATTTTCCCGCCCCAATTGGCATCCCCTCCGAGAATCAATCCATGATATGGCGTACAAACTTCCTGCTGCGGGCACCATGCCGTATTAAAATAATCTTCCGTGCCCGTGCCATGCATATTCGGCGGCCAAGGCTCGTCATCGATAAAGATCATATCATCGCCTTCCCCGTACCAGTTCCATTCCCTAGTCTCACGCAGATTGTGAACATTGAAATTACAGCCTACATAATGCCCTTTTCCTTCTGCATGAAGAATGACATAATTTCCTTCGCCTGACGTATTTTTGCCGCCGAATTCAAACTCGGCATTATCTACTCCTGCATCAGATATGCCATCTGTAGGACATTCTCTATTCCACTGTGCATGGAAGCGCAGCTCTCCCTCAGGAAGCTTATCGTATTCCTCATAGTTAATGTAAAAGTAAAATTTAATAGGCGTCTCTGCTTCACTTTCAATTTCAAATCTGGCATCAGATGCAAAGGGCATTCTGAAAAAGCAATTAAAAGCTTTACCGTCCTCTGGACTCATCATCAGCGCAGCAGAACTGAAATTTTTCGTTATACCGTGTCCCATGCCGAAAAAATCTCCGATCGGCGCTTCTACACTTGGCTCAAGCTCCTGATCCCAATACATGCGCAGTACAACTTTACGAGGCAAATATTGCTCTAGCTGTGGACCTTCCGGCGCCATCGTCATCCATATATGCGTAATTGCGCCTGCACCTTGAATATGGCATATTTGCTTGTTCTCGCCTGGCATAATCGTATAATAATCTTTATTGCCACCTGAACGATCATAACTGGATTGCCGCCTGCTCTTACCAGTCCTTGCCTGGCTTAGTGAAGTAAGATTATGCATCATTTCCGCTCTCCTTTTGTCAGCTTTTATAACTAAAATTCGATATGAAATCTGTAATCGATTCCACATTCGACAAATTCCACACTAATAATTCCTCGCATAACACTGCTTATAATTAAAAAAGCGACAAAACTCCCTAATGAGATACTGAAAAACTCTGCTTATTGAACGAAATGACCACTCTTTGTATCCGCTTACAAGGTTTCGTTCATTCATGCAATCGATTTCAGAAATATCTTATTACTATTTTTTCCTGTTGTCAACGATAAGATGAAAGAGGCAGTCCCAATCGCTCCAAAGCTGGGACTGCCCCTCTTACAGACAAAACATAAAAACGTTAATATTCATTACAGTACGGATAGGTGTTTTATAAGCATGAAAAACGCCATTCTGAGCTTAGCACCGCATAATAATATTCATCCCACCAAGTACCGTCATCTCTTGGAATACATTGCAAAAAATGGCCTTCCCGTCTCATGCCGAGCTTCTCCATCACTCTGTAGGAAGGCGTATTTTCCGGATGGCAGGTAGCCACAACCCGATGAAGCTTTTGCTCCTTAAAGGCATAATCCAGCACAGCAGCGGCGGCTTCTGTCGCATATCCCTTGTTCTGATATCCCGAATGAAAAATCCAGCCAATCTCGTACGAATGCTCGCCAAACCAAGGATGGAACACGATATGTCCAATGGTCCTCGCTTCTTCCCGAAGGGAAACCGCAAAATTTCTTGCTTGCTTCCCCATGTTTTGCTGCACGAAAAGCTTCGCTTTCTCTTCGGTATAAACCTCTTCCGGCAAATATTTCATTACCTCCATACTGGAGGTATAATTAAAAACATCATTCCAATCATTATATTTAAATTCCCTTACAATTAATCGTTCTGTCACGATATGCACGGCCTTCGCTCCCTATTAAAGTATTCGATCATCTGAATTCCTTTAATAAATATGGAAATGCAAAACGCCTTATGCTCCGTTTTAAATAAACTGCGAACCAACCTCCCTCCGATCCAAAACTAACTATTTAGTATAATCACCGTTTAAGAAAAAGTCGAAGCGTCCTTAGGACTGGCATGTTTTTTGAACGGCATGTTTCATTGTAACAAATCCCCTAACGAATAGCGATTCATTGCGAATATAGCAACAAACAACAATAGAACGAAACAGCGATTCAGGCCTAACAGCTATTGGGGCAAGTGCTAAAACTTCATGATTTTTATTTTCTTCAACGATCTGAGCTTTGCTTAGAAGCAGATGTCCACATATTTCGCCGCCGCACTCTGCAACTAATGACAGTTCCGAAACGAATCCCTCTGACTGTCTTACGCTTTCTACCAGTCTAGCTTCGTCGTTACGATTTCCAAATGCAGCATAATGAACTTGAAATATACCCTCGAGATCTGCTTCCGATTCAGTTCTAATAATCATGAAATTCTCCTTGTTAGCAATGTGCTTTATGCACGCCAGCAATACGCTAGCAACACATCAGTTGCATGCTATGCGATACGTTTGCAGAACGCCTGCAACACACCAGCATTACGTTATTTTCTATAGCAGTTTTGCTCTCTCCAAATCCGCCTGCTCAGGCTGCTCATACATATTAAATAGGCGCCAAAGCCAGCTGCTGCTCATTGTTAACCATTCTGCGGCATCTCTATCAACCATATTTCCTCTTCCAGTAGACGTAATTTCATTCGCTAGCGAAAAGCCATGCACGCCGTTCGGATAAATATGCAGCTCAAACGGAACATCATGCTTAGCGAGGGCTTGTGCAAACAGCAGCGCATTTTCAACAGGTACAACATTGTCCATATAGGTGTGGAAAATAAAAGCTGGCGGAGTATGCGCGCATGCATGCAGCTCACAGGACAGTTGGCGCTGCATCTGTTCAGATGGCTGATCTCCCATCGCAATTTTCCACATATTGTTTAAATGTCCCGCCGTGTCATCTCCGCAAGTTATAACCGGATAACCCAATATCAACGCATTCGGTTTATTCTCGCCAGCCTCAATGCCAGCCGCTTCAATCAGCTTCGGATCATTCCACATCGTTCCGAGACTTGCTGCCAAATGACCGCCTGCGGAAAAGCCGCATACCGCAAGCCGATCTGGATCCAAATGCCACTCATCCGCCTGCTTGCGAATAAGACTCATCGCACGGGAAGCATCGATAAATGGTGCTGGAAATTGGCCGTGCTCGGCTGTTGAATACCGAAGCACGAAAGCATGAAAGCCTTGTGCCAAATAACTAAGCGCCACAGGATCTGCTTCACGGTCCGAGGTGTAGCTGTAACCTCCGCCTGGCAGCACCAAAACTGCAGGCCGCTTCGCCCAATTTGTCATTTCTCTGGAATCCTCGATTAGATAAGCTGTTAAAGTTACACGATTGTCTTCGGTCAATTGAAATTGCAGCGTTTTCATAAAATGCCCTCCAGTATGTTGACAATTCATCATGGCAAGGAATTACATCTTCCTCTACTATCTATTAAAACAGATCACTCTCGAAATGCAAAGCAGCCTCTGACAATATTTTGCCAGAGACTGCTTATATGCTAGACGATTTTGACCAAGCTGTAGTTTTTCTTGCCTTTGCGAATAATAATAAACTTGCCGCCGATCGCATCGCCTTCTGAAACCTCGTAAGCCAAATCCTGCATCCGCTCACCGTTCACCGATATTGCGCCATTTATTATATCTTCGCGAGCTTGACGCTTGGATGGTTCGATGCCGACATCTACAAGCCAATCTACAATATTTTTAGTTTCCTTAGCAGCTTCAAATGTCGGCATTTCCTTAAAGCCCTGCTCAATCTCATCAACAGTCAGCTCTTTGATATCGCCGCTGAAAAGCGCCGCTGTAATTCGTTTCGCCTGCTCCAGCATTTCCTCGCCATGAACGAAACGGGTCATTTCTTCTGCAAGTGTTTTTTGCGCCTCACGCTTATGCGGCTCAGTTTGCACTTTTTCCGCAAGTAAATCGATTTGCTCTTTCGTTAGGAACGTAAAATACTTAAGGTATTTCACAACATCCCGATCATCTGTATTTGCCCAAAATTGGTAAAACTCGTAAGGAGTAGTTTTCTTTGGATCGAGCCATACTGCCCCGCCGGCTGTTTTGCCGAACTTCGTGCCGTCCGCTTTAAGCATAAGCGGAATCGTAAGCCCGAATGCTTTGGACTCTGACCCTTCTTTCCTGCGAATCAAATCCAGCCCGCTCGTAATATTGCCCCATTGATCCGATCCGCCGATTTGCAGCTGCACATCCTCGTGCTTGAACAGATGCAAGTAATCGATCGACTGCAAAATTTGGTAGGAGAACTCTGTAAAAGATATTCCGCTGTCCAAGCGGCTTGCCACTACATCCTTTGCCAACATAACGTTTATGCTGAAATTTTTGCCAAAGTCGCGCAAAAACTCAATAACATTGATTTTATGGGTCCAGTCATAGTTGTTTACCATACGAATTTGATTATCGCCTTCAGTAATAAACAGCTTCTTCATCTGTTCCGTCAGCGCTTCTACATTGGCTTGAATTTGTTCTAATGTTTGCAGGGAACGCTCTGATTGACGACCGCTCGGATCGCCGATCGTTCCCGTTGCACCGCCAATAAGAATAACAGGCTTATGCCCTGCCAGCTGGAATCGCTTCAGCATAATAAATGGGATCAGGTGTCCAATATGCATACTGTCGCCTGTAGGATCTACACCGCAGTATAATGAAATGGATTTCTCATTCGTTAATTCGCGCAGCCCTTCTGCATCCGTTTGCTGGTTAATGGCATCACGCCACTCTAATTCATCAATAATATTCATCTTGCACACACTCCTCTAAAGTTAATACGGCCCAAGGATAAACGGTTTCGCTGCCCTTTATGCTTGAAAAACAAAAAAATCGCCGCCTTGTCTTGACAGACAAGGGACGATTCATTAACCGTGTTACCACCCAATTTGTATTCTCGCTTAAATATCAGATGAAAATCTGAAATGAAAAAGCTCCGAAATACCACTCTTGGCAAGTTATCGTTCGCCACTCCGCTTGGCATTACCCAAGATACTCCAGAGTTGTAATTCACAGTCATTGTATGTACCGAGTCGCATCAACCTCGGCTTTCTGAGACAGGAACAAAGCTGCTACTAAGCTCTTTCATCGTATAGCAAATATTAGATTACAGACAGTATAGAGAAATAAATTGGCAATGTCAACCTTGTTCGCACAGTCATTTTCACTTTATTCGTGAAAGCGCCTCCGTAAATCTTGCCGTAATATCCCGCGGCCTTGTAATCGCGCCCCCTACTACAACGGAAGTCGCACCCAGCTCCAGGCAGCGCTTGAACATTTCAGGAGTAAGTACATTTCCTTCAGCAATAACAGGAATGCGAAGTTCTTTCAACACAAGCTTCAAAAAATCAAAATCGTTATGATAAAGCTTGTTTAAAGCAGTTTCTCGCGTATAGCCGTAAAGTGTTGTAGATACGCAATCAAATCCTAATTGCTGCGCAAGCACAGCCTCGCTAAGCGTTGACACATCGCCCATCAGCTCTATTGCCGGATTCTGTGATCTGCAATAATTAACCAGCTCTAATAACGTTTCGCCATTAGGGCGCGCGCGCATCGTAGCATCCATCGCAATCATGTCGCAGCCGCTCTCCAGCAGTTCGTCAATTTCTATTTTCGTAGCTGTAATGAACACTTCACTGCCCTCGTAATCTCGCTTCACGATACCGATCACTGGCAATGCTACCTCTTGCTTAATCGCTATAATGTCCCGCTTCGAATTCGCTCTTATCCCCGCGGCTCCGCCCTCCTTGGCTGCCAATGCCATTTTGGCCATAATAAAGGAGCTATGCAGAGGCTCATGCTCGAGCGCTTGGCATGAAACTACTAATCCGCCTTTTATAACATTCAGCATAGTGCAGTTCTCCTTATTTGCTAAAATAATAAGCTGCTGTCTCCTCAATTTCTTTATTCAATTGTACTTGAGAGTCATGGTCATTATGACTGATAATTCTGCCTGCTAAAAACGGCTCGTCCGGACCATTGAAGACGAGAAGGCCTTCTCCGCCAGCTGTCTTGTACTGCTGCATTTCGAAGGTGCTTTCTCCCGACATTTTAACACCAATTACTTTTTTTTGCAGCGCTAATCTGCTTAAAAGCTGTAAAGACAAATGAAATCCGGTTGTTTGCGGAATACGATATATAATAAAAGGCAATCAAAAGCAGCACGTCAATCTTAAAAAAAGGATACACAGCGCCAAATAATGCAGCATCATTGCCCAGTTTGGCAGCTTTCAATTCTGTACAGGAAAAACAGCAAGCTTAACGAAGGAACGACCGCATCGTTGCGCATCCCTTTTCGGCGGCAGAAAAACAATCCATTTAAAAAAAAATTATATTTATGACTTGACAAAGCAAAAAATGGTCAATATAATAAGCAATAATTTCAAATAATCAAATGTGCTGATTAGAAATAGTAAATATGTATTGACTTATCAGAGAGTCGCTGGGTGGTGCGAAGCGGCAGGTTGAACATGTTGAACTCGTCTATGAACAGTTGCCTGATATGTAGGGTCAACCGGAATTCCACCGTTACAGGGATAGATGGTGATAGCCATCGAATTGAGCTCATTCCTTTTTAGGAATGAATTAGAGTGGTACCGCGGGTTAACCTCGTCTCTATAACAGAGATGAGGTTTTTTTGTTTTCAATTAAGGCTGCGCGCGCTGTAAATTGATTTCGAATCATGCTGCTTAACCCTCAATTAAGCTTTATTTTAATTAAAATACTTAGGAGGCGTTACCTATGACAAGAAATATAATTGTATTTGATACAACGCTACGCGATGGTGAGCAAGTTCCAGGAGCAAAACTGAATATGCAGCAAAAGATCGAGCTTGCCGCTCAATTGAAAAGACTGCAGGTTGACATTATCGAGGCTGGCTTCCCCGCCTCCTCTGCCGGAGACTTCAAAGCCGTACAGGAAATAGCACGCACAGTGGGCGATTCCGTATCGATTACCGCTCTTGCCAGAGCCGTAAAAAGCGATATAGATGCCGTCTATGAAAGTGTTAAATTGGCGCAAAATCCATTCATTCATATCGTGCTTGGCACCTCTAATATTCATGTCGAGAAAAAGTTCAGCCGATCCAAGGAAACCGTTATGCAAATGGGAGTAGATGCGGTGAAATATGCCAAGACG
Organism: Paenibacillus sp. GXUN7292; assembly: GCF_050864975.1. Lineage (NCBI taxonomy): Bacteria > Bacillati > Bacillota > Bacilli > Caryophanales > Paenibacillaceae > Paenibacillus > Paenibacillus sp. GXUN7292. Next base: position 56,452 of record NZ_JBOZWO010000002.1, on the reverse strand, counting down.
CTGTTACCTGAAGTGCAGTATTCTACGGAGGATGCATCACGGTCAGACTTTGAGTATCTATGGAGCACCATAGAAGCAGTCGTAAAAGCCGGGGCCACGATTATTAACGTGCCGGATACTGTCGGCTATGCCGTTCCAGAAGAATTCGGCCACCTTATTTATCGCATAAACGATCGCCTTAAAAACTTGAAAGACAAAGTAATTCTAAGCGTACACTGTCATAACGACCTTGGCTTGGCAACAGCTAATACGCTTGCAGCTATTAAAAATGGCGCTCAAAAAATTGAAGTGACCATTAACGGGCTTGGCGAACGCGCCGGCAACGCTTCTCTCGAGGAAGTTGTTATGGCGATGAAAGTGCGCGAAAATTACTATCAATGTGCCACAAATATTAATACGAAGGAACTGCTGCGCACTTCCAGACTCGTTACGCATTTAACAGGGCTTGATGTTCAGGTTAACAAAGCGATTACCGGCGAGAACGCCTTCGCGCATTCATCCGGCATACATCAGGACGGCCTGCTTAAAGATAAAAATGTTTATGAAATTATGTCACCCGAAGATGTCGGCGGAGAAAGCATGGAGCTTATTTTAACTGCCCGCTCCGGCCGTCACGCTTTTCGTAACGCTGTAGAAAAAATCGGCTTCAATGTGCAGGATGGGGAAGAATTCGAAAAGCTGTTTGCCAAGTTTTTAGCACTGGCTGACGCGAAGAAGGAAGTTTATGATCATGATGTATTTTATCTCGTAACGAATCATCGCACGATCGATACAAGCAATAGCCAGCTGTTTGAGCTTGCCTCCTTCCAAGTCGTTACGAATGACCTGCATCCTACTGCTACTGTCACTCTGTCCAAAGGCAGCGAGCATTCTACAAGCAGCGCTGTCGGCGACGGGCCAATCGATGCGCTTTACAGCGCCATCAAGCATGTGGCTGATATAGATGTGCAGCTTAAGGATTATAAAATAAGCAGTCTTTCCCGAGGCAAGGAAGCAATTGGCCGCGTTAGCATTAGAATTGAAGTGGATGGTAAAACATATTCCGGCCGCGCCAGCGATACAGATATAATTAAAGCGAGCGCTATCGCCTTTCTTAATGGTATTAACGCCGCTGTTCTTGATCAGCATTAATAGAAGACAAAGAGAAGACGGGTGCATCCTGTCCCCTCTTCTCTCCTTCCCTTATTTAGAAGTTATTCAAATTACAGCTTTCCGGTCAAGGCTAGAACGATCAAGCTGGCACCTGACACAACAAACCATACGATTAATCCTAGTAAAATCGGCTTTACACCTGATTTCATCATTTTGCGAAAATCTGCGCTAAGCCCTATCGCTGTGAGCGCCATAACGATCATAAACTTCGCAATGATGTCTAAATAACGCAGCATTTGATCGCTAAACAAACCTGCTGTATTCAAGAATGACGCTGCAAGAAACCATATAATAAACCAAGGGAAAACCTTCGTCACACGAAATGTGACGGTCTGCTCTTCGCTTGCCTGCCTGCTTTTTTTAATGCCTACAATAATAGCTAAAGCAAAGCAAATAGGAATAATCATTGTCGTTCTTGTTAGTTTGACGATAGTGGCATAAGCTCCTGCAGCGTCGCTATAAATATAACCTGCAGCTACTACGGAAGACGTGTCGTTAATAGCTGTGCCTGCTAAAAGCCCAAATGCAGCATCCGACATGCCAAGCCAGTGGCCGATAGCCGGAAATGTAAGAACTGCGACAACATTAAATAAAAATATAGTGGAAATGGAATAAGCGATTTCAATTTCGTCCGCCTCAACGATTGGCGATACAGCGGCTATCGCTGATCCTCCGCATATTCCTGTGCCAGCACCGATCAAGGTTTGCATTTTTAACGGTATGTTCAAGAGTCTGCCGACCCCATAAGCAGCTATAAAAGCAGATATCAAGCTAATAAGCATGAGCAAAAACGATTCTGATCCAGTACGCCAAACCTCCGTTAAACTGAGTCCGCAGCCTAAAGCAATAATGGACCATTGCAGCACTTTTTTGGAGCTGAATTGGATGCCTGCCTGTGTATATGCCGGCTTGCTCAACAAATTATTAATAAGAACGCCTATTAATATGCCAAATACAGGTCCGCCAACAATCGGCACTAATGAACCTAGCCATGTTGAGAAAAGTGCGAGCAATAAGACGAATATAAAACCTGGCGCTATTTTTTTTATCACTACCAAATTAATTCTCCTAGCCTGGGACGTACGAGAAAGCCCCTTCTTTCTATTAATATTTTCCAAAGAATATGTAAAGCTTGTAACTAATCATACTATACATTTGTCCGAATCGTTTTGTAAATATTTATATAATGCTATACTGTTACTACAACTATTAGAGGATGGTATTTATATGGCTACTTTTGATGATTTTTTAAAACTGGATATTCGTGCAGGTCAAATTGTCCAAGCCGAGCCGTTTGCCAAAGCACGCAAGCCTGCCTATAAGCTGTGGATTGATTTTGGCGAGCAAATAGGGATTAAAAAAACAAGCGCACAAATAACAGAATGCTATTCATTAGACGAGCTTATCGGCGTGCAAGTGCTCGCCATCGTCAACTTTGAACCGAAGCAAATTGCCGACTTTATGTCGGAGGTGCTTGTTCTTGGTGTATATGCGGAGAAAGGCGTCGTGCTAATTCAGCCTGGACAAGCAGTCCGAAATGGCGACCGGCTAGGCTAATAAAGCTTTTAAAATTAAATATACAATTATTAATTAATGTACCCTGCTTATGCAGGGTATTTTTTAAAATATAGAAAAGTATGTTTTCACCTTATACTTGTTCCTATATTTCACCGAGAAACGGCACATCCTTAGCCAAGGACGCGCAGCGTTTCTTCTTGGTCGGTCCCAGCTGTGACCGCAGTTAGGTGCTACACTATTTTTTCATATTTAAGCGTTTTTAGACTTTCATCCAATTCATTAGAACGAGCTGCGAATAACATAACTAGTAATGTTTGAGCTTTATTAATACGTCTGATGAGGGAGCAAAGCTAATGAGACATAAGTATATTCTTAGTAAAATGAAAAAGGAGCGTCCATTAAAACAGGATTCCGAGCTTTCTAAGCATGTTCCTGCAACGAGATGGCTGAATTCCGCAAATTTAATATCTATGCTCAAAAAATATTCCACACTTTACGTCAAGCCTGACACCGGTTCTTCCGGCCGCGGCATAATTCGTATTAAAAGGCTAAGCGATTCGACATGCCTCATTTCCTCCAAAAATGGCACAGTAAAATGTGCTATAAATGATGCCATGAAGATACTGAAAAAAAGAATGCTGCGTAACAAAAAATATATTGTCCAGCAAGGTATTTCATTGGCAAGCTACAGAGGACGCCCCTTTGATTTTCGCGTAGTGCTGCAGTATACAGATAAAAAGTGGAGCATCACTTGGATGAGCGCCAAGGTGGCAAGCAGAAAAAATGCAGTAGTGACAAACGTTGCACAAGGAGCAAAAGACAAAAAGATAGAGCCGACGATAAGCGGAGCCGACCAAAATTTCCAAACTGATAAAGTCATGTCCGAGCTGAGGGCTATATCTAATCGTATTGCCAAAAAATTAGGCTCGCGTTTTCCAGTTGGCATATTAGGACTGGATATGGGGATTGATAAGAAAGGAAAAATATGGTTTATCGAAGCGAATACCAATCCTAGCTTTCATGGGCTAAGAAAGCTGGATCCTGTGCAATACAGGAGATATTTAAGAGCAAAAAGAAAAATGAGAAGAAGCGGAATGATAAAATAGTTAATAGCTTGTTATATTTTTAAGAAGCAGACCTGCAGGTCTGCTTCTTTGTTTTTTCTGCTTATACCGTTACAACATTCACGCCAGATTGCTGCAAGCCGGCCAGCAGATGCGGATCGGCAGCCTGATCCGTTACAACATGCTGGATCTCACTTTCAGGAGCAAATATAAATAGCTGGTTTGTGCCGAATTTAGTATGATCCAGCACAATATAGCTTTCTCTTGCGTGTTTTATAGCAAGCTTTTTAATTTCTACTTCATACAAATTTGAATTGCTGAAGCCTTGCTGCGGCGTATAACCGGTGGCTCCAAGAAACACGCGGTCGAATCCCATTCTGGCAATTGTTTCGGTCGTAATCGGGCCTACCATGGAGGCTGTAGCCTGGCGCAATATGCCTCCCGTCAAAATAACCTGGACGTTGGCATTCAAAAGCTCGGTTGCTACGTTGAGTGCATTGGTCACGACAATAATATCAGGAATTTGCGTCAAATTGCGGGCAACCTGCAAGGTAGTCGAACCGCTGTCAATAAAAATAGATTCCCCGGGCTTTACGAAAGCTGCCGCTTGCTTGCCAATGCGTATTTTCTCATCCATCAGCACACCGGAACGAACCTGCAGCGTAACATCCTTGCCAATCCATACAGCTCCGCCAAAAGTACGCCGAATATCGCCCAGCTTCTCCAGCTTTTCCAAATCTCGGCGAATCGTCATTTCCGTTACGTTGAAGCGATCCTTCAGATCGCTTATTTTCAGCTCATTTTCCGCTTGTATTTGATCCAGCATTTGCTGCTGTCGCGTATTTAAGTTCATTATTATACCCGCCATAATTATTTAATCTTTCAGTTCTATAATATTATTGATCATATACCGTTTGCTAAACGCTTGCAACACATGCTGACAGCTTACTAGAAAGCGCAAGCCGGCTGGCCAGTGCTGCGTTTCATAAACCGTTCCTGTCCTCCGGCCCTCTCCATAGTCCCAGCAGATCATCATATTGCCAATCCGTAAGCTCAAGCAGCTGCTCTCTTTGTCTCCAGCCCTGCGCCAAGCGCTTCTCCACGGCCTCCCATTTTGGAACGCCGCTTGTCGCATCGGCTTGCTCCACATTGCATGCACCGACCGCGACCGCGCTATGCAAAGCCTGCTGCGGTTCCAGGCCCTTTAATATTGCTGTCAGGAAGCCTGCAATTGTGCAATCGCCAGCGCCTGTCGTTCCAACAACTTGAACGTGGTAACACGGAATTAACAGCTCGCGCCCTAGCCAAGCACTGCTGCTTGGCGCGCAAGCTCCCATCGCTTGAATACGCTCCTGCCTTGCAGTCGTACGCATATATAATCCATGCTCGCCAAGCTTGATCGCCACGACTGCGGCTCCAAGCCCGATTAACCGGTCTGCAAGCGAGGACAGCGTTGCCCCGTATATTGCGCTGAGCATACGGCTGCCGTATTGATCCTCCAGCTTCTCAAATTCAGCAGGGTCCAGCATATACAGCACCTCTTCAAAGCTAGGCAAAAATAAATCCGTATGAGGAAGGATACGCTGCAAGATGCCAGTCCAATCTGCTTGGCCAGCGTCAGAATCAGGGTCAGGCTTCGCAAGATCCAATGAGGTTGTAATGCCGAAAGACTTTACCCTGCGCAATAAAGCCTCCAGCTCAGTACCGTCATTTGTATACATCTTGCGCATGAGCGGAGGGTAGCCAAAATGAAAAAGCCGCACGCCTTCCAGCTTCTCGCTATCAACATCTTTACTTTCAAACGTATCATTCGTCCCGGTATGATGCAGAAAAACGCGGTCAAATCCGGGCGGACTTATAACGACTGTATAAGAGCTGTTCTCTCCTTCAGTAACGATCATTCCATCAGATAAGCCAGAGCCTGATTCCTGCAATAAATTCAATATAGCTTGGCCGAACTGATCCTTCCCCACTTTGCCCATCAAACGAACGGAGGCTCCCAGTCTGTGCAAGGCTATCCCTGTATTGGACACCGCCCCGCCAGTAGCGGTAAGTGCAGCGCCCACATCAACGAGCTTGCCAGGCACAAACAGTTTATTCAAATCGCTTGGCTGGTGCCGAATAGTCGGAATGATGTCTAAGCAGATATGGCCTGCTACAACAACATCTGTCTTTTGCTTGGACATATTAATCCCTCCAGCGTGCTTATCATTTAGTAAAGCTTAACCGTCTGTCCCGTTCTATTTGATTCCAGCGCTGCTGAAAATAGCGCGTGGCTGGCTGCCGTTTCCTCTGGTGTCGCACAATAAAGCGGCTGATTAACCGCGCCATGGGCCGCTTCATCACAAAACGCTGCCCACATTTGCAAGATGGAATCGGAGAAGCCAAACTCAAATATGGATCCCGTTATGCTGCTGTAAGCCGTCTGATACGGGGCGTCCATCACATGCCACGCTTGAGGACCGCCTGAAGTATAAGGGAGTGAAGCAATTTGTTTCGGATTTTTCGTGTTAAACTCTGCTGAAAACTCCGTACCGCTTATTTTAAGAAACCATGTATTGGCATGGCCAGGCGCTATGCGCTTCATCGAAAGCACCATCGGAAAAGTGCCAGACTGCTCATTTGACACCTCACAAGCCAAAATCGCATTATCCCAAGTCTCGCAAGGGACCATTACACCTGTATGATCCGGTCTTTCACTCACAACCTTGGACAGCAGAGCGCGCACATTATTAGGCTTCCAGCCTAAGCGAAGAGGCAAATGCAGCACATGCATGCCTAAATCGCCCATACAGCCATATTCACCATTCGTGCTGACTTTCCTCTTCCAATTAATCTGTTTATTCGGATCCAAATCACTGGAATGCCAGAAGCCCGCTTCCACTTCAATAATTTTACCGAATCTGCCTTCCCTCACCCATTGGCTCAGCTGATAAGCGCCAGGGAAGAAAGGAAATTCCGAAGAACAGCGCACGAGCACATGAGGATTACGTTCAATTGCATTCAAAATAGCAGCATTCGCCTTCTGATCTATGCCAAACGGCTTCTCCCCTAGCAAATGTTTGCCTGCTTCAATAATATCAATATATATTTGCTGATGGAGATGGTGCGGTACAGCGCAATAAACAGCATCTACCTCTGGGTCAGCAAGCAAATCCTTATAATCAGTATAAGTTCGTTTAACAGAATCAATATGCGCAGTAAACCACTTTGCTGCCTCTTCATTCGCATCGCATACAGCTGTAATTACAGGCTTCACATCCACAGTTGTCAGATGGCACCATCTTGCTGCCGCACTGGCAAACTCCTTGCCCATCAATCCGCAGCCAATAACGCCGAAACGCAATATGCGACTAGACATTAGCGGCCTCCCCTTTCAAAACAGCTAACGCTTCGTCCAGTGAAGCACCGTTATGTACAATAGACATAAGCGCTGAAGTCATGCCCGCCGGATTAGGATGCTGGACGACGTTGCGACCGTAAACGATACCTGCTGCACCCTGCTTCATCAGCTCAACTGTACGGCTTAATATCTCCTCGTCGCCCGCGCGTCCGCCACCGCGAACAAGCACAGGAATACCTGATGCCACTTCAATTACTCGATGATACTGCGTCACATCATCACAAGGATCCGCTTTAATAATATCAGCACCTAGCTCCACGCCCTGACGTACAAGCGGCATAATTTTTTCTATATCACCGTCAACCATATATCCGCCCTTCACATCGTTTGGCAGCATAACTAGCGGCTCTACCATTAGAGGCATGCCATATCTCTCACACTCAGTCTTTAATTTTGCTATATTTCTTACACATTGATGATGGAGCTCCGGCTGCTCCGGAAGCAGCAATAAATTTACGCATATCGCTACCGCATCCATACGGACAGCATGCTCTACCGCTTGATCAATCAATTCGCTAAACAAGGTGCGGGGAAGCTTAGTGCCATAAATATTTGCAGCATCCGTTCTTAATACAAGACCCGGCTTCTTCTTGCCCGGAATATCTTTATAAATTCTTGCCTGGCCCAAACTAAGCTGAATGCAGTCAGGATTAGCCTGAACGACGGTATCAATAGCTTGCTTCATATTTTCAATGCCGGATAAAAAAGAATACTCATTAAAAAATCCGTGATCGATTGCAACGTCAAAGCATTTGCCATCCTCTGCAAACATGCGATTTAATCTAGCTGTTACCGCTGACATAACTCCATCTCCTCCAAATGTTATTTTACAACACTTACTATAACCTGTTTCGACTATAATGTCCATATACAACTCCCTAAATGTTATAAACGAACATTTTATTTCACAAAAAAGCAGTATTACAGTCATTTACTGTAACACCGCCTTTTAAATCAGCACATTAGCATTAAAAGTCGCCCATGCCTAAATTAAACTGCCAGGAAATGCCGAATTTATCGGTTACCATACCATAGTAACTGCTCCAAAATGTCTCTTGCAGCTCCATGCCGACTTGTCCGCCAACCTTTAGCTTATGAAACGCAGCTTCAATTTCTTCCTTGCTGTCAGTTACAATAGAAAGCGAAATATTATTGCCTGCTATAAATGGCATGCCGGGAAACACATCCGAAAACATCACATTGCTTCCGCTTATATTCAGCCTTGTATGCATAATTAACGATTTTGCTTCCTCTGGCAGCGGATAATCAGGATGCTGGGGAGTTTCGCCAAACGTCATTATTTTGGGCATCTCCAATTCGAACACCTCTGCATAAAACTCCACTGCTTCTCTGCAATTCCCATTGAAATTCAAATATACATCTACCGACATCACCATTCACTCCTTTTCGTGTTTTAGCTAAAATCTGCCGGATCGAAAAATAGCAAATATTAACCATAAAGCAAGTATACCAGAAATGGACAAGCCAATCTCAACGATTGGGAAGTTCCATATTTCCGAATGCTGATTGCTAATAGCAGATCCAATAATCAAGCCTACCATAATAATGCTGAACGAAAGCAGCACGATGCTGAGCGATATTTTATTCGTAATTTGATCCATTTTATTTAAAACCTGAGCCAATTCCGGAGTAGTAATATCAAGCTTCAGCTTTCCGCGCTGCAAAATGGTGCTGAGCTTTTTCAGGTTTTTAGGAATTTGCGACAGCAATTCTATAAAATCAGGAATTTCCTCCATCCATTTCAATCCGATACGAACCGGGTTGAGCTGTTCCAGAAACAGGCGCCTGCCATATGGTTCTGCTACATCTATAATGCTTATAGCAGGATCAAGCATCGTTACTACACCTTCCAATGTAAGCAGCGCTTTTCCTAATACCGTTAATTCCACGGGCATTCGTATTTGATGCCGAAAAGCAACAGCTAGCAAATCATTGACAGATTCTCCGATACTTACGTCGCTCAACGGAATTTCGTAGTACTTGTCCCGCAGCTTATCGATATCGGCAAGCAGCTGGTCCTCATCAGCGTCCTCCGGTACGATGCCCATCTTGGATATAGCCCGCAATATGCCTTTGGAGCTCTTATTGCGCAGAGCGATAACCAGAGAAGCGAAATGGCTCTTCATATTGATGGACAGCCTGCCAACCATACCAAAATCGAGCAGACATAATGAACCATCCTGCAGCACTAGCACATTGCCTGGATGCGGATCGCCATGAAAAACGCCATCAATTAATATTTGATGCAGCATTAAGGAGGCGTATTGATACGCAAGCCCGCTTTTGTCTATACCGGTCTCTGTCAGACTTTCCAAATCAGAAAGCTTTATTCCTTTCATCAGTTGCATCGTTAACACTTTGCGCGTGCTATAAGAGGAATAAATAACTGGAACATGAACATTCTCGTGCTTGGCGCATGTTTTGGCAAACTTTTTTCCATTTTCCGCCTCAGCAGAATAATCAAGCTCCTCTTTTAACGAGCGTGCAAGCTCTGCCACAACCTCCTGCAATCTGTAGCTGCTAGCCCATTCGAAATGGCGCTCAGCTATTGCAGCCAGCTCTTTAAGCATCTCAAGATCAGTTGCCATATTCGCTGCTATGCGCGGGCGCTGCACTTTTACGGCGACAGCTGTCCCATCCCATAATCTCGCCTCATGAACCTGGCCGATCGAAGCGGATGCTATAGGTGCTTTGTCAAAAGCTTGAAACAGACTGTCAATACTGGCTCCAAGCTCTGCTTTAATAATGCGTTCGACATCGTCGTAAGGGAAAGGAGCTACTTTATCCTGCAACTGCTGGAGCTCCATAATTAACTCGGCTGGCAGCAAATCTGGGCGCGTACTTGCAATTTGGCCAAGCTTAACATAGGTCGGCCCTAAATCCTCAAGAATATGTCTAATTCTTTCCCATACGGAATGCTTCTGTTTTTCCTCATAATCGTTTTTTTGAAATTTAAGAATGACGTTAGGCAAGCCGAGATCATGAATGAGGAATCCAAACCCGTTGCGCATAAGCGCAGCTGCAATATGATGATATCGCTGCAAATGACGAATTTTTTTGTTCATGCTCATGTTCATTCCCACCTTCCGTCGTCATGACTGGCATTTTCTTAAAAGTTCGGCTGATCAGCTTTGCATTAATTGCTCCAGCTTTTCAATTCTTGCCGTTAAGGCTTGCAGCTCTTCCTTCGTGGCAAAGTCATTGCGGACGGCTTGATCATTCAGCTTGTTTTTAACGATCGTTTCTAGACGGCCTCTCAGCTGCTCGCCCTTTTCTACCATTTCATTAACGACCGATGCCGACTCCTCCCTGCTAAGCTCACCTTTTTTTACAAGCTCGTCCACAGCCTTTTCAATTTGCTCCTTGCTTTCTACAACGATGCCTAGGCCTAATGAAACCGCTCGATTGACAAAATCCTTCATCTGATTCGCTCCTTTGTTAAAAGACATGGAAAGTCTCTCCTAGCTTTCCACATTTCGCAATTCCCATACTCTGATTTAAAAGAAGTGTTATATTAGACGAAGCTAGATGAGCCAACAAAAAAAAGCTGACGATTTCGTCAACTTTTTCTATAGCGATGAAGTCCGCTTATCATTTAAAATTCGTCACCTAGCAGCTGCTTGAATTTTTCAATATCATAAATAAATATTTTTTTCTTATCAATTCGAATAATGTTTTGACTTTGGAGATCAAGCATAAACTTGGTTACCGTTTCCCTGACCGTACCGCTCATATCAGCAACTTGCTGATGGGTGAGCTTTAAATCGATCAAAACGCCGGACCCTGATTTCAAGCCATGCTTTTCAACGAGGCGATACAAACCGTTCACGATTCGTTTACGCGCATCGCGAAAAGTAAGATCCTTTATAAGCTCATTGGAAGCCCGCAAGCGCTCAAGCGCAGTATACATAATTTTAATTGCGATTTGCGGATTTTTATTCATAACCCATGTAAAATCTTTTCGTTTAAGCACATACAATACAGACTGCTCCATAATCATTGCAGAGGCTGAGCGTGTCTGTTCATTTTCTAAAACAGCCATCTCCCCAAAAAAGTCGCCTTCCCCGAATAAAGCCAAAATAATTTCTCGAGTATCACTTTCTTTATATATTTTCACGACACCGCTTTGAATGAGATAAAACTCATCACCCTCGCCTCCTTCTAGAAAAACATTCGTACCCCGATCATATTTGCGAGTAATCAGCAAAGAAGCTACTTTTTCCAATTCTTCTATTTCAAGATTTGCAAAAAAAGGAACTTCCCTCAAAAAGGCAATCGTTTTATCCATACTTCTTTCAAACCCCTCTCTTCATGTTGCAACAAACCGCTATAAAAATATAAAATAATAGCATTCTTTTTAATATATTTTATCATTCATTTTTAAATAAAGTAATTCATTCCACAATATATTTGCTTCATCCAGAATAAATGCTGCGCATCCTGTTACAAGCATGACTACTGACTATCAACAAACAGTTGATACAGCAAGGCTTAACGATGATGGAATCACGATCCATTATTGGTAAAAATGAATATTAATTTCTTGAATTTTGCACTTGATTTTACTATAATTAGATAAAAGTTAATGCGGAGGACAAGAATGACTCAGAAACAAGACGAATCCAAAAAGAGAATTCTTGATGCTGCCAAAATTTGTTTTGCGACAGAAGGCTTTAGCGGGACATCCATTCGTAAAATTTGTGAAATGGCCGAAGCCAATCTTGCACTCGTATCCTACTATTTTGGCTCAAAGGAAAAACTTTACCTTAGTGTAATTGATTATTTATATCATGATACGGAGCAGAAGCTTGCTTATATGGATAATATTCAAGACGCTAAAGCTGCACTGCATAGATTTATAGATATATTTTTACATATGCGCGCGCAAGACAAACAATTCCTTATGCTGCTCAAACATGAACTATCCTCTGGGAGTTCCCGATCTGAAGCCGTCAGCAAAATCATTACCCCCTATTTCGACCGTCTCAAAATGATTTTAATGAAAGGCAAGGAAGAACATGTTTTTCGGTATAATTCACTCAATTTAATGCTGTCCTTTATAGCCTCATTACTAATCTTCCCTGTTTATGATACGTTTCTTTTTCCTGAAGCTGTTTTTGAGCCGCAGGAAATTCAACAGGAGGTTAACGACACTACACAGTTTGTGCTTGCCGGCTTAGGCTGCTGACCTTGGCGCACACACTTATCTCTGCCATTATTATTTAAACCTTTTAATTATTGAACTGCTTCACCTCAGAAGCGCAATAGTTAAAAGGTTTTTTTTACGTATAGCTAGTAACAGCCAACTGCAGCTGCACCCATTTTATATTAAATATCATTCAGTACCTTGCATTGAACAGTACCATATGTTATGCTCTTCTTAATTCGTACTAGTCATGACACAGTATTGTTCAATGAACAGTAGTGAAGGGAGGAAGCATTTCGTGAATGTACAATTTAAAAAAGGCGTATTAAACTTATGCGTGCTGGCATTGCTGGATCAACAGGATCGCTATGGCTATGAATTGGTCCAAATGATCTCCGATCAGATAGAAATTTCGGAAGGCTCGGTCTATCCCCTTTTGCGCCGTTTAATGAAGGAAGGCTATTTGACCTCCTATCTGAAGGAATCGTCAGAAGGCCCTCCCAGGAAATATTACACGCTAACGAAGGAAGGACGAAGCTACTTGAATGATCAGCTGCGTGAGTGGATGACTTTTACAAACGGAGTGAACACATTAATTGCTGAGGGGAGAACAAAATCGGTATGAATAAGCCGGAATTTTTTCAACAGCTTAATAAGCTGTTAGCTAAACTGCCTCATAATGAAAGGCAGGAAATACTGCAGGATTATGAAGAATATTTCACCTTTGGACTGCACGATGGCAAGACGGAGGAGCAAATGATATCTGCACTGGGCTCGCCAAAGCAAATAAGTAAAGAGCTGCTCGCCGCCTATCATATAGAACGCGCTACCTCAACTACTACAGCTGGCAATATGCTGCGTGCGACATGGGCTGTCATTGGTCTCGGCTTTTTCAATTTAATTATTGTGCTTGCACCTTTTGCCGCATTGCTTGGACTTGTTGTTGCAGGCTGGCTGGCGGGCATCAGCTTCGTATTGGCGCCATTGTTTTTCTTGTTTAACATCATTATTGATTTCGAAATGTTTAATTTATTTGAATTGTTTATTTCATTGGCGCTATGCGGCCTAGGCTTTTTTATCATTATTGGAATGGTTACGGCAACAAGAGCGATTAACAATAGCTTCATTAAATATCTCAAGTTTAACATGAGGCTTGTCAAGGGAGGACTTCAAGATGAATAAATTCAAAAAAGTATCAATTATCGCGCTCTTGCTGCTGATTATAGGATTGGTTGGGGCCATCGCTACAAATAGCGAACAGAACCGTCAATTGCCTGTGCAGGAAATTGAAATTAAAGATCCGAATTACAAGCAGATTGAACTATTAACCTACGATGCCAAGGTAGAGCTTTTGCCAACTAATCGAGCCCATGCCTATATTGAAGTATCGGGTCATAAAACGAATAAAAAATTGTCCGTTTCCGTTCAAGATTCGCTTCTATTCATTAAATACGACAATAAGCAATTTAAGCTGTTTAACTTTAACATTTTTCCAAAAACAGAAGCTATTAAATTATTTGTGCCTGCAAAGCAATACGAGCAAATTAAAGTCAGCAAGCATGACGGCACACTGCTGATCGAGCAGCTTCAAGCGGAGCAATTAGTTATTACAGGGCGCGATGGGCTTATTAGATTGAAAAATACGGTGGCAGCTCAAACGACGATTAAAGGCAATGACGGTATACTTGAGCTGGAAGAAGCGGCTGGCGCAATTAACGCCGATATGAAGGACGCTATTATTAAAATGCATACAGCGAAGCTGCAGTTTCCGATCAGTCTTGCCGCAAGAGATGGTCTCATTCAGTTAACGGTCGTTGACGAGCCGGAAAATGCATTTATTAGCACTAGCATTCAAGACGGGTTAGTATCGCTATTCGGAGAAAGAAACTCAAGTATGCTATATGGCAATGGCGAAACAAAAGTAAATTTGAAGCTGAATGATGGAAAAATTACAATAAAGCGCCAATAGCCTTAATATTGCAAAAAAAAAGAGCGGACAACCGCTCTTTTTTGCTTAAAAAGTATAAGTTTTTTCACCTTATAATCTGTTCTTATATTTCATCGGTAAACGTGCCCGTCCAAAGGACGGCGGAGCCGTTTATCCTTGATTTATATTTAATTGCTCTGCTGCGAGCAGAACCGCGCCAAAAGCCGCATCCTGCTTAGCCGGATAGCACAATATTTGCGGATAATGCATACGCAATTGCTCCACTACGGCCTTTTGTATCCGATTATTTTTTAGAAGAACACTGCCTGCAAAAGCGATAGGCGCGCCTTCCTCAGCACCGAACTGGTTCATAATCGGAATCACAAGCTCGACCAGGGAAGCAGCGCTCTTGTCTGCAATTTTCAGTGCAGCATGATCATGCGCATCTAGTGCAGTAGACAGCAATGGAGCTATCGCGGCAATATCCCCTTTACTCGTTGACGGTGCATAAACAAAACCGACTATTTCTTGTATCGTGCTCAGCTGCAGCTTTTCAAAAACAAGCTGTTGAAAAATGGTTGGCTCTGCTCTGCCATCGCTTGCTTGCAGCACTGCGCTAAGAATATCGCGCCCTATACTGTAGCCGCTTCCTTCATCATCAAGCAAATAGCCGAAGCCTCCTACCCTATGCATAGAGCCGGATTTGCTTTTGCCAAAGCAAATAGAGCCTGTACCTGCAATTAAAATGACGCCTGAGCTCCCTTTGCCAGCACGATGCGCTCCATAAAGCGCGGTTACCTGATCTCCAACAATCGTTAATGGACCTGTATATCCCATCTCACGAACAAATTTCTCCAGCTGCGCCTTGACCAATGGATTGCTGATGCCTGCTGCACCAATAGCAGCATATTTGCAATCCGCCCAATCCATATTGCGTGAAATCATTTGACTGGCAATATCCTGAAAGCTTTGCTGTACTCCCGCTTCAGATTTCCCGTTAAGATTAATCGCTCCTGCCGAAAAACGGTGAAGCTCCGTTAATTCCAGGTCAGCGATAACGACTTCGGTTTTAGTTCCGCCGCCATCTATTCCTATAACATAACTCATTCGCTACACATCCTGACTACTTGTATAGATGGTAATCTTTTTTCATCGCTGCAAAACGCTCGCTTTCCTCTGAAAACTGCTCGCGAAGCTCAGCCGCTGTCCCATTATGCTCACGTAATATTTTGTCACCAGCCAAAAGATCGATAAATGGACGAGAGCCTTCTTTAATAGGTGGAAGAAATGAAAATTGCTCGGTCTGCTCTTTCACAGCAAATAACAGCTCTAATCCAATATTGACGGATTGAACGGCCTTTCTGTCCAGCACATGCAGCTGCACGCCTTGGCATAATATGCCCGCATGCTTGGAAAAGGAAGGTCTGAAGTATGCCGGGCGGAAGTGTACGCCTGCAAACTTCTTGCTATTCATTGCGGCAGCGAGCTTAACCGCATCAATAAAAGGAGCTCCGATCATTTCAAAAGGGAATGTCGTTCCGCGGCCTTCAGAAATATTAGTGCCTTCAAACAGGCAGGTGCCTGGATACAGCAATGCAGCGTCAAATCTTGGAATGTTCACAGAAGGCTGTATCCATACCTTTCCTGTGTCAGGAAACTGCAGCTCTCTGTTCCAGTTGGCCAGCTTGGCTACGTGAAGCTTGCAGCCGTAATTCATTTGATCATTGACCATAAGTGCTATTTCGCCGCAAGTCAGCCCGTATCTCATTGCAAGCGGATAATTTCCTACAAAGGATTGAAAGCCGTCCTTCAGCACATTGCCTTCAACCGTAACGCCATCCAATGGATTGATACGATCCAGTATAACCAGTTCTCTGCCTAATCGCGCGCAATCCTCAATCATATAGATCATTGAATATATATACGTATAAAATCTGGTGCCTATATCTTGAATATCATATACAACTACATCTACATTATCCAGCATTTCATTCGTTATACGTTTTGAATCTTTGCGATACAAGCTGTATACAGGAACCCCTGTAGCCGGGTCAGTATAGGTATCGATAAGCGCGCCGGCCTCTTGATCTCCTCTAACGCCGTGCTCAGGCGAAAACAATGCGGTCAGCTCATACCTTTCATGAATAATATCAATCGTGGAGCGCAAGCTAGCATCCACTCCGGTTGGCGAGGTGAGCAGGCCAATTCGCTTGCCTTGCAAAATAGAATGCACCTCAGAGAGCTGATCAATACCATTGCCAATAAATGTACTCATATATAAGTCCCCTTCCGCATTAAGCAAAATCATTCATGGAATAGACGGTTAATTGGCAGCATAATAATGCTGGATCGCCTGCTTCAAACGGCCTTCATGCAGTTCCAGCTGCTGTTTGGCCGCATCTGCATCAAGTCCGGTTTTTATCATCATAATGGCCAGCTTGCTGCTTAAAGCGGCCTGCTCCAAATAGCTTGCCGCAGTATCATAATCGACGGCAGTTACATTTCTAACGATGCGAATGGACCGGTCATAAAGCTTCTTGTTGCTTGCTTTCAAGTCAACCATTAAATTATTATAGGTCTTTCCCAGTTTAACCATTACGCCAGTAGACAGCATATTGAGCACAAGCTTCTGAGCTGTGCCGGCCTTCAAACGAGTCGAGCCCATAATGACCTCCGGACCAACGACAGGCGCAATGCAAATTTCACATGCCTGCTCAAGCCTCGAATGCTTGTTATTTACGACACTGATGGTCAATGCTCCCATTTGACCGGCTTTCTCTAATGCAGCTATTACAAATGCAGCGCTTCCTGATGCAGATATGCCAATGACAGCATCCTTGCTCGTAACCCCGCATTGTTCTATAAGAGCCATACCTTCTTCAGCATTATCTTCAAAGCCTTCGACTGCGGTACGCAGTGCAATATCTCCACCTGCAATATGTCCCTGCACTAATAGAGGGTCCGTGCCGAACGTCGGCGGGCATTCAGAAGCATCCAGCACGCCTAATCTGCCAGAAGTGCCTGCTCCGACATAAAGCATTCGGCCGCCATTTTTTAGAACTTCATATAGTCGATCGATAGCTTCTGCAATTTGCGGTATTTCGGACTCAACAGCAGCTGTCACTTTAGCATTCTCACGGTTGATCAATTGCAGCATTTCTTCTGTCGTGCTTTCGTCAATCATACCCGTCGCTTCATTAATCTCTTCCGTGGTCAGCCCTGCAAAGTATTCATTCATAAAATCATTCCCCTACCTAGATAATATACGCGAAAACTGCTGTAAGCTGATTTTTCTTACTTTTCCCCTTATATACATCGTAATATTGGGACTGATTTCTTGTCAATAGATTTTGAAATTTTATTTTATTATAATATATTATTCTGATATTTTATTTTAAATAAAAAGAGACATTATTTCTGCTGAATAATGTCTCTCATCGTGTAATTATAATGGCAGGTCTCTTTTAGTTTTTGTGCTTGCTTGACAGTATATTATGTGTCTTGGTTAAATACTTTTTAACATTTTGATATTCTGCGCTTGCTACGCCTGCAAATAAAATATCAATTACAGTAAGCATAGCGATACGCGAACCCATTGCTCCGCTTCTTATTGAAATCTCAGGCGTCGATATACTGAGCACAATATCGGATTTGTTGGCGAGCTCACTTTTATTATATCTCGTAAGCGCAATGGTATGAGCATGATTCTTTCTAGTCGTTTCTAATGTTTCTAAAATATCGGACGTATCTCCTGAATTTGAAACAAAAAATGCAACATCATCACGGCCAAGCAGCGTAGCTGCTGTCAGCTGGCTGTGGCCATCTGTATAGGCATGGCACATTTTATTAATTCTTGAAAACTTTTGCTCGGCATCCATACATACTAGTCCAGAGGCCCCAATGCCGAAAAATACGATTCTGTTGCATTTAATAAGTAAGTCGACGGCTCGGGCAATTTCGTTGCGATCGATAATACTTAATGTATCCTCAATCGATTTGCTGTTATTGTGACAAATATTTGCAATGATTGTAGTCAATTCATCCCCAGGCTGAATATCCGTATATTGATCTTTCTGTTCCTCATCCATAGAACCGATTGAAGCAGAGATGCTTACAATAAAAGCTCTGTAGCCGCTATAGCCGAGCGATTTGCAAAAACGAAGCACAGAGGCATCGCTTGTTTTGCTCGCAATCGCCAGATTTTTAATGGACAAATGCGGTATTTCATCTAAATTTGCCAATACGTACTCCGCTACCATTTTTTCTACTGGAGTAAGGCTTTCTTTCATATCACGTATTTTTATAAGAATATTGTCATTTATCGCCATTTTGACTACCTACTCACATTAATTATTTTTCAACTCTATTATATCAGCCTAAAATTTTATTTCAATTCACATTTCTTCATTAATAGTAACAAAGCCAAATGGCTTTAGCGGAATGTAGAACAAAAAAAGAACGCGTTGCCCGGATGCTTCATCCAGGATGCGCGTTCTTGCCTTGCAACTTCCTATTATGGCGTATAAGTTCCTGTACTCGTAGCCTTTACATTATACATTTGGACAGATGACTCTATAACATACTCTGGCGGCTGCTGTCCTCTTTTTTCACGGTGCCCCGCGATATGAACCGGACTTTTCTCCCAGTTTTTCCAATCCTCTTCCGACTCCCAGCGAATCATCGCCACTACTTCCTCGCTATCCTTGCTGCGACGATTAACCATAACGGTGCGATCGATAAAGCCCTTCATTTCATCGACAGCCCCCTGACGGCTAAATCTCTCTATCACTTCATCTGCAAAACCAGGCTGAACAACTATTTTCCTTAATTGAATAAGCATTGCATTTCCTCCTTTATAAACAGCGCTGCATAATCTTCCTTTGTATCTCTTCCATATTATGATATCGATAACGATTCTCATTGTCAAATAATTTGCCATTTCCAAGCATATATTCGCTATTATTATTCGACTTTCATTGCTTAGACGTTCCCGCTTCGATATAATGAGCGAAGATATAAATTATTGTCGAGGAAGGAATTAATAACGATGTATGTTGCAAACAACTGGACAGACTATGAAGTATTGGATACGGGAGACGGAGATAAGCTGGAACGCTGGGGAACTTATATCCTGCGCCGTCCGGATCCGCAAATTATTTGGCCTATAGCCAATGAAACAGGACTTTGGAAAAAAGCCGACGGCCATTATTTCCGAAGCTCTTCAGGCGGCGGCAATTGGAAGATGAATCCTTCCCTGCCTGAACGCTGGACGATCTCCTATGAAGATCTATCCTTTCATATAAAACCAACCAATTTCAAGCATACCGGTTTATTTCCAGAGCAAGCTGTCAATTGGAGCTGGATGATGAACAAAATCCGCAGCGCTAATCGTCCGATCCGCGTGCTGAATCTGTTCGCTTATTCAGGCGGAGCAACCGTGGCAGCTGCCAAGGCGGGCGCTGAGGTATGCCATGTTGACGCTGCCAAGGGCATGGTGCAGTGGGCCAAAGAAAACGCCCAGCTATCCGGCTTGGAGTCGACTCCAATCCGATATATCACTGATGATGTATTCAAATTTGTTCAACGCGAGCAAAGACGCGGCAGACAATATGATGCGATCATTATGGACCCTCCGTCTTACGGACGCGGACCACAGGGCGAAACATGGAAGCTGGAGGACAGTCTTTTCCCATTTCTGCAAACATGCACCACTATATTATCAGACACCCCTTTGTTTTTGCTTATTAATTCTTATACAACAGGCCTGTCCCCTTCGGTCCTGCATAATTTGCTGCATATGACGATGAAGGCGAAGTACGGCGGCCAAATAAATTGCGGTGAAATTGGATTGCCGATTACAGCATCTGGACTGCACTTGCCTTGCGGCATTTTAGGACGGTGGGAAGCTAATTGATCCCTATTCCTATTATTTACGAAGACAACCATTTGCTAGTGGTTGAAAAGCCTCAGGGCATTCCTTCCCAGGAGGATGAAACGAAGGATGCAGATATGCTGACGCTGCTTAAAGAGGACCTTAAGCAGCGTTACAATAAGCCTGGCAATGTGTACTTGGGTTTGGTGCATCGGCTGGACAGGCCGGTTGGCGGCGCTATGCTGTTTGCCAAAACATCTAAAGCGGCTTCCAGAATGTCCGAGGCCGTGCGCAGCAGGCAATTTGACAAAACCTATCTATGTGTTGTCAATGGCCAGCCGCCAGCCAAGGAAGCTGTGCTTGTGCATTATTTGCGCAAGGACACAAAACGCAATCACGTCACCGTGTTCAACAAGCCTGCCCCTGAAGCCAAGGAAGCTATTCTTGAATACCAGGTTATAGCGATTAAAAACAATTCAAGCCTGCTCGCCATTTCGCTCCATACTGGACGATCACATCAAATTCGCGCACAGCTTGCCCATATCGGCTGTCCTTTAGCAGGAGATTTAAAATATGGCAGACAGGGCAAGTCATCCGCGTTATCAACGATTGCGCTTTGGTCAACCTCTATAACCACAGCACATCCCGTTACAAAACAAACGATGACTTTTCAATCCATTCCAAAAGGAATTCATGTGTTTGCTGAATGGTCGGAGGACGAGCTGCAAGCAGCAGCAACAGCCTATCTATCTTCAATACATGCTGAAGGGAATTAAGATGGAATGAGAAGAAAAAGAAGAAAAAAAAGATTTCTGCTCAAAACGATCATCTCTCTAGTGCTTGCAGCGCTAGTTTACGGTGTTGTTTACTTGGCTTCTGATCTAATCGATAAACAGAATGAAAAAGGCAATGACTTGACGGTCAATACTTCCAGCACGCCAAGCATAGTGCCTACAGCTACGCCTGAGCCAACGCCGGAAGCTCCCGTATTTCAAGAAGCGGTCTGGGTCGGTGTCGGCGATATTATGAGCCACTCGCCGCAGCTGCCAGGCGCTTATATTAAAGCGGAAGACCGTTATGATTTTGATCCCTTCTTCAATGAAGTGGCGCCAATTCTTAAGCAGGGCGACTGGATAATGGCAAATTTAGAAACACCAGTCGCAGGCGCTGATATTGGATATTCCGGTTACCCGACGTTTAATGCGCCGAATGAGCTGGTCGAAGCGCTGCAAAATGCCGGCTTCAATTTGTTGACGACGGCCAATAACCATTCCCTGGACAAAGGCGAGCGGGGCATACTGCGCACACTGGAGCTGCTGCAAAAGCTTGGCTTGCAATATGTAGGCACGGCTGCATCGCAGGAAGAAGCGGAAAAGCTTTTATTAGTGGAAAAGAACGGCATCGTGATGGGGATCTTATCCTATACGTATGGTACGAATGGCATTCCGATCCCTACCGGAAAGGATTATCTTGTTTCATTAATCGATGAAACAAAAATTAAAGCGGATATTCATAGAATCCGAGAGGCCGGCGCCGATGTCGTTACAATAGCCTTGCATTTTGGCACAGAGTATCAGACGATGCCTAATGAAGAACAAAAAAGACTGGCACGCTCCCTTGTAGCTGCTGGTGCAGACATTATCGCAGGCTCTCACCCCCATGTGCTGCAGCCTTATGAGCTGGTTGAAACAGTTGATGACAACGGAAATGCCAAGCAAGCTGTAATCATATATTCTATGGGCAATTTCATCTCCAATCAACGCGGCAACTCCAAGGATTACGGAGCCATATTTAAAGTGAATATACGTAAAAATATGACGGACAAAACGATTGAAATTACAGATGTCGAAGTGACGCCAACCTGGGTGCACCGCTACAAGCCGGATCAGCATTACAGATATCGCATTTTACCTGTAGAAGAGACGATAGCTGCTTCTTCAGATAAGCTGCTGAAGCCTTCTGATTATGAAATGCTGAAAAAGGATTTTGATATGCTTGTAAAAAGGCTGGAGGCTCTAAAATAAAAATTATGGTGTAAAGCTCCCGGCATTAACAAAAAAGCTGATCAGCCTCTCTCTGCTAATTGCAGTTAAAGGTTGATCAGCTTTTTAATTATCGGCAGCTTGCAGTGGCATTTATGAGCTTTTGGCAACCTTGCCTAATAAATAGACAAGCAGCTGTTGATTATGCTCGGATATTCTGTCCAGGGACTCCGAAATCAGCGAGCTCCTGACAAGTCTTCCGCGCTCCGTTTCCTGCTTTCCTTTCTCAGATACGCTAATCCATACTACACGCCGATCCTCTTCATCCCTGGTGCGAACAATAAGCTCATTTCGTTCCATGCGATCCAGCAGCGTAGTAATGGCTGCAGGAGAGGTAGATAAATGTTGGATAAGATCAGACGGCTTTAACGTCTCAGCTTCCAATATTAGCTCAAGCACATTAAGCTGTCCCTCCGTCAATGGCGCAAGCGCCTGCTCCAAGCTCAGCTTCCAATCTCTCGACATTCTGGTCCATA
This sequence comes from Paenibacillus sp. GXUN7292, assembly GCF_050864975.1. Lineage (NCBI taxonomy): Bacteria > Bacillati > Bacillota > Bacilli > Caryophanales > Paenibacillaceae > Paenibacillus > Paenibacillus sp. GXUN7292. The sequence goes on along the minus strand of NZ_JBOZWO010000002.1, from coordinate 33,831 downwards.
ATCGTGTGAAATCATCAGCAATCAAGCTATTCACCCGCTTCCTATCAATTTCCGCGTTATCTACTTTTAATTATAGCAATTGATAATGTCGAATAAAAGATTAACGCGATTAATAGTTTCAGTCAATTGCTGAGGTATTCGTTCACTCCATGACAGATTGAGACAAGCATACTGTCGTTTTTTGTTGCTTAAACGATTATGCTTGTCTCCAAAAAGTTCATGTCTTCTCTTTAATTATTTTCCGCTCCTGCTTCCATCACATAGGAAGGCTTTTCAAACGTAACTTCAATTGCTTCCTTCTTATCCACTGCAAGCAGCTGCTTTCCTACAGATTTCCGATCCTCAATCGGCGCTTTTTCCGAGGAAGCCTCAAGCTTTGTATTGTGGTTCGTTATCGCTATAATATGTTTTTCTTCTGTGCAATAAAATGCCGCTGCAAGAACCGTACCATTTGGACGGACTCGCTTGCCTTCTTTAAACTCAAACGTTGGAACGCCTTTACCGCCTCTGCCTTGAATCGGATAGTCCAGCAGCAGGGTGCGCTTCGCATAGCCTGAATCCGAAATGACTAACAGCTCTCCTTCGTCGTCTGCTACCCATAATGCAGCAATGACTTCATCATCGCTTTTCAGCTGGATGCCTCTTACACCGGAAGCGACGCGCCCCATTGTATTAACTTCACTCTCAGCAAACCGGATGCTCATGCCATCCTTTGTGACCAGCAAAAGCTGCTTCATGTTGTCGCTTAGAGCAACCTTAATTACTTCATCCTGATCCGCAACCTTGCAGGCGGCAATCGAATTGGAACGAGTCGTAAAATAATCCTTTAGCTCAGACCGCTTTACCTGCCCGCGCTTTGTAACAAAAACGATCGTTTCTGTTGACTGCTGAATATCTTTAACTGGAATGACTTCGACAATACTGTCTTCCTTTGGCAGCGGTACAATATTTACGATAGCTGTTCCGATGTCCTTCCACTTGAACTCCGGTATCTGGTGAACAGGAAGCATATAATACTGCCCTTTTTTTGTGAAAATAAGCAGATTGTCCAATGTATTTACCGGCAGCACCTGACGAATCATATCGCCTTCCTTCACACCGGAGCTTTCTATATCACCGCCGGATCTTGTGAAGGACAGCATGCTTGTCCGTTTCATATAGCCGTCCTCGCTTAATGTGACGAGCACTTCTTCCGCATTGACAAGCACCTCTACATTTACTTTAAGCTCTTCTACCTCGCCGCGGATCACTGATCTGCGATCAATGCCAAATTTGTTTCTAATTTCAGTCAGCTCGTCTTTGATTACGCCGATGAGCTTTTTTTCATTTTCCAAAATAGAACGCAAGTAAGCGATTCGCTTCATCGCTTCCTTATGCTCTTTTTCTAAAGAGGTAATCTCCAAATTAGTAAGACGATACAGCTGCAAAGTCAAAATTGCATCCGCTTGGCGCTCCGTAAATTGGAACAGCTTTACTAAATTGTTTTGGGCATCCGCTCTATTTTTGGAAGCTTTGATAGCAGCGATAACTTCATCCAGTATATTTAACGCTTTTACGAGCCCTTCCACGACATGAGCACGGTCTTCCGCCTTCTCTAATTCATAGCTCGTTCTGTGCGTTATAACTTCCTTCTGGTGCTCGATATATGCAGACAGCATGTCCTTAAGACCCAGCTGCATCGGTGTCTTGTTGACAATCGCCACCATATTGAAATTGTACGTCACTTGCAAATCGGTACGTTTCAACAAATAAGCGAGAATGCCTTGCGCATCCGCATCCTTGCGCAGCTCAACAACGATTCTAAGACCATCCCGGCCGCTCTCATCACGTACCTCTGCGATTCCTTCTACCTTGCGTTCAATTCTTATGTTTTCCATCGCCGTTACTAGTCTTGATTTTACGACGCCATACGGTATTTCAGTAATAACAATTTGCTGCTTCCCGCCGCGCAAATCTTCAATCGCTGTTACCGCACGGACATAAATGCGGCCCTTGCCTGTACGGTAAGCTTCTTTAATGCCTTCTTCTCCCATAATAATGCCGCCCGTAGGGAAGTCAGGCCCGCTCACATATTGCATCAGCTGCTCTAGCTCCAAAGCCGGCTTTTCCATTAATGCAACCGCTGCATCAATAACCTCGCGCAAATTATGCGTAGGAATTTCTGTGGCAAAGCCCGATGAAATGCCGCTAACACCGTTAACAAGCAGATTAGGATATCGAGATGGCAGGACGACAGGCTCTTTCGTTGTATTGTCAAAGTTATCCTTAAACGCCACCGTCCGCTTATCAATATCTCTTAACAGCTCCATAGCAATGCTCGATAAACGTGCTTCCGTATAACGCATTGCAGCTGCCGGGTCATCATCCTGCGATCCCCAGTTGCCATGACCGTCAACAAGCGGATGTGCCATCTTCCAAGGCTGCGCCATCCGCACCATACCTTCGTATATGGACGAATCGCCGTGCGGATGATAATTACCCATTACGTCGCCGACTGTTTTGGCTGACTTGCGGTAAGGCTTATCCGGCGTGTTGCCTGCATCATACATCGCATATAGAATACGCCTTTGTACAGGCTTCAAGCCATCTCTCACGTCGGGAATAGCCCGATCCTGAATAATATATTTTGAATAGCGACCGAAACGATCACCAACAATTTCTTCCAAATAAGCAGGCAAAAACTGCTCTAGAATGCTCATGGACAGATCCCCCTATTCTTCAAATTGTGTAAAGTCGACATTTTCGATAATCCAGCGCTTGCGGGGATCAACCTTATCTCCCATCAGCGTCGATACTCTGCGTTCTGCCTTGGCCGCATCCTCGATCTGCACCTGCAGCAGCGTTCTGGATTCAGGATTCATTGTCGTCTCCCACAATTGATCAGGGTTCATTTCCCCTAAGCCTTTGTAGCGCTGTAGCTCATAGCTCTTGCCGTATTCTTTCAAATAATTTTGCAGCTGCTCGTCCGTCCACGCATAGCGGACCGTTTCCAGCTTCCCTGATTTTTTTGTTATTTTATATAAAGGCGGCTGCGCAATATATACTTTTCCCGCGTCGATAAGCGGCTTCATATAACGGTAGAAGAAAGTTAGCAGCAGCACCTGAATATGCGCGCCGTCCGTATCGGCATCCGTCATAATAATAATTTTGCTGTAATTGCTTTCATCGGCTTCAAATTCAGAGCCGACACCCGCTCCGATCGCCCCGATAATAGCCTTGTACTCATCATTTTTCAAAATATCTGCGAGCTTTGCCTTCTCAGGGTTCATAGGCTTCCCTTTAAGCGGCAAAATCGCCTGATGCTTGGAATCGCGCCCTTGCTTGGCCGAGCCGCCAGCAGAATCTCCCTCAACAATAAACAACTCATTGCGCGAATAATCCTTGGATTGAGCAGGTGTAAGCTTACCGCCAAGGTTGGTGCTCTCGCTCCGCTTTTTGCCGCTGCGGATTTCCTCCCGCGCCTTGCGTGCTGCTTCTCTTGCCTTCGAAGCTTGCATGGCCTTCTTCAGCATAAGCTGGGCTACCTGCGGATTTTCCTCGAGAAATTGCTGCATTTTTTCTGAAACTACCGCATCGACAGCGCTGCGCGCCGATGCGCTGCCCAGCTGATCCTTTGTTTGTCCAACAAACTCTACTTCAGACATTTTAATATTAATTACAGCCATCATGCCTTCACGCAAATCAGTGCCCTCAAGATTTTTCTCTTTTTCCTTGAGCATTGCCGCCTTGCGCGCATAATCGTTCAACACACGCGTATAGGCAGTTTTGAAGCCTGTTTCATGCGTTCCTCCGCCTCTTGTAGGAATAGAGTTAACGAAGGAAACAAGCGTTTCTGTATAGCCGTCATTATATTGGAATGCTACTTCGACCTCAATATCGTCACGTTCGCCGAAGTAATGCACCGCCTCGTGCAGCACCGACTTATTTTCGTTCAAGTATTCCACGAACTGCTTGGCGCCGCCCTCATAATGGAACACATCCTCCGCTGCACTTCGTTCATCCTTGATCGTTACTTTTAGGCCAGAATTCAAAAAGGCAATTTCTTGCAGCCGCTCAGAAAGCATATCATAGTTAAAGGATACTCCGCTTTGAAATACACGCTTGTCCGGCAAAAACGTAACTTTCGTGCCTGTGCGATTTGTATTTCCTACAATTTCCAACGTTGATACCGGTTCTCCAACATGCTCCTTGCCCTGCTCATCCACCCAATATTCAAAGCGCTGGCGATGAATTTTTCCTTCCCTGAAAATTTCGACTTCAAGCCACTCGGACAAAGCATTCGTAACCGATGCGCCTACTCCGTGCAATCCGCCTGATTTTTTATATCCACTGCCGCCAAATTTACCTCCTGCATGCAGCATCGTAAATACGACCTGAGGAGTCGGTATGCCCATCTTGTGCATGCCTGTAGGAATACCTCTGCCGTTGTCATAAACCGTAATAGAGCCGTTCTTATGTATCGTCATTTCAATTGCGGTACAATATTTGGCCAAATGCTCATCAACTGCGTTATCCACAATTTCCCATACCAAATGGTGCAAGCCTGAGCTGCTTGTGCTTCCTATATACATGCCCGGCCGCTTGCGAACCGCTGTCAATCCTTCAAGAACCTGTATATCATCAGCGCCATACTGCTGATCAGTGCCAGCAGGCTGCGTGAATAAATCCAATTGCTCTGTCATAAGTTCCCCCCGTTCAGTAATACACCTTCCGCTATTTTAATGCAACAGCCCGCATTCGTAAAGTAACTCGTCGTTTATAACGACATTTTATACGATTAACGGCTAAAGTGCTAATTTTCTTAAATAACGATGCAAGCAATAAGAGGAAGACTGCCAAGCCAGCCTCCCTCAAGCATCATTCGTATAGTGCTGCCAGCATAATGCCCAGAGCTGCCTCATAAATTTCTTCGAACTGGCTAAGCGGCAAAGGATTAACACCTTCACCCAGCTCAATCGTAAACCCGGGCCTGCGCCAATTCTGAATAAACCAATCCTTATAGCCTGCGGTGCTGTCTACATACCGAACGGCGCTATAACCGCTCACTCTGGCAAATTCATTGGCCATGGTCTCTGCTTCAGGCGGCTCCAACTGCTCGAACCCCCAATATATCACTTTTCCTTGCGTATGAAAAGCAAGCACATGAGCAAAGTCCTTGCGCCTGGTGAATTCCGCCAAGCCCTGAACCTCCGGCTCAGTAAGCGGGGCTGTTCCGGAGTAATCTCTGGGAGCCGGCTGTTGAGGGCCTTGTACCGCATCCCGCTCCCATAATGCAGGAAATTGCTTATTCAAATCTACGCCGCGAATATTAGCTTTCCAGCCGCTAAATATTTCATTGCCGTCATTTATTTGCAGTACATTGCTGCGATAAGGCTCCTCGTCTGGCGGGCCTTCTATCACTAAATCTACTCCATCGGGATTCAGCATAGGAATAACATACATCGTAGCAGCCGCATACCATTGCCTCATATTAAGCCCGCGAATGTCCGTTCCGGACGTTAAGGCCAAGGCATACTCATTAAGAAATCTGACGAGCACAGGGGTAGTTATCCACTCATTAGCATGAATCGAACCGTTCATATGAACGCGCTTTGGGCCGCTGCCAATCGACAAAGCGATAATTTCCTTGCCCATAACTGACGTCGCAGCTTGCTCCAGCTGCATGAATGGATAAAGCTCAGCGAGGCGTGCAATATCTTCATTTAGAGCTCCATAGGTATAAGGACGATTCGTATTCACTACCATTGTCGATACTGCAATTGGCAGCTGCAGCAGAAGGCCAATCGGCAAACCGTAAACGGAGACGCCCGGATTCAAATGCATAAGCTGATTATGCTTAACTCCAAATCTCTGTTCTATCGCCCATAAGGAATCACCGGCTTTAACCGTGTAGCTTTGCAGGCGATAACCGGGAATTTGCACCGTTTGCCCAATTTGCAGCGCCTTGGCATTTATTTGCCGGTTGGAATCGATAAGCAGCTGCAAGGGCAGCTCAAACAGCTGGCTATACAACCATAAAGAATCTCCGTGCTGTACATATATTTTCAAGCAGCAATCCCTCCATATGCCTATTTGCAATATCATATGGCGAAACGCTGCTTCTCGTGTTATTTATATTTACTCCAGTTCGGATCGCTATTGTCCAGCAAATATGAAAAATCATTTTCTAATTTTTTTTGCGCCTGCCGCTTGGCTTCCGCTTCCTTTTCTTTTTCCCGCTGCTTGCGCTCCTGCTCGGCTTTCTCTGTCTCCTTGGCTTGCAGCTTCAGCTTATCCAGCACATCGGCATTGAGTAAATCCTTAAGCATATTGCCGCTTGGCTGCGCATCCATTTGCTTGTTATGATTCACAGCTTTGCTTTTCTTTTTTGCCATAGCTTTTCCCTCACTTCTTGCTGTAATAATTGATGGAGAGAGCTTCAATTGCTGCTCGCGCGTTCGTTCTTGCCTCTTCAACATTAGCTGCGCTGCACAGCGCAACAGCCATTCTCCTGCCTTCGAGCGCAACCGGCTTCCCAAATATTCTTACTTGCGCAGATGGAACTGCCAACGCTTCCTGAACGCCTTCTATCGTGTAGCCTTCACTTGCGCGGTCTGCTTTGAGCGTTCTCGAAGCGCCAGGCGATACGAGCTTAATAGAAGGGATCGGCAGTCCTAATATAGCGCGGACATGCAGGGCAAATTCAGACAGCTCCTGCGTTGCCATCGTTACCATGCCGGTGTCATGCGGACGCGGCGATACCTCGCTAAACAATACCCCGTCTTGCGTTATGAACAGCTCGACCCCAAATATTCCGAAGCCGCCCAGCTCGTCGGTAATTGTTCTGGCAATAAGCTCAGCCTCTTCAATTTGGTCCGCGGTCATAGGATGAGGCTGCCACGATTCAATATAATCGCCGTCCTTCTGAATATGGCCGATCGGCGCGCAGAAGCTCGTGCCAGATACAGAACGAACGGTCAATAGGGTAATTTCTGACTCGAAACGCACAAATCCTTCGACTATGATGCGCTGCTTGCGCGCCCGTCCGCCTTCAAGCGCATATTGCCAGCAGGCTGCAAGCTCCAGCTCGGAGTGGCAGACGCTCTGCCCTTTGCCTGATGAGCTCATAATCGGCTTGATTACACAAGGAAAGCCCAGTACAGCCGCAGCGGCTTGCAGCTCCTCAAAGCTGTCCGCAAAGCGGTATGGCGCCGTTGGCAATTGCAGCTGCTCGGCAGCCAGCCGGCGGATGCCTTCCCTATCCATCGTTAATTTGGCAGCTCTTGCAGTTGGAATAACGAGAAAGCCCTCTGCTTCAAGCTCAACTAATGTATCTGTAGCGATTGCTTCTATTTCCGGAACGATATAATCAGGGCGCTCTCTCATAATTACATTTCTTAGCGCCTCGCCATCAAGCATATCTATCACGTAGCTTCTATGCGCAACATGCATCGCAGGAGCATGCTCGTAGCGGTCCACCGCAATCGTCTCAATTCCCATTCGCTGTGCTTCTATCGTGACCTCTTTGCCCAGCTCGCCTGATCCAAGCAGCATTAATTTACGTGCATGAGCATGTAGTGGAGCAGAATAACCCATAAAAAATAGAACCTCCCGAAAGCTTTTTCTTTCATTGTGGAGGTTCTAAATTGAAAAATCAACTATTTCTATTTGCAGCGCTTATATAAATCGGTACTGGGCTTCGATTAGGCCATGGTAATAGCCTTTCTTTTCCATTAATTGCTCGTGGTTGCCCTGCTCTACAATTTTGCCATGATCCAAAACAATAATATCATCGGCATTGCGGATCGTAGACAGGCGATGAGCGATCATAAATGACGTTCTGCCTTTCAGCAGTGCTTTAAGCGCTTCTTGGATTTTCAGCTCCGTATCGGTATCGATGCTTGCGGTAGCTTCATCCAGAATGAGAATACGCGGATCAGCGAGCAACGCTCTGGCAAACGACAGCAGCTGGCGCTCTCCCATTGAAAGCACATTGCCCCGCTCCTCTACCTGCGTGTCATAGCCGTCAGGCAAGCTCATAATGAAATCATGCGCATGTACAGCTTTGGCGGCCTCCACGATTTCCTCGTCGGTCGCATTCAGTCTGCCATAGCGGATATTGTCCCGAATAGAGCCGCTGAATATGAACGTATCCTGCAGTACAATACCAACCTGAGAGCGCAAGCTTTCAATTGTTACATCTCGTATGTCCGTACCATCAATTAATACTCGGCCTTCTACAGGATCGTAGAAACGGCATAGCAAATTAATGATTGTACTTTTGCCAGAGCCAGTATGACCTACGAGAGCAATAGATTGGCCTGCCTTCACATCGATCGTTACAGATTTAAGCGCCTGTCTGCCTGGCTCATACTCAAAAACGATATGGTCAAACAATACATCGCCTTTAATGCTTGGCAACGGCTTCGCTTGATCCGCTTCCCCGACATTAGGCTTTTCGTCAATAAATTCAAATATTCGCTCGGAAGATGCCATTGCGATCAGCAGCTGCGAGTACATTTGCCCGAGCCTGTTGATCGGCTCCCAGAAGTTACCCATATAATTGGCGTAGCCTACTAGAAAACCGACTGTAATAGCGCTTGCTTGAACTAGAGATGTTCCATACCAGAACAAGATGCACGTGCCTACTGCTGCAGTAATTTCTATGACTGGCCCGAACAGCTGATTAAGCGCGGAAGCTTTATTCCAGGACTTTAGATTAATCGTGTTCATATGGTCAAAAAAGCCCATATTATCTTTCTCTTGCACGTAAGCTTGTGTCACCTTCATCCCTTGAATGCTTTCATTCAAGTGCGCATTGATGCGCGACTGCTTCATCCGAACATCCTGCCAGGCAAAGCGGATTCGCTTGCGCAGGGAAGTCGATACAATAAACATCAGCGGGACGGTAATCATTACTGCCAAGCCAAGCTTCACATTCAAAACTAGCAAAATAATGACGATACCTACAAGCTGTATGCAGTCCATCAGCAGGTTAACGACGCCGTTGGTAAACAAATCCTGCAGCGCATTGACATCATTGGTTACCCTTACGAGCACCGAGCCTGCTGGACGCTTATCATAAAAGTTAAACGACAGCTTCTGAATATGCTGAAACAAATGATTGCGCAAATCATAGATAACTTTTTGGCCGATAATGCTTGTATATTTGATGCGATAGCTGTTGGACACCCATTGCAGCAAATATAGCGCCAGCATTGCGCCGCCAATGATCAGCAGCAGCGTAGTATCATTTTTTCCAATCGCCTTGTCAATAGCTACTATAATAAGAAGCGGAATGGTTAAGCGAGTAATCGTGCCTAGTACCATCATTAGAATGACCGGCACAAGCTCCTTTCGGTAAGGCTTCATATAATTGAACAAGCGGGCTAATTGCGCCCAGTTAAAAGGCTTTTCGATCTGATCGTCATCCTGATAGACAAAGCGTTCGTTGCGGTTTCTCAGCTTTGACTTTGACATTGTACTCATTACACCGTACCTCTTTTCTGCTCCAAATGCACAACATTCGACTCAGCGGCAGATGCCCGGGCTTTTCGCTGCTGCAGCAGGTAATCCGCATATTGAATTTCATACGTATTGCGATATGGGCCCGGCTCGTGAATAAGATCAGCATGCTTCCCGCGCTGAACAATGTGACCGTTATCCAGCACAATGATTTCATCGGCATGACGCAAGGAGGATATGCGATGGGCAATAATAAACGTCGTGCGGCCCTTCATCAGCTCCTTGAAGCCAGCTTGAATTTCATGCTCCGTTTCCATATCGACTGCGCTTGTTGCGTCATCAAGCACCAAGATGCGCGGATCGGTCAACAGCGCTCTGGCAATTGCAATACGCTGCTTCTGTCCGCCGGACAGCCCCATTCCCCGTTCTCCAACAATCGTGTCATAGCCTAGCGGAGACTCCATAATAAAATCATGCGCTTTCGCCAGCTTGGCTGCCCGCTCAATTTGCTCCTGTGTTACGTTGCTGGCGCCATAAGCAATATTGTCGCGGATAGAGGCTGAGAACAGGAACGTTTCCTGAAACACAGTTGCAATTTGCCTGCGCAGGCTTCTTACATTCACATCTCGAATATCGATGCCGTCGAGCGTAATAGAGCCATCCTTCACATTGTAAGCGCGCATTAATAGCTGTATAATAGTTGATTTGCCTGAACCGGTTGCGCCAAGCAACCCGATTACTGACCCTGCAGGAGCATCCAGCTCAATATCGGTTACAGCATTGCTTTTATCCGGATAGTTGAAGCTGACATGATGAAAGCGAATATGTCCGTGAACTTGATCTTTATTAAGTACGATGGCATCCGGCTTATCCTTAACATGGATATGCTCATTCAGCAGTCCCAGCACCCGCTCCCCCGAAGCCTTGAATTGTGTATAGTTGTTAATGTGGAATCCCAGTCCCCACATCGGTCCGATAATGTACCAGATTAAGCTGAAAAACGCAACGAACTCGCCAAGTTTAAGCTGATTATTAATGACGAGCAAGCCGCCTGATATGAGCAAAATAACTGCGCTAAGGTTGGCGACCAACTCCATCACCGGAAAATACTTCGCCCAAATCTTAGCGGCTCCTACCTGATTTTTTTGATAAGCATCGCTTCGAGTGGAAAATTTCGTTACCTCATGGGACTCTCTCGCAAACGACTTTACTGTTCTAACGCCTGTAATATTTTCTTGTACAGCTGTTGTCAAGTTACTAAGCGCCTGTCTCATCTCCCTAAATGCGGGATGAATATGCTTTTCAAAACGCAGCGCCAAAAATCCGAGAAAAGGAATCGTAATCAACGTGATCAATGTTAACTGCCAGTTAATATAGAGCATCATTGCTCCGCCAAAAACAATCATAAGCACCATGTTCAAAATTTGTGCAAAACCAAAGCCAATGAAGTTTCTGATCGCTTCCAGATCAGCGGTCAAGCGGGACATTAAGTCTCCAGTCTTGGCCTTGTCGTAGTATTGATAGGACAAGCTTTGCAGCTTATCATACGAAGCATTGCGGAGATTATAAGCGACTTTGTTGCCTAATCTTCCGCCAAAAAAACCATGTAAAAATTGATTGATCGCTTTTGTCGCAATTACGCCGACAACGAGCAGAGCCAGCATTGGCACCAGTTCAAATTTCTTCGGCTGAATGACATCGTCAATCAAATACCGCAGCAAGTTTGGATAAATGAGGCCGAGCGCAGTAGCACACATTAAAAATAAAATCGAAGCAATTAAAAACTTACGCTCCGGCCAATAAAAGGCCTTTAATTGCCTTAGTACGTCCAACTTGATCCAACTCCCCATCTTTGGTTTTTTTGTTTGTTTTTACTTGTTTGTTATTGATATGAATGAATATTAACAGCATCGCTTAAGAGGAGCAAATTCCAAAATGTTGCGAATATGTGAACGAAACAGCTTATTACGGCGATAACAGAATATAGCGCTGGAAATACTCCTAAATCGTCTAAAAACATAGCCATCCATACGTATTGCTCACTTTTTGAAAAATTAACATAGTTCGCAAAAAAAAGCGCTAAAAGGATTGACAATCCTTTTAGCGCATCGAGCGAATCATGATATAATTTCGGTAAAAAGTGCTATCGATTAGAGATGAATGAGCTGATCGTGCAGCGCTCTCCACTCTTCAACTTTTGAATGATTTTGCAAGGAATCGCTCATTCCTTTAATATGAGCCTGCAAATCTTTTTCAAGCTTCAGCTGCTCTTCTTTCGTTGACTGTCTCCAGCATTGCTCATAATAGCTGGTCCAGCTTAAAGTATGCTCGCTCATCCAGCCTTGCAATCCAGGAAGCAGCAGCTTTTCCAGCTCTGCGCGCAGCAGTCCCTTGCCCTCGCCCTCAAAGAAATAGCGCGGTGACTTGAATTTGCCCCACAGCCACTTCACATCAATTTCCTGGGCCTTGAAGCTGTTTAACAGCGCGGGAGCCGCCTCCAGCCCGGCCCCTTCATATTTCGGCGCCTTATAAGCCAGTACCTGCTGTTCAAGCGATTCAGCCATATCTGCATACAGCTTGCCCTGCTGCTTGTGGAGATTGCGCTCTACCCGCAGAGAGGTAGCCTGCAATTCCTGTTCCAGCTCGCGCTGAAGCTGACGCTCAAGCTCAAGCCAGGCTGTCAGAAGCATCTTTTTCATGTCGCGGCCATCATCCTGTAAAACAGCTGGATTGAAGGAATAATTATAAAATTCGCCAAAGCGGAACTGAATCCGCTGCAGCACGTAATAGTGCAGCTCGCTTATGTCCTGCTTGAGCTGTTCGGGAGCAGACTGCTCGCCGAACAAGCTGAGGCTTTGCATGGCACCCTTTGAAGCGGCAGCCAAACGCTCCAGCTCTGCAGCACGATCTGCAGCAGCTCCGCGTGCGCTTGTCAGCCAGCCGCTAACGGTAGCTTTAATACGCTCCAGCTCCTGCTCTGCCGTTTCAATGGCAAGCGCCCCCAAGTCCTGCTGTACAAACGACAGGAAGGCTTGCTCAAACAGAGGCAGCCCTGAATTCTCCAACAGCATGCTATCGCCAGCCAGCTTGCCATCAAGAGCCTGCAAGCTGGAAACTGGAAATAATCTTGGAAAACGGATTTCATGCTGCAGCAAATTAGCCTCAACATGCTTTAATACCCCTTCCAGCTCTTCTTTGTCTGCTGCGAGGTCTGCCGCATTTACGATAAAGAACATTTTATCCAGCTCAAATTGATCCTTCACTCTTCCCAGCTGCTGCAAAAATTGTCTGTCAGCCTGAGAGAATGCATGATTGTAATACGTGACAAATAAAACAGCATCGGCGTTTTTAATATAATTAAAGGCTACTCCTGTATGCCTTGCATTTACAGAATCGGCGCCTGGCGTATCGACAAGCACGATTCCTTCGGCTGTCAGCGGGCAATTATAGTGAAAATCAATAGACCTCACAAAACAGGAGCGCGACTCCTCTGCAACAAACCGTTCGTATTGCTCATGATCAACCTTCAGCTCCTGGCCCAGGTCATCCTTATGCTCTGCCCAGCCGTTGCTTGCTGCTCGCAAAAAGCTATAATGCGCCCTGCCGCTTGCACCTATTTTGTCAGGCGTCAGACGGTCTGCCGCAGCCAATATGCTTTCAATATTGGTGTAAGCATGCTTATTAGCCTCTTCTCCTAGCAAGGCCAATGAATAAAGCAGATCATCAAGCAGCTCTTCTTCGGACTTCATCACGATGCGAGCCGTACGGTGAGGATACTGCTTTGTAGGAGGCAGCAAGCGATTGATGGATGCAGTCGTCGGATTAGGCGAGACAGGCAATACAGGCTCTCCAATTAGCGCGTTAGCAAGCGATGACTTGCCAGCGCTGAACGCACCGAACAAAGCAATCGTAAAGCTGCTGCTTTGCAATCGGTCCGCTTTATCTCTTAATGCGGCGGCAGCCTGCTCAAGGGCTGCGTGGCCTTGCAGCAAATCGGCCGCACGCTGCAGCTTGTAGCCGGCATCACGCTGCTTGCCAAGCGCATTGCCGCTTGCAAACGCCCCAGCCGCGTCTTTCGCAGCGGCAGCAGCATCTGACGACGTCTTAGCAGCTGAAACTGCGTCGGCCAGGCTTGCCTCCTGACGGCTGCTTGCCTGCCCGTTATCAGCAGTCGCCTTATAGGTCTGAGCCTTTGCTTCAAACCGGGCTGGCTTAGGCAGAGCAGGCTTGCTCGATCTGTCCGGCAGCATCCCTTTCAGCTCCTGCTCCCGCGCATCAGAAAGCTGGTCAAGCTCTTCCAGCTTGACCACAGCAGCAGCTTGAGTGCCGAGCTGTGCCAGCTGTTCACGGACGGCAGACAGCTTGTTTTCGTTTTGAGCAGCAAATTGTACAACAATCATATCAATAAGTTCAATTGCATTTTTCCGATAAATGCTTTTAATATCAGCAGCCAGATCCTTGCAGAAAGTCATCGTGTATTCATTGCCGAATACTGCGCCAGTATGGATTCGACGCAATAGCCAATCGTCATCAGGCAGCCAAGATATAGCGGCCTGCAGCTGGCTTTCCAGCTGATCCGACTCATAACCTGCCTGCTCTGCAGCCTGCCGCAGCAATTGCTTGAGATGCCATTCAATCGCCGCGCTAATCAGACTGTGCAGCTCGCTGCGGAACTGACTCAGCCTTTTTTCCTTTTCGGCAGCCGTTTTGTTGCCTGCAAATAAAAAACCGCTCTTGAAGCCCGGTTTTTGGCTCTCTAGAAATAACTGAGCCAAGTCCCTCAGCGCTGCCGGTGTAATATTTGCATTATCAAGCAGCGATTGAAGCTGCTGGCGCAGTTCCTTGCTCATAACGTCAGGCCCGGCTTCCAAGCTGTCTTTGCTCGCTTTAATACGCTCAAGCTCCAGTTTGGCTTGCGCTGCAGCTTCAGGCCCTCCAGCCTGCTCAAGCAGCGATGCCCGCTGCTGCTCCTCCTGCTGCTCCAGCCACTTGATATGCTCTTGCATAACATGATGCAAGGACGCCTCTACGCTGTAGCTGCACAGCGTTTGACGCTGCACCTCAAGCTCCTGCAGCAGCTTCAGCAGCGCATCCCATTGATGGTATGGATGCTCCGGCTTCCGCAGCGATAAATAAATAATGCCTTCCGGCTCCAAATGCCAAGCGTGAAAAGCATCCTCAACGCTTTGACAGTACGACTCAAAGCTTATTTCATTCTCTCTATGCTTATCGATTTGATTTACGACAAAATAAAGCGGCTTTCCCCAATCCTTCAGCTGTTTGGCAAAAGCAAAATTTATTTCTGACTGTACATGGTTATAATCCATAACATAGAACACTACATCTGCCAAATGAAGCGCAGATTCTGTTGCCAGCCGATGCGCATCATCCGTTGAATCGATGCCGGGGGTATCCAGCAACGTAATATGCTCGCCGAGCACTTCACTAGGGTAATGGATGGACACATGCGTAAAGGTCTCTCCATCCACGCAATATTGCTCGAGCTGATCTATCGCAACTTCAGCCTTTGTACGTTGACCGTCTTTCATCGTTTCTACTCTAGCGATTGCCTGGTCGCCGCCTTGAATAGAGACAACGTTGGCACTCGTTGGAATCGGGCTTGATGGGAGCAGCTTTGCTCCGCATATCGTATTAATCAAAGTAGATTTGCCTGCCGAAAAATGTCCGCATAAAGCAACAGTAAGCCGACCCTCGGTCAGCTTACTGCTCAGCTCTTGCACTTGCTTGGCTCGCCTTTCGTCATTACTGGCTGCCATTGCGGCGGCGGCATCGTATAACGCTTGCGCTATGCTTTGCACCGTCATGAATGTCATTCCTTTTCAATTAGTTCGATTCTTCATCCTGTGATGGCAAACAAATTTCAAATACATTGCCATGCTGCAAAATCATTACTCCGCGTTCCTTTTCCCTCATAACTACAACCTCAGGCTTAAGGCGCATTCTTTCGATGTATTGGTCCGGCACGTTGCCAGAACCGCTTACTGTTACACCTTGTACAGTAATATCTTCATTTTCTTGCGGCGGTGATTCAAGCACCTCTTCGTAAAGATCGGAAAAAACTTCAAAATTGTTTGTGTATACAGAAATACATTTCATTAAAATCATCCCTCGTTCGCTAGTTTAGGGTGCAGGGTACAGCATAGCTGCAGTCCATAAGCAGAAAAGTCATATGTAATAACTTCTACTGCAGTTGCATCTATAAAAAACAATACAACAGCTATTATGCTAGCTTACCCTTTTTTTTGGATTTAACTATTGGCTTCATACGTTGCTTTCCTTCTTTGCACAAATCAAGCAGCGGGCAAATTGCACATTGCGGACTTTGCGCCTTGCAATGATAGCGACCGAAAAAGATTAAGCGATGATGAGTAATTGTCCACTCGTCTCGCGGCACCAGCTTCATCAGCTTTTGTTCAACTACTAGCACGGAGTCCTCCGTC
Source organism: Paenibacillus sp. GXUN7292 (assembly GCF_050864975.1). Classification (NCBI taxonomy): domain Bacteria; kingdom Bacillati; phylum Bacillota; class Bacilli; order Caryophanales; family Paenibacillaceae; genus Paenibacillus; species Paenibacillus sp. GXUN7292. The sequence continues at coordinate 17,926 of NZ_JBOZWO010000002.1, read as the reverse complement.
TTTGCAAAACCGAGACGCTTGGATACTCGCTCCACATGGGTGTCAACCGCTATTGCTGGTACACCAAAGGCATTAGACATGACGACATTGGCAGTCTTGCGGCCAACCCCAGGCAACTCGACTAAACCTTCATAAGTTTGAGGCACTTCACCATCGTATTTATCGATTAGAATACGGCATAGCTTCTGAATATTTGAGGCTTTGCTCCGAAACAAACCAATGCGTCTAATATCCTGCTCAAGCTCCTCGAGAGGAACACTTAAATAGTGTTCAGGACGTTTATATTTCTGAAATAACGTCGCCGTTACCTTGTTAACCGTCTCATCTGTACATTGTGCGGATAACAACACAGCAATCGTCAGCTCAAACGGATTCTCATGTACGAGCTCGCAATGGGCGTCCGGAAACATAAGAGCTATTTGATCTAATACAACACGCATTTTTTGCTTAGCATTCATTGTTCTCTCTCCTCAAAAATTAGGCAGCATACGAGCAAATCTGCAACTGCAACAGATTTGCAACTGCTTAAGCGAACACTCATAAACACTATCGTTCAAAGTGTAGCGAAATTTGTCACTGTGCGCAACCCGAAAATGATAAAAAAACAAAAAAAACTGCTCATAAGAGCAGTTTTTCACAAAATATTAATTTGATCAATCCTAATTAACCATTTGAAGAAGTATTTACCGTTTGAAGCTTCTTTAATTCATCGCCTACGAATGTCGCATCAACCGTAGAACCTACCTTAATTTGATTAATTGTTTGCTTGCCGCCGGCTGCAGTAAGCAGCTCAGCATCAAGCAGCATATAATCGTTTTCTTTCGTTGTCGCATTTTTCATCGTTATTTTTTTGTTTATTATATCCACAGCTGTAACCTGGAACTGTTCCGTCACATGAACACGAATGGCGCTGGCTTCAACCTTTGTAAAATTCAGCGAAACAGTAACTTTCTCGCCTTGGCGCATATCACCAATCGATGCCGCTGGTCTGCCTTTATAGTATACAGGGGCATTGGTGTAAGGCAATACAACCTCTTCTCCGCCATCTAGGCGCATAGTAATTGTCTTTGCGTTCGTATCCCAACGAACCATTTCACCCGTATAGCTGTTCACAAAATTCAAAGACACAATCTCATCATGCGTGTAGCTTACTGTAACGTTAACGTTTTGGTTAAGCATCTTCAAAGCGGTGTCTTTTTCCATATTATTACCAAAATAATTAAATTTTGTTCTGCCGCTGAAGTATAGAACCTTGGCTTGTTTTCCAAAGGCATCTGATACAGTAATAAATTCAGGCAGCTTTTCATTGTAATAAGCTTGATAGCCAGCTAGCGTCTCAACCTGACGATTAACAACTTTGATCGCTGTCACCTGGTCTTTTTCATTTAGACTAAGCTCAACGTTATCCTTTTCTATTAGTAAATCATCTAGCTTGGCGTTGTTCAGGCCTTCAATTGTAACGACCGTGTTTGGCGCTAAAAATTTAGTAACAAATCCAGTATCATCTTGAATTGTAACTATTTTGTTGTTAAATTCGTACAAAAGACCTTTTGCCGTCGTTACAACCGGTGCAGAGGAAGCCACAATGCTAATTGTACGAGGCTCCTCGCGGAACGTATCACTTGTAATAACAACCTGGCGATCACGCTTCAAATCAGAAATTTGCAGCGTTGTCCCTTCCTCATTCTCAATGACGATAGACGGATCGTATTTGAACTCTACCGGCTTTTCATCCACTAGCACATAAAGAAGCTTCTCTGCTTCATTATAATGTACAACAGTGCCATTTACCGGTTTAATATGCTGAACGTCGCCTTCCACTTCAACATATCTTGCTACGCCGTCCCTAGCAATAATCGTCACGTCTCCATACTCTAGCAATTGCTCTTTGCTGCTGGCAGACTCGGAATTATAATGATAGTACGCTGTAGCATCAGACAGGCTATATTCCGTTTCTTTGCCGTTAGCATACAAAGTAATCTTATCTTCCGTCAGATTTGAAATGACGCCGCTCTCTTGTCCTGTATATTCTACTCCGATATGACCTTGCGCTCTGCTGAACAAAGTAGCAAGACTTGCACGATTAATGTTTGATTTGGGGCCGAAGCGATCCTCGGACAGCCCTTTAACAAGACCTAATTGAGTTGCAGCGTTAATAAAGCCAATATATTTGCTGTCCATAGCTCCGGCATCGCTGAATCTTGATTCCGTATTTTGCAGCTGCTTGGCTACTGCCTCTTCGCCAATCGCTTTGACGATCAGCTTCGTTACCCATTCACGGCTGGCTGGACGAGAGCCCCATGCCTTGCTGCTGTCATCTTCAGCTATTTGATACTCTTCATCGCGATCAAGCAACCCTTGCTCAAAAGCAAGCTGTATGTATGGCTTATAAAAATTATCTACTACAAATGACTCTGTAAATTGAATCATCGCATGCTCATCGATTTGATTGGCAAGTCCAGCAAAACGTAGAGCCATAATGACAGCTTCCTGCTGTGTAATACTTCTCTCCGGCCTAAACGTAAAGGTGTCGTTATTTTCTTGATAACCATTAATAATGCCTTGTAATGATAGCTTAGCAATATGCTTCTCTGCCCAATGACCAGCGGCTACATCAGTAAAGGGTGTCGCTTGCTTTACAACAGCTTGGTTGGCATAAATCGCAACCGGGTTCGCTCCCAAAACTGCAGCGGAGCTTGAACCGATAAGTGTAACAGCAAGCGCACCGGTAATAACTTTTTTCCATGTGTAATGCAGTGGCATTCAACATATCTCCTTCAACTCTATTATATTTATCTCTATTGTCACTCTCTTGTCATAGGATAGTCAAGCCCTACGTGACCCATTAGGCTCTCTGTTTCGTTCCCATCCACCAAAATTTCAATTCCATCTACAAAATCAAGCTGAAACAACGTTTTCTTAAGCGATTCTAGCAATTGCATCTCTCCGGGCGCGCCAACTCTCGCTTCATCCGGAAGCGCAATATCAATCGTAACGATGCCATCCTTCAATTGAGTAGAATGAATCGGAATAGGCTTCCACAGCGATGCAGAGCCGTTGCCCGGATCGGCTTGCAATGAGGCTATAGCAGCTCCCAGCAATTCATGGTCATTGCTGTAAAATACTTTTTCCGTTCGTTCAGTCAGCTCCATGCTTTCGTTTTCCACCGCATAAATCGTTAGTTCCATAGATTGCTGCTCCACAACTGGAGGCTCTGGCGAAGGGGATACCGACCCTCCGGTCCCGTTATCCTTCTGCACTGCTCCACAGCCGGAAAGCAGCAGCACTAGTGCTGCTGCTGCAATCCAAACCTTCTTACGCTTAGTCATATCCAGCATGTTATTTTCACCCGCTTTAATTCAGTTTTAAAAATTCTTTGATGCCTAATACCAATTCAGCAGCGATACGATCCTGGTTTTTATCGTTATACAACACTTCCAAGTCGTTCGGATTGGAAATATATCCTGTTTCCACTAGAACAGCCGGCATAGTCGTTTCCTTGATTACGACAAATGGCGCTGTTTTTACGCCGCGATTGGCAAGCCCTGTTCCTGCAACGAGATGCTTCTGCATAATGTTGGCAAGCTCCTTGCTGTTATCGCGATAATAATACGTTTCACTGCCTGTCGCTGTGTCTTTGGTAAAGCTGTTAACATGAACTGAAACAAACACATCGGCCTTAACTTTTTCTGCAAAAGCAACACGGTCACGCAGCTCGATCTTCACATCGTCAGGCCTGCTCAAATGTACTTGCACCCTCGGATCTTTTTCAAGAATTGCCTTCATTTTATTAACTACAGTATACGTAAAATCTTTCTCCAGCTTTTTCTTATCCTTGCTTACTGCTCCCGAATCCGTGCCGCCATGGCCTGCGTCAAGCACAACATGATATATCTTCCCTTCGCCTGGATCAGAAGGCTCCGGAGTTGGCGTTGGCGTAGGCGTAGGATCTACCGGATCAGTGGTCGGCTCCTCAGGAACTTCACTGACAGGCATAAGCTGAATCGTAATTTGACCATCTGATTGGGTCATGACATGTCCGATATCATCCTTGAGATCGATTACAACTCTAGCGATTAAAGGGTCGCTGCTAAAGGCGGAATGACGATAGGAATCTATAAACGGATTATCCTCTACCTGCACCTCGGAAAAGTGATTTCCGGTATAGCTTGTACCTGGCAAGTCAATAACAAGCCTTCTAGGATTGCTCAAGTAAAATGGTTTGCTTGGCTTTACCTCGCCTGAGTATGTAATGTTTAAGGTTGAAGCTTGGTCAAAATCTACCGACTCTACATAGCCTGTCGGCACAATAGGCTGGCTGCCATTATCCGATGGATCAGGATCGGGATCAGTCTCCGGATCCTTATGGCTAAACATATGTACTTCGCGCTCTGCATCTTTCCATTCAAACTCCAGACCCAGAAGCTCTCCGATAAACCGTACAGGAACCATCGTCCGCCATTGGATCAATTGCGGAACGGCATTCATAACCTGAGGCTCGCCGTTAACCATAACCGTCGAATCATTAATAATTAATTGAATGAGCGTATCATTGCTTTTAACGGTTACGCGCTTTAAATCTCCCTCCCATTCTACCTCATAGCCCAGCCCTTCTGTCAAAATAGCTAAAGGAACGAGCGTTGAGCCTTTAATAATGGTCGGTTCTACATCACTATACAGCCTTTTGCCATCCAAAAACAGTTTAGGGGGAACGGAGGCATGTCCAACATTAACAAAAGAAGCAAAAAAGAGACAAGTAAACATGACGACAGCAACAATTTTTTTCATTCCACACCTCGAATACGATATTGCCCGCTCCGCATGTGTTCTTTCGACATGCACAGACATATAATAAGACGCTTTTTGTCATAAAAGGTTGCGCAAAATTGAGAATTTTTTCTATCAATCTTTCTATCAATCTTTCTATTAAGCTACTGGAATGCAGCACATGCTGTAAGTTTTCGAGGTAAAACTATTCATATCAAATGCTGCTTCGTACAAAATCGATCCGTTGCTCATCAATTCATGAATAGCTGTAACAATTCTGAAGGGGCTATTACTTTTAAAATATCCCTTTTGAGATTTTAACGAATCGTGAATGAGCTATTTTTCATAAAATGCCCCTTTTGAAATTCTAACGCAACGAAGAGGTGCTATCTGTGAACAAATGCTCATTTGGGCAGTGTTTTATAGCCAATAAGCAAACCACGATTTGTTACAATTTTAAAACAAGCTTTTTCAGCATAATAGCGCTGCTAACATTCGCTAGAGTTTCCATTTCACAAAAAACCCTCTGGCAAATGCCAGAGGGTTTTTCAGAGAACTCTTGAAATTATTTATTTGCAAGCTTATCAGCGTGCTTTGCTTCATATGCTGATATTTTGTCTTCATGCTGAAGAGTTAGACCGATATCATCCAAGCCTTGAAGCAAAAATTGTCGGCGGTGCTCATCCAAATCGAAGGAGATGCTTAGGCCGAATTCATCGGAAAGCTGTTTGCTTTCAAGATCAACATTAAGCTTGTAGCCTTCATGCTTAGCTGTACGCTGGAACAAATCTTCTACTTGCTCCTCGCTTAGCTTAATTGGAAGAATGCCGTTTTTAAAGCAGTTGTTATAGAAAATATCCGCATAGGACGGAGCAATAATTACTTTATAGCCATAATCAAGAATCGCCCATGGAGCATGCTCACGGGATGAGCCGCAGCCAAAGTTAGCGCGGGAAATCAAAACCGATGCACCCTCATAACGAGCTTTATTTGGCTCAAAATCAGGATTCACATCACCGTTCTCGAAAAAGCGCCATTCATAAAATAGAAATTGACCGAAGCCGCTGCGCTCAATGCGCTTTAAAAATTGTTTTGGAATAATTGCATCTGTATCTACGTTTACGCGGTCTACTGGAGCAACGATACCCGTAAGCTTTTTAAATGGTTCCATATTAATTGTTCCCCTCTCCTGCTAATGTAAGTTCATTAGTTCGCTACTGCTTCTTTGATTTCCCAATCACGCACATCTGTAAAGCGGCCATTAATCGCAGCTGCTACTGCCATTGCAGGCGATACTAGATGCGTTCTTCCGCCTCGGCCTTGACGGCCTTCAAAGTTACGGTTGGAAGTTGAAGCGCAGCGCTGACCTGGTTGCAGCACGTCAGGGTTCATAGCAAGACACATGGAGCAGCCCGCATCGCGCCATTCAAAGCCTGCTTCTACAAATATTTTATCTAGGCCTTCTTTTTCTGCTTGCAGCTTAACGCGGCCGGAGCCCGGTACGACAATAGCCGTTACCTTGTCGCTGACTTTGTAGCCGCGAGCGATTTCAGCAGCTGCTCTAAGGTCTTCAATACGGCCATTTGTACATGAGCCGATAAATACATAATCGATTTCAATTTCTGTCATCGGCGTGCCTGGCTTAAGATCCATATACTCAAGCGCTTTTTCTGCCGCTTTACGTTCATTTTCAGTAGCCAAATCAGCTGGGTTAGGTACAGAAGCTGTAATATCAGTACCCATGCCAGGGCTTGTTCCCCATGTTACTTGCGGGATAAGTGAATCAACATCAAACTCAACAACAGTATCGTATTGAGCGCCTTCATCAGTCGTTAGCTGTGACCAAGCTTCTACCGCTTTGTCAAAGTTCTCAGGGGCATACTCACGGCCGCGCAAATAGTTAAAAGTAGTTTCGTCAGGAGCAATCAAGCCTGCGCGAGCTCCTGCTTCGATGGACATATTACATACTGTCATGCGCTCTTCCATCGTAAGGTTAGTAATCGCTTCGCCTGTATATTCGATAACATATCCGGTTGCAAAGTCAGTGCCGTATTGCGCAATTACGCCAAGAATCATATCCTTAGCTGTAACGCCAGGCTTGCGCTTGCCGTTGAAACGGACTTCCATCGTTTTAGCTTTGGATTGCTGCAAGCACTGTGTAGCAAGCACATGCTCAACCTCGCTTGTGCCGATACCGAACGCCAAAGCGCCAAAAGCGCCGTGTGTTGAAGTATGGCTGTCGCCGCAAACGATTGTTTTGCCTGGATGCGTCAGGCCGATCTCAGGTCCCATTACGTGAACAACACCTTGATCAATATTGTCTAGATCAAACAGCTTTACTCCAAAATCCTTACAATTTTGAGTAAGGGTATCGATTTGCTGCTTGGAAATTGGATCTGTAATATTGAAACGGTCCTTTGTCGGAACGTTATGATCCATAGTAGCAAACGTCAAGTCTGGACGGCGCACTTTGCGGCCGGAAATGCGAAGCCCTTCAAAAGCTTGTGGAGATGTAACCTCGTGCACCAGCTGCAAGTCAATATAAATTACGCTCGGCTTGCCTTCTTCCTGGTGAATGACGTGATTGTCCCAAATTTTTTCAAACATTGTTCTTTTTGTCATTGATACTCACCCCATCGTTTCATTCAGTCGATTTCAATAGAATTTAATTAAACCAATCATATCATGTCTTTCTTCATAGAACTAAGATATAATATCTATAAGCTCTATAGTTATTAACTATAACAATTCCAAACTGTCGCGTCTATATATCAATTTCGGAAATAAAAACTAATCTAATTCAAAAGGATTGATCCCCTATGGAATTCAGACAGCTGCAATATGTCATTCAAATAGCAAAGGACCACAATTTCTCGCGTGCCGCAGAAAAACTTCATATTGCCCAGCCTTCGCTCAGCCAGCAGCTTTCCAAGCTGGAGCAGGAGCTTGGCCTGCTTCTTTTTAGAAGAACGACTAATTCCGTAGAGCTTACGCAAGCGGGACAAGTGTTTGTAGAAAGAGCCCAGCAAATCATAGATACGATTGAACAGCTCAAGCAGGAGATGGATGATATGGCGCAAATGCGCCGGGGCAGGCTGGTCGTTGGCACATTGCCGATAACCGGCGCTCATGTTCTGCCGCTTGTTCTGCCTGTGTTCGGCGAGAAATACCCGCAAATCGAGGTTGTGCTTGTAGAAGAAACGACCGCCAAGCTTGAACAGCTCACCGCTAGCGGAGGCACGGATATCAGCTTACTGTCGCTTCCATTAATCGATGCATCCTTGTCTTGGACACCTTATATGGAAGAAGAAATATGCCTTGCCGTTCCGCCAGCCCATCCACTGGCGCAAAGGAATGAAGCCGTTCCTATCGCTGAGCTGAGCGATGAGCCGTTTATCGGTTTAAAACGTGGACAAGGCTTTAGACAAATTACAGTCGGATACTGCCTGGAAGCAGGCTTTAATCCGCAAATTGTGTTTGAGAGCAGCAATATTGAAACGGTGCAATCGCTCGTTGCAGGCGGCATGGGAATTGCGTTTGTTCCTAAAATGTTGACAAGAGCGGCAGGCTCCGATTTTACACCGGTATACCTGCCGCTCCTGCCTCGCCCTTCGCGCACGCTTGTAGTAGCCAGCCGCAAAGGCCGATATTTATCCAAAGCGGCTGAAGCGTTTATTCACACGCTCAACGAAACGATTAAAACCAAATAAACGGTTCATTTAGCTGAGCACTTATTATTCGTAAATTTCGGGACGACGGTCTTTGAAAATCGGTATTCTGGCACGCACCTCGTCAACGAGGGCCAAATCTATATCGGCATAAATGATCGTCTCTTCCTCCTCAGCATGCGCGATGACCTCTCCCCATGGGTCTATGACCATCGAATGGCCAAAGAAGTGCGTATCCCCGCTCTTGCCTGTTCTGTTGCATGCGATGACAAACATTTGATTTTCAATGGCGCGCGCCATCAGCAGCGTTTTCCAATGATGCAATCTTGGATGTGGCCACTGAGCAGGCACAAATACGATTTTAGCCCCATTCAAAGCTAGCTTGCGCGACAGCTCGGGAAATCTAGTGTCGTAGCAAATAAATGCGCCGGCTTTTTCCCCGTCCACCTCAAACAAAGCTGTTTTCTCACCCGCACTTAAATACTTTTCCTCATCCATTAAACGAAACAAATGTATTTTGGAATAATCAGCCACTTCATTGCCATCGCGGTCAAATGCAATCAGCGTATTGTAGACTTCATCCCCGCGCAGCTCTGCAATCGAGCCGCCAATTATATTTACTTTGTATGCTCTGCTCAGCTCGGACAGCAGCTGTCTCGTTCTTTCACCATTTCGGTCTGCCAGCTCTTTTATTTGATCCAGTTGAAATCCTGTATTCCAAAGCTCTGGAAAAATAACGACATCTGGTTTGACTGCTTGTCCTGCCGCCTCTGCAATCATGGACTTCACTTTTTCGTAATTGGCTTCAACATCGCCGATTTTAATATCCATTTGAAGCAATGCAATTCGCATGGCTGTTGACATTAGAGCCTCATCCTTCCTTAGTTCCTTTATTTCTCTAATGATACCTGCTCATGCTTACATGTCAAGATGGGCAACGTAATAGCAATGACATGAAAATCCATCTGTAAAGGAGAATAAACGATGTATTATAAACAAACCGCGAAGTGTGCCGCTTTTTTGCTGCTGCTTTTTCTTTCATTGGGAATGTTCCAAGCAGCTGCAGCAGCCCCGGCGCCAACCCAATCGGCGCCCTCCAACCTGTCACGCCCTGTACAAATATTTGATGTGAAGGCTGGAAAAGTAATTAAAAGCATACCAAATGATGAACAGTTTCAAACAATGGCCAGAGGTTTTCTGGGCACAGTCACGGGGCTTGCGCCACAAATCGCGCCTGACAAAAACTGCAGCTACGTGTACCGAATACCTTTGAACGAGAGCTATGCTCTTAAGGTTGGCGAGTTATCTATTCAAACAAATGATGTATTTATTTTTCATTGCGAAAATTCAAAACCGATTATCCTTTGCTTCAATGAACAGCGGAAACCCTTTGTACTTGAATTCCAATCTGATTTGACCCCGCTGCTCATCAAGCTAAAAAATGCCTGACCAGCTTGCTTCTTCTCAACTAAAAAGAAACATGTTAAAGTATACTAAAATGATATGTTTACTATGAGGGTGTGAAGAAGTGGTTAATCAACAAGCAATTCAATTTAAGCCGGCAGATCGACTCGCGTCCTTGCCTACGCAATTTTTTTCCAAGCTCGTTGCGAAAGCTAACGCTCAAATAGCAAAAGGACGCGATGTCATTAATTTGGGACAAGGAAACCCGGATCGACCTACACCTGCCCATATTATATCCAAGCTGCAGGAAGCCTCGACCAATCCGCTTTATCATAAATATCCGCCTTTCAGCGGATATGCTTTTCTGAAAGAAGCAATAGCTAAACGTTATAAGGACGATTACAACGTGGACTTAGACCCGCAAACGGAAGTAGCTATTTTGTTTGGCGGCAAAACTGGCTTGGTAGAAATTAGTCAATGCTTGCTGAATGAAGGCGATGTTTGCCTTGTTCCTGATCCTGGCTATCCGGATTATTGGTCAGGCGTTGCACTCGCCGGCGCCAGCATGTCCTTCATGCCGCTTAAAGAAGAAAACGGTTTTTTGCCTGATTTGCAGGCTATTGACCCGCATATAGCTAAGCAAGCCAAATTAATGTTTATGAATTATCCCAACAACCCGACAGGTGCTGTTGCAGATAGCAAATTTTACGATGAAGTTATTGCATTTGCCAAAAAGTATAATATTGCTGTTTCAAGTGATTTCGCCTATGGCGCGATTGGCTTCGACGGAAAAAAGCCGATCAGCTTTTTGCAATCTGAAGGAGCAAAGGATGTCGGTGTTGAATTTTATACGCTGTCCAAATCCTACAATATGGCTGGATGGCGTGTCGGATTTGCGTTAGGCAACAAAGAAATCGTTGCGATGATCAATCTTATTCAAGACCATTATTACTGCAGCTTGTTTGGCGGAATCCAAGAAGCGGCAGCCCTTGCGCTAACTGGCTCTCAGCAATGTGTTCAAGAGATTAACCAGCGCTATGAGCAAAGAAGAAATTGTGTCTATCAAGAGCTTGAGCAAATTGGCTGGAAGGCTGCGGCGCCAGGAGGCTCATTTTTCTGCTGGCTGCCAGTTCCCGCTCCTTATACGTCTGAGCAATTTGCTGATTTGCTGCTCGAGAAAGCCGACGTTGTAGTAGCACCTGGAATCGGCTTCGGTACTCATGGGGAAGGCTATGTCCGCCTAGGGCTATTAGCGGATGAAGAGCGCCTTCAAGAGGCTATTGCGCGAATTGGCAAATTAAATCTTTTCTAAAGCCAATCCCTGCTGCACAAAGGCTTCGGTCAGCTTTACAGTAATAATGGATCGTGATATGCTTGAATGTATAAGCAAAATAAGAACGTGAAACGTAATGATGGGACTATTAAGCTTGATACGGTCATGACAGAGAGCGAATTCCACCGGCTGCAAGAATTCGTCTTGGCCACTTGCCGAACCTACCCCTGAACGGCCGATGAATAATCGGACAGCGCCTGCTGTTACAAGGCATAAGCTGGATGCTTCCCTCCGTGGAAGCATCAATAAAGGTGGTACCGCGGAAGATAGACTTTCGTCCTTTTTTGGACGGAGGTCTTTTTCTATTTCATTATCTTTTTCATTATAAGTATGTAATTATTAGCTATGGGATGGGATTTTATGACGGAACGTATAGTAGTGAAAATAGGCAGCAGTTCGCTCACTTCCGAAGAAGGCGGGCTTAATCGGGAACGAATCCATTTTTTTGCAAGCGAGCTTGCCAAGCAGCATTTGGCTGGCAAGGACGTTATGCTCGTCACTTCGGGTGCGGTTGCAGCAGGCTTCAAAAAAATTGGCTACCCTGTCAAGCCGAAGGCCGTACATGAAAAACAGGCTGCTGCTGCAGTCGGTCAAGCGCTGCTTATGCAAGCTTACCAGGAAGCATTTTCTGAGTATGCTATTACTTCAGCACAAATATTGCTGACCAGAGCTGATTTTTCCAATCGCAGAAGAATTCAAAACGCTCAAATGACAATAGAAGAGCTGCTCAAACAGAAAATTATACCTATTATTAATGAGAATGATACAGTTGCCACCGATGAGCTCGTACTTAAATTTGGAGATAATGACAATCTCTCCGCACTTGTCGCAGCAATGACCAAATCAGCCAATCTCGTTATTATTACAGATATGGATGGTCTGTATACAGAAGATCCACGCATTAACCCGACTGCAAGTAAAATTGATCGCGTTGAGCAAATTTCCAGTGAAATATTGGCTTTGGCTGGAGGGGCAGGATCAGCAGTAGGAACAGGCGGCATGCGATCAAAAATTGAAGCGGCTAGAATAGCAATGCGCGGCGGCGTGAATGCTTTTATCGGCAAGGTCCAGCAGTTGGGCGATTTGGAGCTTGCCCTATCCGGCAACGGCAAAGGCACCTATTTTGATACGAAGCTGCACAGCCTGTCTATGAAGAAGCAATGGCTCGGCTTCCATTCCTTATCCGAAGGCCGCATCATTGTTGACGAAGGCGCAGTTTCGGCGCTCGTTACAGGCGGCAAAAGCCTCCTCCCTGCCGGCGTCATTAGCAGCACAGGAGATTTTCACCCTGGCGATGTTGTTGAAGTATACAGCAAAAGCGGAAATATTGTTGGCCGCGGTGTAGTCAATTATTCTGCGCAGCAGCTGCTGGCTGCTGCAGGATTGTCTACAGAGGAAGCAAGCCGCAGAGTGGACGCTGCAAGATTAGAAGTCATTCATCGCGATGAGTGGGTATCTTTGTAAACACCAAAATCATTCATTTTAAATAAGGAGGCTATGATAATGTCTAATGAAGTAGTTATGAAAGCAACATTGGCACAAAAAGCGGCTAGAATTATGAATAATGTAACCACGGAGCAAAAGAATGAGGCATTGCTTGTAATGGCGGATGCATTGGTAGCTGCAAGCGCCGCAATTATTGAAGCGAACAAATTGGATCTGAAGCGCGGCCAGGAGCAGGGCACCAGTTCCTCTATGCTGGACCGGCTTGCCCTTGATGAGAAACGGATTGAGGCCATCGCGAATGGCCTGCGTGAAATTGTACAATTGCCTGATCCAGTCGGAGAGCTGCTGGAGCAGTTTGAACGTCCTAACGGCATTCATATACGCAAGCTGCGCGTTCCGCTCGGCGTTATCGGCATGATCTATGAAGCCCGTCCTAATGTTACAGTTGATGCTACTGGGCTTTGCTTGAAAACTAGCAACTGTGTCGTACTGCGCGGCGGTTCAGCTGCGCTTGAATCCAATCGGCAAATCGTAGCGGTGCTGCGCAGTGCGCTCGAAAATACGGCTTTGCCTGCTGATGCTATACAGCTCATTGAAAATTCAGACCGTTCCTCTGTCAATGAAATGCTGAAGCTGAAAGGCTTGCTTGATGTAATTATACCTCGAGGCGGAGCAGCGCTAATTAACAATGTAGTTGAAAATTCGATTGTTCCGGTTATTGAAACGGGCGCAGGTGTATGTCATACCTATATTGATAAAGATGCTGATGTACAGATGGCTTCCGAAATTGCATTTAATGCCAAAGTGCAGCGTCCTTCGGTTTGCAATGCGATGGAAACTTTAATTATTCATCGTGATTTCGCAAGCCTTCATTTGGAGCAACTTATCCAAAAAATGATTGAAGCTGGAGTTGAGCTTCGCCTCCCTTCGCCTTACGATCAGCAAGTAAAAGGCTCTAAGCTGGTTACCGAGCAGGATTATGCTACAGAATATAACGACTATATTCTGAACATTGCTATAGTGGACAGTCTGGATGAAGCACTAGTGCATATTAACCGCTACAGCACGAAGCATTCCGAATGTATTGTTACAAATAATAAAGCTCTTGCTGAACGCTTCATTCAAGAAATAGATGCAGCAGCAGTATACCACAATGTGTCCACCCGTTTTACCGACGGTTTTGAATTCGGCTATGGCGCTGAAATCGGCATTAGCACACAAAAACTGCATGCAAGAGGTCCAATGGGTCTGCCTGCTCTAACTTCGACGAAATATCAAATTACTGGCAATGGACAAATCAGGCAATAAAGGAGTATTCGATATGAGTGAAGACATAACAAATCCTTCCCCTCTTAGCAACCAGCGCATTTGCTTTTATGGGGCTGGAGCTATGGCTGAAGCGATTGTACGCGGAATACTTAAGCAAAATTTAATCGAAGCAGGCAATATTTCGATGCTTAATCGCAGCTCTGAGGAGCGATTAACGTTTTTGCAGAAGGAATATGGCGTGCAAACGATTCTTAACGGCATAACTCAGGAGCAGCTGCTAGTGCATGCGGATATTATCGTACTGGCTATGAAGCCTAAGGATGCGGTTACTGCGCTGGAGGTTTTAAAGTCCCACTTAAGAGAGGAGCAATTAATTGTATCGGTTATTGCCGGTTTATCGATTGCTTCCATCAAACAGTTGACAAGTGAGAAGCAGCCTGTCGTTAGAGCTATGCCGAATACGTCCAGCACGATCGGTCTAGGAGCTACAGGAGTCAGCTGCTCGCCAGATGTAACAGACAGCCAGCTTGAAGCTATGAAAGCTATATTCCAATCTATCGGGTATTGTACGGTAGTTGAAGAAACACTGCAGCCTGCCATAACTGGCGTATCTGGCAGCGGACCAGCTTATGTATACCGCTTCATGGAGGGCATGATCAGCGGAGCGCAGTCGCTTGGACTTTCCTATGTTGAAGCCAAGCAACTAGTCGCCCAAACCGTGCTTGGTGCCGCCGAGATGGTTCAGATAACGAATGAAGACCCCGCGGAATTGCGCCGAAAGGTCACCTCCCCGAACGGAACGACAGAAGCAGCATTGAATGTGCTTGGCGAGTTTCAATTTGCCGAAGCGATACAAGCTGCAGTCAAGCGTTCAGCTGATCGTTCCGTTGAGCTTGGAGCCGCTATTGAAAGGAGTATTTCACAATGATAGGACACTGTATTGCAACTTATCGCGCCTACGATGACAAAGCAGATTTTAATAAAAAAGCACAGGGCATCGCAGTTGGACTGACAGTAGGCAGCTGGACAGAAATGCCTGAGGCACAAAAACAGCATATGGAGAAGCATTTGGGCAAGGTTGTTTCCGTTCAGGTGCATGAACCCGCAGACTTGCAGCCTGGCGAGCGATATGCGGATATTTCTATCGCTTACCCAGACATTAATTTCAGCCGAGACATTCCCGCTTTGTTAGTTACAGTTTTCGGAAAACTTTCGATGGATGGAAAAATCAAGCTAATCGATCTTGAAGTATCTGAAAGCTTTGCTTCCGTATTCCCTGGTCCTAAGTACGGGTTGGAAGGCATAAGAAATATACTAGGGGTGCATGACCGCCCACTTCTGATGAGCATTTTTAAATCTGTCATCGGTTATGATCTGCCAAATTTACAGGAGCAGTTTTATAGACAGGCGCTTGGCGGCGTCGATTTGATCAAGGATGACGAAATTTTGTTTGAAAACCCGCTTACGCCGCTGGAAAAGCGTGTTGAGGCGTGTATGGAAGCAGCGCGCAAGGCAGAACAAGCAACAGGGCAAAAGCTGCTTTATGCGACAAACTTAACAGGACCCACCTCTAAACTGGCGGAAAACGCTCGCAAAGCAATTGCAGCTGGAGCGAATGCGCTTCTATTTAATGTGTTGGCATACGGATTCGATGCTCTGCATGAGCTAAGCAGCGATCCGTCGATAAACGTTCCTATTGCAGCCCATCCTGCTATGGCTGGCGCTCTATATCCATCCCAGCATTACGGCATAAGCGCCCCCTTGCTGCTAGGCAAATTAATGCGTCTTGCAGGAGCGGACCTAGTCCTGTTCCCGTCACCATACGGTTCAGTTGTCATGCCAAAGGAAGAAAACCTGGCTGTTCAAAAAGCATTAATAAACGATATGCATCATTTGAAAGCAAGCTTCCCCGTGCCTTCCGCCGGCATTCACCCTGGGCTGGTCCCTTTAATAATCGGCGACTTTGGTCTAGATGTAGTTGTGAATGCTGGAGGGGGCATTCACGGTCATCCGCTTGGAACAGAAGCTGGAGGACAAGCATTCCGACAAGCGATCACTGCAGCTATGAAAGGCGTATCCTTGCGTGACGCAGCCAGCCAGCCAGGTCATGAGCCTCTTGCAGCAGCAATTGAAGCTTGGGGGGTCAGAGAATGAGCAAGCAAAAGGTTATCTTTTGTGATTTCGATGGAACCATCACTATAAATGACAATATTATCGCAATTATCAAGCACTTCAATCCGCCGGGCTGGGAAGAGCTGGTACAAAAAACGTTATCAACAGAGCTCTCGATCAAGGAAGGCGTCAGCCAATTATTTCGGCTGCTTCCTTCTTCGATGCAGCAGGAGGTCGTTGATTACAGTGTCGGCAACGCGCGTATTAGAGACGGATTTGCGCAATTTCTGGATTATTGCAAAACAAACAATATTTTATTTTACGTTACGAGCGGCGGTATAGATTTCTTTGTTTACCCGGTTCTAGAACCGTTTGACATTCCGAAGAACCATATTTACTGCAATGGCAGCAGCTTTGAAGACGAGAAAATAGAAATTTTATGGCCTCACCCATGTGATGAGCATTGCAGCAACAACTGCGGAATGTGCAAGCCTGCCATTATGCGCTTATTTCCGGCAGAGCAGTACGAGCGGATCGTAATTGGGGACAGTGTAACGGATTTTGAAGGAGCAAAGCTGGCAGATCAAATATTTTCCCGTTCGCATTTAACAGAAAAATGCAAGGAGCTGGGCCTCACTCATACTCCTTTTGAAACTTTTTTTGACATAATCGATGCAATGACGAGCTCAGAAAGGAATTAAGATTATGAAGCTGGATCAAATATCTTTAGAAGAGAAACAAAGCGCATTAGCTGAACTGAAGGAAGTTAAACAATTATTCGCCTCACGTGGCTGGTTTGCCGGCACAAGCGGTAATCTTTCGGTGCGTGTCGGGGATTATGACGCAAATGAATTTAATTTTGCAATTACCGCCAGCGGCAAAGATAAAACGATTCATACGCCTGAGGACTATTTGTTTGTTGATCAAGATGGAAAGCCAAGTGAAAAAACAAACCTTAAGCCTTCTGCCGAAACGTTAATTCATTGTGAAATATACCGTTTAACAGGCGCTGGCGCGATTTTTCACGTCCATACCGTCTATAATAACGTCATTTCAGAATATTTCTGGGACCGCAAATCAGTTCCAGTCGATGGTGTTGAATTGATTAAAGGCTTCAACATTTGGGACGAAGAGGCGCAAATCGAAATTCCGATTGTATCTAATTTTGCGCACATCCCTTCAATTGTTCCTGAAGTGACTGAGCGTCTAGATAAAAAAATACCGGGTATCCTTTTGCGTAAGCATGGCATATATGCTTGGGGCGCTAATGCATTTGAAGCGAAAAGACATTTGGAAGCTTTTGAGTTTATTTTTGAGTATGTGTACAAGCTGGAGCTTCTGAAGCGCGGATTATAAACTTTTGAACTTTAATCTAAATACATCTCATGCGTCTAGATTCACTTTTTTTAAAAAAAGATTCTAAATGAACTTCGTCAGGCTGATAAAAAACCGAAACTAGTACTTTTCTATGATGGAAAACTTTAATTTTGTGTAAGTGCCGATTTTGACGTGGTGCTAACCAATTATGTATGAATTTTCATATACAATTGTGTTTTTTGGAGCATTTCAGCGTATTGTGTATGAAATTTCATATACATTGAGCTATTTTAGGTGGTACCAATCAATTATGTATGAATTTTCATATACAATTGTGTTTTTTGAGACATTTCAGCCTATTGTGTATGAAATTTCATATACATTGAGCTGTTTTAGGTGGTACCATTCAATTATATATGAATTTTCATATACAATTGTGTTTTTTGGAGCATTTCAGCGTATTGTGTATGAATTTTCATATACAATTGTGTTTTTTGGAGCATTTCAGCGTATTGTGTATGAATTTTCATATACATTGAGCCGTTTTAGGTGGTACCAATCAATTATGTATGAATTTTCATATACAATTGTGTTTTTTGGGTCATTTCAG